>VGFF01000057.1 GCA_016868955.1 Armatimonadota bacterium
CGCAGCGATTCCAGCGCAACGCTGAGGTCCTTGGCGATCCGGCTTTGCGACTTCCCTGACTCTTTGACCAGCCGGACCGCTTCCGATCGGAACTCCTTGGGATACGGCTTCTTGCCTGGACCCATCGCAGACCCCCTTCCTGGGGGCTACCCCAAACGATCAGGTGTCCACGACATCGGGTCAACTGCAGGCGCAGATGGAATCCGGGCAGCGGCGCCGAAGCCGGCCGCACCCCACAATTGAATCGCAGACGCGGCAGCAGGCTGACTCATGCGCGATCCTCCGATCCCGGCGCGAACGCCGTGTACTGTAGGACGAGCACATGGTTCCAGATCGCGCGGGTTAATCCGGCGACCACCGCGCCACCGACCATCAGAGGCCAACTTTCGGTCGCCGTGATCCACCGGAACACGGCGACCACGGATGCCGTCGCCATTGTCAACGCAACGGCGTTGCGCAGCCGCAGCCGATGCCCAGCCGCCCACCAAACCCAAACCAAACCGATCGCGGCCGCCCACAAAGGCCAACCGTGCTCATGAGGTCGTTAGCGGTCCGCCTGCCACCGCAGATCGGGCTGCCGGGCGGCCCGAACCTCATCCAACCGTCGCACGACCGTCGTGTGCGGCGCCGTCTTCACCAGCTCCGGATTCTCCGCGGCTTCCTTGTCGATGGCGATCATCGCGGCGATGAATTCCTCGAGCGTGTCGAGGCTCTCAGTCTCCGTCGGCTCGATCATGATCGACTCTTCGACGATCAACGGGAAGTACACGGTCGGCGCATGAAAGCCGTAGTCGAGGACGCGCTTGGCGATGTCGCGCGTCGTGACGCCGTTGCGGGCTTTCTGGCGGGTGCCATCGGCGACGAACTCGTGCTTGCAGATGCGGTCGTACTTCACGTTGTACGTGTCCTTTAGGCGCGCGCGAACGTAATTCGCGTGCAAGACAGCGTACTCCGCAACGTTGCGCACGCCCTCGGCGCCGAGCGTCCGCACGTACGCGTAGGCACGAACCAAATTGCCGAAGTTCCCCCAGAACGCCTTCACCTTGCCGATCGACTGCGGTCGATCGTAATCGAGGAAGTAGCGGCCATCGGCATGGGACACGACCGGCGTCGGCAAGTACGGAGCGAGGTGCTGCTTGATTCCGACCGCGCCGGCGCCGGGGCCGCCGCCGCCGTGCGGCGTCGTGAACGTCTTGTGCAAGTTGTAGTGCATAACGTCGAAGCCTTGATCGCCGGGGCGCGTGACACCGAGGATCGCGTTGAAATTGGCGCCATCCATGTACATCTGCCCGCCATAGCGGTGAATGATCTCCGAGACCTCGTCGATTTGCTCCTCGAACAGGCCGAGCGTGTTGGGGTTCGTCAGCATGACGCCCGCGACGGTATCGTCCATCAGCGATTTGAGCTGCTGGAGATCAACGTTGCCGCGCGGATCGGTTCGCACCGTCAAGACCTTGTAACCGACCATCGCGGCGGTCGCCGGGTTCGTGCCGTGGGCGGAGTCGGGCACGATGATGCTCGTGCGTTGGTGCTCGCCGCGGGCCTCGAAGTAGGCCCGGATGAGCAGCAGGCCCGTCATCTCCCCGTGAGCGCCGGCCGCCGGTTGAAACGTCACCGTATCCATGCCGCTGATCTCCGAGAGCTCCTCGCCCAGCTCCCAGAGCAGGCGCAGAGCGCCTTGCGCGAGGTCATCGGGCGCGTACGGATGGAGCCGCGCGAACCCGGAGAGGCGCGCGACCTCTTCGTGCAGCTTCGGATTGTATTTCATCGTGCACGAGCCGAGCGGATAGAAACCTTCGTCGATCGAGAAGTTCCGGTGCGACAGATGCGTGTAGTGGCGAACGACGTCCAGCTCACTCACTTCCGGCAGGGCCGGCGGCGTGCCGCGCACCATGCCGGTCGGCAACAGCGTCGACAACGGCACTTCCGGGACGTCCAACTCCGGCAGACCGTGCGCGCGGCGACCCGGCGTGCTTCGCTCGAAGATTAGCGTTGAATCCTTTTTGACTGGGCTCACGATCGCGACTCCTTTTCGTCTCTCAACCGCGCGCCGACGGCGTCATGGCACGGCCGCGGGATCGTGGTTTTCCGCCCGCACGAGCGAGCGCATCCGCGAAGCGATCCATCTCGTCCTTCGTACGGGACTCCGTCACACAGACGAGGAGATGATTCGCCATGCCACGATAGAATCGGCCCAGCGGCATGCCCGCGAGGAATCCCTCGGCCGCGAGCCGCTTCGCGATCATCGCCGCCGGTCGTGGCGTCCTCACGACGAACTCGTGGAACGTCGGTCCTTTGTGCGTGATCGCGTATCCCGGAATGGCGGCGATTCGTTCCTTGAGGTAGTGCGTCTTGCGCAGGCTCAGCTCGGCGACGCGGCGCGCACCGTCTTTTCCGATGAGGCTGAGATAGACCGACGCCGCGAGCGCGTTGAGGGCTTCATTCGTGCAGATGTTGCTCGTCGATTTCTCGCGGCGAATGTGCTGTTCCCGAGTTTGCAGCGTCAGCACATAACCCCGCTTGCCATCCGCGTCCACCGTCGCGCCGACAAGGCGTCCCGGCATGCGCCGCACGAAGCTCTGGCGCGTGGCGATGATCCCGAGGTACGGCCCGCCGAAGTTGAGAGGATTTCCGATCGCCTGCCCTTCGCCGGCGAAGATGTCTACCTCGCAAGCGCCGGGCGGCGCCAGGAGCCCGAACGCGAGGGGATCCGCGCTCGCCAACACGAGCAATGCGCCCGCGTCGTGAGCAACGTCGGCGATCGCGCGGACGTCCTCGATCGCGCCGAAGAAGTTCGGCTGCTGCAGCACGACCGCCGCCGTGCGGTCGTTAACCGCCTTGCGCACCGCGTCGGCGGTCGTGCGGCCGTCCTCGACCGCGACGTCGACGAGTTGAATGCCGAGCGGCTTCGTATAGGTGGCCAAGACCTGCCGGTACTCCGGGTGCACCGCGCGGCTGATGACGACGCGATCGCGCTGCGTCAGATCGCGGGCCATGACCGCGGCCTCGGCGACGGCGGACGCGCCGTCGTACATCGACGCGTTCGCGACGTCCATCGCGAGCAGCTCACAGATCATCGATTGGTACTCGTAACCGGCCTGCAACTCGCCTTGCATCATCTCGGCCTGATACGGCGTATAAGCCGACAGGAACTCGCCACGCGTGACGAGCTGCCAAACCGCGGGCGGGATGAAATGATCGTATGCGCCCGCGCCGAGGAAGCAGGTGAGCCGATCCGCGTCGCCGTTGGCCGCCGCCAGCTCCCCCAGATAGGCGATGACGCCGGCGTCTCTCAATGCCGGCCGAAGGTCGAGGACGCGATTGAGTCGCACCGAGGCCGGCACGTCGGCGAAAAGGTCGTCGAGCGCGCGCACGCCGATGACCTCGAGCATGCGGTCACGCTCTTTCGGGGTTGTCGGGATGTACCGCATCAACCTTCTCCTATGAACTTGCTGTACGCCGACGCATCCATCAATTGATCGAGCTCACCCAGTGCGCTCGGCTTGACGACGATCATCCAGGCCGCGCCGTGCGGATCGGCGCTGATGCCTTCCGGAGCCTGGGTCAGCGGTTCGTTGACCGCGACGACCGTACCGCTGATCGGCGCGCACAGGTCCGACGCCGCCTTGACGGACTCGACGACGCCGAACGGCTGCATGAAGCGGAGCTCGGCGCCGACCTTCGGCAGTTCGACGTACACGATGTCGCTGAGCTTGTCGGCGGCGAACTTCGTGATGCCAACCCGCACGAGGCCGTCTTCGAGCTTCGCCCACTCGTGCTCTTGCGAATACTTCAGGTCCTGAGGGTACACATGATCCTCCCGGAATCTCCCGGCGTTCGTTCCGCCGGACGAGAGCTACAGCTTAGTGCGGCGTGTTCGCCGATAGAACGGCAACTTGACGATCTCGGCTTCGATTGAACGGCCACGAACGTCGGCGGCGATCAGCGTGCCCGGCGCCGCGAGCGCCGGCGGCACGTAACCGAGGCCCACGCTCTTTTCGATCGAGGGGGCGAACGTACCGCTGGTGACCACGCCCGCCGGCGCGCCGTCTTTGAGCAGCGCCGCCCCATGTCGCGCAATGGCGCGCTCGCGGAGCGCAAACCCGGCAAGAACCCGGGTAACGCCACGCTCCTTGTGTTGACGAACGACCTCTGACCCGACGAAGGTGCGGTCCTCGAGCTTGACCGTCCAGGCGAGGCCGGCTTCGATTGGCGAGGTGCTTTCGTCCATGTCGTTTCCGTAGAGGAGGTATCCGGCCTCGAGCCGCAGGGTATCGCGGGCGCCAAGCCCGGCCGGCGGGACCTCTTTCCCGCGGAGCGCGTCCCAGAGCTTTCCCGCCTCGTTCCAATCGACGTACAACTCGAATCCGTCTTCTCCCGTGTATCCGGTACGGGAGACGATGGCGCGGACGCCAGCCACTTCCGCGTTGGGCAGGAAGTGATAGTAGCCGATCGTCGACAGGCCCGCGGTCGTCAATGATTGGACGATCTCCGGAGCGCGCGGACCTTGCACGGCGATCAGCGCAATCTCCGAAGAGGCGTCGCGCACCGACGAACGCGCCAGGTGCGTTTTGACCCACGCGAGGTCGGCTTCGCGCCGGGACGCGTTGACGACCAGGAGGAATCGATCGGCCGCGAAACGGTAGAGCAGCAAATCGTCGACGATCCCGCCGCGGTCGTTGCACATCGGCGAGTACAGCGCCTGTCCGTCGACGAGGCGCCGCGGGTCGTTGCACAGCAGCGCATTCAGCTCTTCGAGCACGTGCGGACCTTCAAGCCAGAACTCGCCCATGTGCGAGACATCGAAGACGCCGGAGTTCGCGCGGACCGCACGGTGCTCCTCGACGATTCCCGCGTACTGGACGGGCATGTCCCAGCCGCCGAACGGGACAATCCGGGCTCCGGCCGCCACATGCCGAGCATGGAGCGGAGTCTGCTTCAGTGTTTCGGTCATCTCAACTCCGAGAATGCTACCTTTGGACTCACGCGACAATCGGACCCCTGGCCGTCACGTCGTGCGATCCCAAGCGGCGCGCAGAATGGCCTTCACCTCTTCATCCGACACTTGATGAAAGTCCTCGTAGGCTTGCCCTACGGCGGCGAGCTGCGAAGCCTGCCAACGGCAAACCACGTCTTCGCACTCCGACGATAGGAGTGCGAAGACGCTCGGCGGCGCGACCGGAACGGCGGCCACGATCGTCCGCGCGCCGCGGGTTCGCACGAACCTCAGCGCCGCGATCATCGTCGCGCCGGTTGCGATCCCGTCATCGACGACGATCACGGTACGGCCACGGAGCTCGGGTGGCCGCCGATCTCCCCGATAAGCCACCAGGCGCCGTTGAATTTCATGCAGCTGGCGAGCCTTTGCCGCTTCGATGTAAACGTCGTCGATTCCGAGCCCCCGCGCGCGAGGATCGACGCAGGTCGTTCCGTCTTCAGCGACGGCGCCGATCGCCAGCTCCTCGTTGAACGGCGCCGGCAGCTTCCTTGGAACGACGACGTCGAGATCGCAGCCCAGCGCGGCCGCGACCTCGGCCGCGACATCCAACCCGCCTCGCGGAATCCCCATGACGAGTCCGCCGGAGTAGGCATGAGGGCGAGCCCTCAGCGCCTTCGCCAGGTGTCGGCCAGCGTCACGGCGATCGCTGTACATCTCTCCTCTCGCGGCAGGCGCCGCCTGTCGCTCCGGCTCTTCTGTTCAAACGCTTGCGACCGCGTCCGTCCCTGCGCGGGTTTCCCGAGCTATCGACAAGGCCCGTTTTTCCTCGTCGGACAACGGCACGGTGGAGCGTCCATCCGCGACTGCCTTCGCGTAAGCGCGCGCGCCATCTCGTCCATTCAGCGCCGTCAGGACGACACCGTCACCGCGATCGTCGAGAAACGCGACCGAGAAGGAGAGCTTGCCTCCCATCTCCCGAAACGCATCGTAACGAACGACGCCCACGTGTCGCACGGCGGTCGCGATGAGTCTGTCGACCTCCGTCAGCTTGGCGGTGAGTCGGACCTGCTCGGCGCGGAGCTGGCGCAAGCTCTGCTCGTGCTCGGCGAACGTCTTCGTGCTTTCGTCGATCTGGGTGATTCTTACCGCTCGTCCCAACGCACGCAGCCGCCACCCCAGCCACAACACGAGGCCCGCGAGCAGCGCGACCGCGCCGCCGATGATCGGGACGATCGCATCGTGGATCTCCAATGCGGTCACGGGACACCCCCCGCGTTGGGTGTTCGCCACGAGGCGGCGAGTTCCCGCGCGTGTCTTCGCAACAGAGCCCACGCGTGCCAGACGTGTCGGCGCTCGGTGCGGAGGTGCCCGATCGCGATCCGAAGGGTAAGTCGACTCTTTAGCCGCGTGTGCGATAGGTACGCTTCACCGGTCCCGTTGACCCGGTGCATGAGCACCTCGTTGAACCGATCGAGATCCTCATCCGGCACACCGCCGGGCACGGCGCGTAGGCAAACGGTTGAAAATGGCACCGGCGCAGCGCGCTCGAACTCGGCGTCATCGTCGATCGCGTGCGCGAGCTCCTGGGCCATTGCCATGTGCCCGCGGATCACGTCCTGCATCGTCGTCGTTCCGAACATGCGGATGACCATCCACAACTTGAGCGCGCGAAAGCGCCGTCCGAGCTGCAATCCGTAGTCCATCAAGTTCGTCGTCGCGTCGTCCGTTCGCAAGTACTCTGGGACGAGCGAGAAAGCGCGCCGAAGATCATCCGGACGCCGCGTGTAGAACGCTGTGAAGTCGATGGGCACGAAGAGCCATTTGTGCGGATTCACGAGGACGGAATCCGCCCGTTCGCACCCGGCCAAGACATCTCGATTCTCGGGTACGATCGCGGCCGCGCCGCCATATGCGGCGTCGACGTGCAGCCAAAGGCCGTGCCGCGTGCAAACATCGGCGATGGCGGGAATCGGGTCGATGCTCGTCGTCGACGTCGTCCCGACGGTCGCGATGACGCAAACCGGCAACCAGCCGGCGGCTCGGTCCTCCAGCACCGCCGCCTCCAGGAGGTCAGGTCGCATCCGATAAGCATCGTCGGTCGGGATCTTGCGGACGCCCTCCAACCCGATGCCGAGTGCCACGGCGCCCTTCTCGATCGAGGAGTGCGCCTGTTCCGACGTGTACACGCGGAGCCGCGGCAGATCGGACCTGCCCGCCATTCCCCGTTCTCGAATGTTCAACCCCAATGCTTCACGGGCCGCGGCCATCGCGCACAGCGAGGCGATCGACGCCGTGTCCATGACGATGCCAAACAGCGGGGACGGAAACCCCATCATCTTCCGCAGCCAGTCGAGCACGACCTCCTCGAGCTCGGTCAACGCCGGGGAGGTCTTCCACAACATGCCGTTGAGGTTCAAAGCCGCCGATAACATTTCGCCGAGCACCCCCGGCGCGGAGCCGGTGATGCCAAAGTAGGCGAAGAACGAGGGGTGGTTCCAATGCGTTACGCCCGGCATGATGACGCGGTCGACATCGTCGAGGATCGAGGCGAACGGCTCCGGATCCGCGGGCGGGATCGAGGGCAGGGACGCTTTTACGTGACCGGGTTCCACGTTCGCGAGGACCGGGTACGTCTCGCTGTGATCCAGGTATGCTGCGATCCACTCGACGAGCGAACCCGCCGCTTCACGAAAAGTCTGCCCGTCCGGTCGACTCGACACTATACGCTCAAGCCCAACTCAGGCCCTATGGATCGCATGGCGTCGATGACGATCGTGATGTGATCGTCGAGCGGGACACCGAGCTCGTCCGCGCCGCGCACGATGTCTTCCCGGCGGACGCCTTTGGCGAACGCCTTGTCCTTCATCTTCTTTTGCACCGACGCCGCGTCGACGTCGCGCAGCGACTTTCCCTTGACGAGCGCGACCGCGAAGACGAACCCGCACAGTTCGTCGCAGGCGTAGAGAGCCTTCTCCAACGGCGTCACGCGGACGATGCCGCTGTAGTCGGCGTGCGAGAGAACGGCTCGACTTGCTTCCCCGGGGAAGCCCATGGCGCGCAAAGCGTCCGCGCCGACGAACGGGTGTCCCGCATCTTGTGACGGATGCTTCTCGTAATCGAGATCGTGAACGAGACCGATGATCGCCCACGATTCTTCCGGCTCTCCAAGCCGACGCGCATACGCCCGCATGGCTGCTTCGACCGCTAACATGTGCCTACGAAGTGCCTGGCTTTCGATCCACTGGCACACCACGGCGTAGGCCTCATCGCGGTTCACGGGCAGCGTGATTGCGGATGAAGTCTCCACGGAGCTAGATCTCCAACTCGAGCGACGATGCCGTCAGGTTTTCCGGGCGCCCCGACGAGTCGATCCGCCAGGTATCCTCTAATCTTACGCCTATTTGTTTGTTAGGATAATATAGACCGGGCTCTATACTGAACACCATACCCGGCTGTAACGCGTCGTCATTTCCCGGGAAGTCGGAGATCCGTGGTTCCTCGTGTACCTCTAGGCCGACCCCGTGCCCGAGACTGTGGACGTATCCCACATGGGTAGTCGAATGAGTGCGCGGCGTTGGGTGCCCTGCCTGTTCGAAAAGGTCACACACGAGCCGTTGGTAGTCCGCACACCGACCGCCGACTTTCAGGGCTGACGTCGCTTTGCGATAAGCCTCGAGGACGACATCATAGGTTGCGCGCAATTCCGCTGGTGCCGGCCCGATGCACCACGTTCGCGTGATGTCCGTGTGATAGCCGCCCCCGACCGGACGAGGGAAGATGTCGAAGATGATCGCCTGGCTGGTACGGACGGGTCTGCTATCATCGCCGCGGGAGTGCGGGAGGCCGGCATCCGCTCCTTGCGCGAAGATCGTGCCGGTATCCTCAAGGCCTTCTTCCAACAACCAAGCGCGGAGCATTCTCCGCACGTTTCCAATGAGGAGTGGGCGCCCGTCCTCTGTGTGCACGATGCCGTCCTCACGGCGCCTAACCGACAGGTAGTCGCGGACTCTCTGAACGACCCGTCCGCAGGCTGCGCTGACGCGCCGAATCTGGCGCACTTCGTCGCCCGACTTCGTCCGACGGGCATCCCTGATGAGGTTCCGATCGTAGTCGCCGACGACGTCGACATCGCTGGACGCCGCATCCAATGCGCGAAGCAGGGCGTACGCGGCGCCCTGGTCCATCTGGCCGTAGAAGACCACCCTACCCCTGACACCTTCGTCCGCAAACACCTGCCGGAGCATCCGAACGCGCGCCCGCAACCGGTCTCCCTGCTCCTCCTCGAGAATCCGACGTAGGTCATACTCGCCTAGATTTCGTGTTCGAAGGCCAGTTGTCGCTGCCTCTCCTCGTTCCATGGGCCCATGACACAACACCGGCGCGATTCCTCGCCGCTGTACGACGATCACACCGTCATGGATCGCTGCCCCGTTCATCAGGTAGGAGACGTTCGGATCGTGGCTGCCGCCCATCGCAACAATCGCATCGAGACCGCGCTCCGCCAGCAAGCGATCAATATCAGCCTTCACTGGATACGCCCCTCATGATGCAGCAAACCGGTATTTCTCGCGAAATACTGTCGTCACTCACCCCACGCTGCGTGTCCCAAAAGGATCTCTGCGATCCGCATAAGATCATCTTCGGAATAGTACTCTATCTCGACGACGCCCTTCTTCCGGCCGTGCCGAATCCGCACCTGCGTGGCGAGTTTCTGGCGAAACGACTCTTCCAATGCGACTCGGTTAGGATCGGCCCGTTTCGGGCGCCGCCCGCGTCGAACTTTCGATTGCGCCGCAGAGCTGTCGGGGGCGGGTGTTCCACCCAACAACTCTTGTAGCTCTCTGACCGACAGCCCACGCTCAGCCGTTTGGGTCCACAATCTCAAGCGTTCAGCGCCATGAGACACACCGAGGAGCAGGCGAGCGTGCGCCTCCGACACTTGGCCTCGTTCCACGCTTTCGAGAATCGGGCTCTCCAGCGAGAGCAGCCGCAAAGCGTTGGCAATTGAAGGTTGGCTCCGAGCAACCGCCTCAGCGATCTGTTGCTGCGTCAAACCGAACTCGTCGAGTAGGCGGCGATACGCGCGGGCACGCTCTACGGGGTTCAGATCTTCTCGCTGCAGGTTCTCGACGAGCGCGACCTGCAGTGATGCCGCATCGGTCAAATGGCGTATCACCGCCGGGATGAACTCAAGACCCGCCTGCTGAGCGGCTCGCCACCTTCGCTCGCCGGCGATGATTTCAAACCCGGATCCGACGTGGCGGACCACGATCGGCTGGATAACACCGTGCGCGCGGATCGAATCGGCGAGGGCGTCCAATGAGTCGCGATCGATGGCGTCCCGGGGCTGATACTTCCCCGGCCGTATCCGGTCAACGGCGATGTTCTCGAGCTGCTCAGAGGGCGGACCTTGCCCCGCACTTGGGATCAGAGCGCTGAGACCGCGTCCCAGGCCGCGTTTTTTTCCTTCCGTCATGAGTCAATCGCCTCCACGCGCTTCGAGATGCGGCGGTCGACTTCGTGCGCCAAGTCCTCATACGCCCTTGCCCCGCGAGACTGTGGATCGTAGAGCACGATGGGCCGTCCATGGCTTGGCGCTTCGGCGAGACGGACGCTCCGTGGAATCATGGTCGCGAAGACCTGGTCGCCAAAGTGTGTCCGCACTTCACGGGAGACCTGCTCCGAGAGGTTGATGCGGGCGTCGTACATCGTCAGCACGACGCTTACCTCGAGGCGAGGATTGAACGCCTTTCTCACAAGATCGACGGAGGACATGAGTTGAGACAGGCCCTCCAGTGCGTAGTACTCGCACTGAAGCGGAATGAGTACCATGTCCGCTGCTACGAGTCCGTTCAACGTCAAGAATCCAAGCGACGGCGGACAATCAATTAAGATTACGTCATATCGTGCGCGTATTTCCGTTAGCGCGCCACGTAGTCGCGTCTCGCGATTCTCGATGCCGACAAGCTCGACTTCAGCGCCTGCGAGATCGATGTTACTGGCGGCCAGATCGAGGGTTTCGAGCTCGGTCGGCAGGGCTGCTTCCCGAAAATTCGTGCCTCTAATGAGAACATCATATGTCGACACTCGAAGGTAGGTCTTTTTGATCCCAAGGCCACTTGTTGCGTTCGCCTGTGGATCGATGTCTACCAGCAGGACCTTTCGTCCGATTCGGGCAAGGTAGGCACCGACATTGATCGCCGTCGTAGACTTTCCGACTCCACCCTTTTGATTCGCGACAGCGATCACCTTAGCCACAAATCACGAATTTTAGATTGGGTGGCCTTTTCCTGCCCGGGTTTCTATTTCTCGAGGAATAGCATTGTCTGTCTGGTAGTATGGTCCGACCACAAGTCCAGTCTACATAGCGGCAGGGCGTATCCGAACAATTCTCGATCGGGTTCGATCCCACGGCAAACTGAGCGTCCTCACCGTACCGGTTTCGCGTCGATGATCGCCAACCATGATCGGGTGGACGAACTTGCCATGGGCGGACAGCGTTCGGACCACAGCATCCTCGAACGGAGCCGTCACGCGCACGGCGCGACTCACCGCGACATCGTAAGGGCCGACATTCGCACGGCGCGCATGCTCCTCGATGGTCTCCGTAACGACACGGCAGTTGCTGACCCCACAGTGGGTCACGACGAACTCGAGGAACGCCGCGCGCTTTCGCCGGGGTTCCAGAAGTGTCATGTGCGCGTGCGGCAGGGCGACCGCCCAGACGAGCCCGGGAAACCCCGCGCCCGATCCAATGTCGAGAACGCATGCGCCCTCGGCCACATCCGCAAGCTTGAGCAAGACGAGACTGTCGAGGAAATGGGTTTCGTCCACATGCCGCAGCGACGACGCGGAGACGAGGCCAACGCGCTGACTCCACTGCGTCAACGCGTCTCGGTGGCACGAAAGCTGGCGGTGTTGTTCTACGGTGAGGTCGAATCCGAGGGTGTGCGCGCCTTCGTCAATCGTCATCCGCGGGAAGGCCCGACTCGGTAGGCATTCGGCCGCCGACACGAGGGCCGGGCCCACGCCGTACCGTACGAGCGGGCCGAGACTCCGCAAGCGTCGACGGTTCGACGATGACGTGCCTCGTTTCTCCCTCGCCTTCACTCCGCGTCGTGACGCGGCCTTCCTCCGTCAAGGTGGAGTGAACGATCCGGCGTTCCCTAGCGTCCATCGAGGGCAGATGAACCGGGCGCCGGTCCCGGAGCGCACGACGGGCAGCCCGCTGCGCCATCTCCGCTACTTGAAGCCGGCGCCGCTGTCGATAGCCGCCCACGTCCAAGTCGACGTGGTAGCGGTGGCCCGTGCCGCGAGTGACCATCAAGGACACGATCGTCTCAAGCGCGTCTATGGTTTGTCCGTGCCTTCCGATCAAAGGAGCGAGGTCGTCGCCGGATAGCCGCACTTCAACGACGGTCCCCGCCGGCTTCACGCCAATCTCGACCGAATAGCCAAGGCGATCCACCAACTCGCGCGCAAGGGTTTCTACGCGCGCGGCGACGGCCGCGTCGGGCACCGGGAGCGCAGGTGCCGCGTCACCGGCGAGCTCGATGGGGATGAGTCGAACGCGCGCAAGCCGAGCGCCAAGGCCGAAGACCCCTTTGGTGCCTTCGTCCAGGACCTCGACATCCACCTGATCGAGGGTGCGCCCGATCTCACGGAGCGCCGCGTTGATGGCCTCCTCGACGGTCCGACCGGAGCCGAAAACTTCCCTCATCGCTCGCCCCGCCTTTCTACTTCCCCTTCGATTTTCGCCGCGTCGTACCGGCCGCACGCTCGCGGTGTTCTGTCGGCTTCGGGCGCGGCTCCTCAGGCGCCGGGGGCGCCGGCGACGCCTTCGGCGCCGATCCGGGCAATCCGACGACGAGTAGGTACTCGGCGACATAGGCCATCGTCGACGTGAACCAGTACAGGGAAAGGCCAACCGGGAAGTTCAAGCTGAAGTAGCCGATAAGGAACGGCATGAAGACGAACATGCGCGCTTGGCTCGGATCCGTCACCGAAACTTTCTGCTGCATCCACGTCGATCCCGCGATCAGCACTGGAATCGCCGCGTAGAAGGCCGCGCCGTAGATCCCGAACTTACCGATCTCCGAGATGACGGTCATGGGATGAACGAGGAGATCCCACGGGAGAAATGGGATGTTCTTGAGCGGCTCACCTTGCAGCGAACGAAAGTTGGCAGTGTGACTCAAGACGTTGTACAAGGCGAACAGGATCGGCATCTGCAAGACCATCGGCAGGCATCCGCTGAGCGGATTCACGCCGTGCGCCCGATACAAATCCATCATTTCCCGGTTCAGCTGCCGCGGATCCTCCTTGTGCTTGCGCTGCAGGCTCTGCAGAAGCGGCGCGAGCTTCTGCATCTCCTTCATGGACTTCAACTGCTTTCGCGTGAGCGGATGAAGAGCGGCTTTGATGACAATCGTGAGGAGAATGATCGCCCAGCCGTAGGAGCCGGTGAACCGGAACAACTCATAGAGCAGCGCGCTAATCTGGCCGGTGAGCCAATCCCACACGA
>VGFF01000058.1 GCA_016868955.1 Armatimonadota bacterium
TGGAGATCAGCGCGCGCAACCAATTGCGGGGACGTATCGTCGAGATCACCTACGGTGGCGTGATGGCGGAGGTTCGCGTCGCGATCGGCGGCCAGGAGCTGGTCTCGATCATCACGCGGTCATCGGCGGAACGACTCGGACTCGCGGTCGGGGCTCGGGTTCTGGCGATCGTCAAATCCACGGAGGTCATGCTGGCCCGTGCGTAGTCCAGCGTATCGGGCCGAGCGCTTTCTTCGCGCGTTGCTGGTTTGGGTCGTCTTTGTGTCCGCGACGATCGGCGGCGGTGCCGTCGGGGCGACGCCCCCGCCGGTCGTGACGGTGGCCGCGGCGTCCGATCTGCGCTTCGCGTTCGACCTTCTCCTGCCGCGATTCGAGCGCGCGACGGGCACGCGAACCGTCGTCACGTACGGATCGTCGGGCATCCTCGCGACGCAGATCGCGCAAGGCGCCCCGTTTGACGTCTTCTTCTCGGCGGACGAGGAATACGTCCAACAGCTGGCGGCACAGGGGCGTGTCCTGCCCGGATCCTCGACGCTCTACGCCATGGGACGCCTCGTCGTCTGGACGCGTGCGGCAACAAAGTTCGACGTGTCCCGCGGTTTGTCGGTCGTCGCTTCCCAACCCGTCCGATTCGTCGCGATCGCGAATCCCGCCCACGCCCCTTATGGTCGAGCCGCGGTCGAGGCGCTACGCCGCGCTGGGTTGTTCGAGCACGTGCAAGAGCGGCTCGTCTACGGAGAGAACGTGTCGCAGGCCTTCCAGCTCGCGCGCACGGGCAACGCGGACATCGGTATCCTCGCGCTGTCGCTGGCAGTCCCGCCGTCATCGCGGGCGGAGGGACGTTACACGCTGGTCTCCGCCCATCTCCACCGGCCGTTGCGGCAGACCTTCGCGGTCGTTCGCGATCGTCCGAACGAGGCGGCCGCACGCCGAATCGGTGATTTCGTCATGAGTCCGCCAGGCCGCACCGTCCTGCGCGCGTTCGGGTTCTCGTTGCCCGGAGAACGAGGTCCATGAACGCGCTGTCAGTCGATTGGGCGCCGCTGGCGCTGACCCTTCGCGTGACGTTGTGGTCAACCCTGATTGCGACGCTCGCCGGGGTGGCGGTCGCTTACGCGATGGCGGTCTCAACCTTTCGCGGCCGTTCGGTCGTGGAGGCCGTCACCGCGGCGCCGTTGGTGCTTCCGCCGACGGTCCTCGGCTACTACCTGCTCCTGGCGATCGGGCGGGACAGCCCGATCGGCCGCCTGTACGAATCGGTCATCGGCGCGCCGCTCGTCTTCAGCTGGCAAGCCGCAGTCGCGGCGGCGTCGGTCGCCGCGTTTCCATACGTCGTGCGGACGGCGAAGGCGGCGTTCGAATCGGTCGAGGTGTCGTTGCTCGAGGCCGCGCGCATCGACGGCGCGACGCGCGCGCAGCAGTTCGGTCTGGTGACGCTGCCGCTCGCGCGGCAGGGGGTCATCGCCGGCGTCGTGCTCGCTGCCGCGCGTGCGATGGGCGAATTCGGTGCCACGTTGATGGTCGCCGGCAACATCCCCGGTCGGACGCGCACGATGTCGCTGGCGATCTACGACGCGGTTCAGGCGGGGCGTCTCGACGTCGCGACGACGCTCGTCGTCGCGTTGACGGCTGTCGCGGTCGTCGTCCTCATCCTCGTTGGGCGATGGGGCGGTACGCCGTAGGCACGACCGGGGACGAGAGGATTCGATCTTTTTCGGCCCGAACTCAGCGGCCATGATATGGAATCCCGCCATGGAGACGTTACCCGCGGCGGAGCTTCGGCGGCTGCAAAGCGCTCGCCTGCTACGGACGTTTCGAACCGCTTACGATCGCGTGCCGTTCTTGCGGGCGCGCTACGAAGAGGCCGGCGTGCGCCCGGACGGAATCCGCGGCGTCGAAGACTTGCAAGGTCTGTGGTTCACGCGGAAGTCGGACTTCGCGGCCGCGTATCCCTTAGGGTTGCTCGCGGTATCCCAGCGCGACGCGTCACGCATCCACGCGTCGTCGGGCACTACGGGGAAACCCACGATCGTCTCCTACACGCGAACCGATCTGGAGCAGTTGTCGGAGCTCTGCGCCCGCGCGCTGGCGGCCGGCGTCGTCCGCCCCGGGGACATTTTGCAGAACGCCTATCGCTACGGCTTGTTCACCGGCGGCCTCGGCCTGCACGCCGGTGCCGACCGCTTGGGGATGACCGTCGTTCCCGTCTCCGACGACCATCCGGAACGGCAGCTGACGCTACTCACCGACCTCGGCGCGCGGGTGCTGGCGTGTACGCCGACGCTGGCATGGGCGATTGCCGGCGTTATACGGCAGCGCGGCCATCCGTCCGAGACGCTGGGGCTTCGCGGCGCGCTGTTGGGCGCGGAACCGTGGACGAATACGATGCGCGCGCAGATCGAGGAAGCGCTGGGCGTCGACGCCCTCAACCTGTACGGGTTGAGCGAGGTCATGAGACCGGGCGTGAGCTTCGAGTGCCGCGAGGCCAAGGACGGCGCGCACGTTCAAGAGGATCACTTCATCGCCGAGATCGTCGATGCGGAGACGTTGGTTCCCGTGCCGGCGGGGCGCGCGGCGAGCTCGTGCTGACCACGCTCGCGAAGGAAGCGCTGCCTCTGATCCGCTATCGCACCGGCGACCTGACGTCGCTGGATCCGACGCCGTGCCGCTGCGGTCGCACGCACGTGCGCATGTCGAGGATCGTCGGGCGCACGGACGACATGCTGATCGTCCGCGGCATCAACGTTTTGCCGTCGCAGATCGAGGCGGCGATCGTATCGCAACCGCAATTGACGCCCGCCTATCAACTCGTGGCGACGCGGGCCCGCGCCGGTGACGATCTGGAAGTGCGGATCGAAGTCGACTCGCTCTACTACAGCGGCGTTGGCGGCCGCCTCGATCCGGACGACGAGCGGGTCCACAACCTTCTGGAACGGACGAACGAAGCGATCCGCGGCGTGTTGGGGATCTCGACGAGGCTGACGCTGGTCGCGCCCGGTGCCCTGGAGCGCGGCGACGGCGGCAAGCTCCGACGGGTCGTCGACCTTCGCCGCGTTCCATGACGCAACGCCGCAGCCTGTTCGCGCCGCTTCGTCATCGCGATTTCCGCCTGCTGTGGATCGGCCTCGTCGTCTCCAACGTCGGAACGTGGATGCAATTCGTCGCGACCGGATACCTCATCGATCGTTTGACGCTGTCCCCGGTCTATCTAGGCGTGCTCGCGGTGACGCAAGCCGTGCCGCGATTGTTCCTGTCGGTCGTCGGCGGGGCGCTCGCGGATCGTACGAATCGGTTGCGCGTGCTGTATTGGACGAACCTGCTACAGGCCAGCAGCGCCGTCCTGCTCACGATCCTGACGGCGACCGGCGAGATTCGCGTGTGGCAACTGATCGCGATCTCTGGGGTCAATTCGTTGTTGAACGCCTTCGACGGTCCGACGCGCCAATCGCTGATGCCGCAGCTCGTCGAGGACCGGGAGATGTTGCAGGCGATCAACCTCAATTCCGTCGCGTTCAATGGCGCCGGCGTCTTCGGCCCCTCCCTCGGCGGCATCGTAATCGCGGTCGCCGGCGAGGTCGGATGCTTCGCGTTGAACGCGGTCTCGTTCCTCGCCGTGCTCATCGCGTTGTCGCGCATGCGTCCGCTGCCGCCCCGCCCGGCGACCGGCGCGCGCATGTCCGAGGACATCGCCGAGGCGTTTCGGCTGCTGCGCAGCAACCGCGTGCTCCTGCTGGCATTGATCAGCACGGCGACCGCCGGTTTCTTCGGGCGATCGTACATTCGCTTGATGCCGACGTTCGCGCGCAGCGTCGTCAACACCGACTCGGCGGGCTTGGGCCTGCTACAAGCGGCTCCGGGGCTCGGCACGCTGCTCTCGACGTTGTACCTTCAACGCATGCAGGATCGCGGCCTCAGCAGCCTGCTGTCGTCGTCGGCGATGATCTTCGGCGCCGCCGTCATCTTGTTCGCGTTCTCTCCGACCTTGGCGATCGCGGCGTCGTTTCTCGTCGTCGTCGGTCTGTTCCAGTCGACGACTCAGGCCGCGTCGAACACGCTCGTGCAAACGCACGTCGACCCGGGAATGCGCGGCCGCGCCATGGGCTTGTATCAGATGGTGGCATTCTCGTCGATGACGCTCGGCACGCTGCCGGCGGGCGCGTTGGCCGAGATCTTCGGCATTCCCCTCGCGCTGGGCGTCGGCGGCGCCCTGACTATCGTCGCGGCACTGGCGTTGGCGCCGCGGTTGCGCCAGATCGCGTCCTAGGGAACATGGTCCGGAGAGGTGCGCCATGAAAGGCACGTCGACGCAACGCGTCGTTCTGATCACGGGCGCCGGCGGGAACCTGGGCGCGGCGGTCACGCGGAGGTTCCTGACGGGGGGCGCGGCGGTCGCCGCGCTCGATACGCGCCCGTTCGACTTCGGCCCGTTCGGCGTTGAGCCGAGCGCCGACCCCGTCCTCGCGATTCAGGCGCGCATCGACAGCGAAGCGACGGCCGATCGCGTGGCGAAGGAAACGTTGGATCGTTTCGGTCGCATCGACGGCCTCGTGCACCTGATCGGCGGGTGGGGCGGCAAACCCGTGGTCGAGACGACGCTCGACGACTGGCAACGGCAGTTCGCGATTAATCTCACGCCCGCGTTTTTGATGGTCCGTGCGGTGCTGCCGGAAATGATCGCCCGCGGCGCCGGACGCATCGTTTGCGTCGCTTCCCGCACCGTCTTCCAGCCGGTACCGAAGAAATCGGCGTACACCGCTGCAAAGGCGGGCTTGGTCGCTTTCGCCGCGTCGGTCGCGGCGGAAGTCAAGGAGGCGGGAGTCACCTGCAACTGCGTCGTGCCCAGCGTCATCGACACGCCGCAGAACCGGACCGCGATGCCGCAAGCGGACCCCGCGCGGTGGGTGACGCCGGAACGCCTCGCGGAGGTCATCCACTTCTTGTGCTCGGAGAACGCCGGCGATGTCACAGGCGCGGCGATTCCTGTCTACGGCCGGCTTTGATCGCCCGGCGGTGAGCACGGCGTTCGAGCCCATCTTCGTGCGGCCGGCGCGCCAGGCCGATCGGCGGACGATTGGCGCGCTCGTGGCGATCGGGTTCCCAGACAAATTCGCGCCGATCTTCGGGAGGAACGGCGAGCAGACCGCCCGCCTGTTGGCGGAACTGCCATCGTCCGGCACGGTCTACGTAGCGGAGCACGGCGGGGTGATCGCGGGAACCGCGACGCTGACGATGTCGACGAGCGCGCCGCCGCCCCCATTGTGGCCCGTGCTCCGCCGACACCTCCCGTTCTGGCGGGCGCTGCGGGCGTTCCTGCTCTTGTTGTCGATGGGTGCTGCCGGCCCAGCGTCACGAACGGCGATGATCGAGGCCGTCGTCGTTCGTCCCGACGCGCGCGGCGCCGGCGTCGGCCGGGCCTTGATGCGGACGTTGCTCGAAGACGCGGAGCGCGCAGGCCGGGAAGAAGCCGCCCTTTACGTGGTGGAGGGAAACGACGCGGCTATCCGCCTGTACGAGTCGATCGGGTTCGCGATGCGCCGCCGGCAAGCCGTCGGCATCTATCGCGGGATCTTCGGCGCCCGCCACCTCTTGTACATGACGCGCCGGCTCGGGCCCGGCGCCCCACTTACTCGGTAGCGTCCTCTAACGGAAACCGTTCGAGCACGTCGATCGATTCGCCGTTGTCCAGCGTCTGGCGCGCGACGCGGAAATCCTGATAGATCGCCGGCGCCATCGGCTGGGCGACCTCGACGAAGATGCGGACCGCGGCCTCACGGATCTCGGAATCGGCGTGTGCGGAGCCGCGCTTCTCGAAGAACTCCCGCCACGAGCGGTGATTCCCGCTCATGACGATGTGCGTCTCGATCATGTTCGGCAGAACGGCGCGAGCGGCTTCCCGTGCCCTCTTTCGGCGCATGCGCCGATCGGCGAGGCCGTCGAGCTTTGCCTGTCCGAGCTTGTTGAGACGGCGGTAGGCATCCATCACGACCATGTACACTTCGTCGAGGATCTTCAGCGCGTCGGGGTCATCTCGGTACAGAGGCGGCACGACGACCGCGGCGTCTTCTTCATTGAAGAACCGCTGGCTGAGCTGAGAAGGGGACAGATGCCGGTGCCGGACGAATTCGTGTGTCAGCGCTCGCGAGATGCCGGTCAGGACGAGCGAGAAGCCGGCATGCTCGAGCACGCTGAAGTGCTGCATCCCGATGATGTTCCGGAGATACTGGGAGTTGCTGCGCCCGCTCGGATTGTTCCAGCTCTGGTAGCAGAGGCGTCCGGCGAACTCGGAGAGCCGCTCCGCGTCCTGTACGGAGTCGGTGGCCCAGACGCGCCAAGCGGTATCCTCCCAATCCGTGAGGGTGAACTTGGTTTCGGCGACTTTCCAAATCCGGAATTGTGCGGTCGGAGGACCCATCTTCTGTTCCATCATGGGGGGGGATTTCGATTTCTGTCGGGTTAGTCCCCGCTCGTCGCAACATTGCGGACCGAATGGACGAGGGCGGGAATTGTTCGATAACAGTCGGAAAACTCAGACCAAGATGTGGAAAACGAAGAAGTTATCCACATATTGCTAACCAAAGCAGCGCCGAGGCTGCCCTCGCTTGGCGGGGCCGGCGCGTGAAGGGCTTTCGCGCATGAACTCCGAGATCGTCGAAGCGGCCCGCCGTGACGGGTTCTTGGTTCCGCCGCCCCCAGTCGTGGATTGCCCACTTTGGGACCTCCATGTGCACCTCTGGCACGCCGTCGACCGCGAATTCGACCGCGACTTCATGGCCGCGGCCCGACGCTACAACGTCGAGCGGATCGTCAATCTGGCGTGGATCGAGCACGCTCGATCGTCGATGGACGCGTTCCCGGAGGTCCGGGTGTCGATGTTCATGCGCTGGGAGAAATTCGCCGAAGCGGACGCGTTCATCGAAGAAAACTTGAGCATCCTCGAGCAGGGCGTCGCGATGGGGATTCGCATCTGCAAGTTCTGGGTGGCGCCTCGCATCCGCGATCGCGTCAACGGCGCGATCCCGCGCCTCGACGACCCGCGCTGCGATCCCCTCTTCGAGGCCATCGAACGCCACGGCCTGTTGGTCATGCTGCACATCGCCGACCCTGATCGCTGGTTCGAGACCAAGTACGCGGACGCCGGGCGCTACGGCACGAAGGCCGAACAGTATCCGCAGCTCGAAGCGCGGTTGCGGCGCCACCCGTCCGTGCTCTTTCAAGCCGCCCACATGGGCGGCGACCCGGAGCACCTGGACCACCTGGACCGGCTGCTGTCGGCGCACCCGAATCTCTTCCTCGACACCAGCGCGACGAGGTGGATCGTGCGCGAGCTCGGCGCGCAGCCGGAGGCCGCGCGGGCGTTCCTGACGCTGTGGGCCGATCGCGTCGTGTTCGGGACCGACCAGGTCGTCACGGAAAAACCGGAGCCGCACCGTTACGCGCTACGGTATTGGATGCACCGGATGTTCTGGGAGACGAGTATCGTTTGCCCTTCGCCGCTTGCCGACGACGATGCGGCCGGGCCCCCGGTTCTCCGCGGTTTGGCGCTGCCCCCTGCCACATTGGAGAAGATCTACTGGTGCACGCCGCGCCGGCTCCACGGCCTGGTCGGCTTGTAGATGCCCAAGCGCGGCGCCGGGCCGCGCTTGGGCATTTGTTATCATTCAAAAGAAGCGCTGGGAGGTGCCGGTCGTTGTTCCTCTTCACGTTGATCGTCTTTCTCTTAGTTCTCGGCGTGTATCTGATGCTCGTGGTCGGCGGGATGTGGGACCTCGGTTCGTATCTACGGCCGGGCCACGTGGTGCATCGGCTGCTTGCCGTTTTGAGCGTGCCGTTTCGTCGCGGAACCGCCGACGAGCGCGAGGTCGACGAAATGGCGCGCCGGCTGCGCGGCGGACCGGGATCTTGGCCACGACCTAGCTGACCGTGCGCGGCCACGTGCTCGACGACGAAGTCGACGTCATCGTCGAGCGCATTCGTGTCGAACTCAGCCGCCGAACCCCGCGTACCTTGGATGATCCCCGCCAGCGCCGGGCCGCCGTCCTCATGCCGTTATACAAAGAGGGCAATCGGATTTGGACGCTGTTGACGAAGCGGACCGAGTCGGTGGCCGTCCACAAGGGTCAGATCTCTTTTCCGGGCGGACAGATCGAGCCGGAGGATCCGGACGCGCTTCACGCGGCCCTGCGTGAGACGTGGGAGGAAGTGGGTATTCTGCCGCGAGACGTAACGGTGCTCGGGCGACTCGACGACGTATCGACGGCGGTGTCGAGCTTCATCATCCAGCCCTGCGTCGGTTTGATGCCGCACCCCTATCCGTTACGGCTGCAGGCGGGCGAAATCGGCGCGGTCGTGCGCGCCCCCCTCGAATTGTTCCTCCGCCGCGACCGCATCCGGGTCGAGTATCGCGAGCGGGACGGCGTTACCCACCCCGTCTACTTCTACGACCACGGCGAGCACGTGATCTGGGGCGCGACGGCACGCATCATTCGAGGGTTCGTGCACGCCGTCTTTCGAGAGCAAAGCGAGGACATGCCGTGAATCGTTTCACCGACCGCGTGGTGCTCGTGACCGGCGCCGGCCGCGGCATCGGCGCGCAGATCGCGCTCGACTTCGCGCGCGAGGGCGCCCACGTGGCGGTCAACTACGCGCGGGCGCGACGGGGCGCCGAGGAGACGGCGGCCAAGATCCGGGAGATGTCCCGCCAGGCGCTGGCGATCCGTGCCGACGTCCGCAACCGTGCCGACGTCGCCGCGATGGTCGACCGAACCGAGCGGGAGCTAGGGCCGATCGACGTTCTCGTCTGCAACGCCGCGGTCTTCGTCAGCGTCGGCATTCTCGAGATCACGGATACCCTTTGGGATGAAGTGCTCGACACGAACTTGCGAAGCGTGTTCCTCTGCTGCCAGGAAGTGTTGCGCAGTATGCTTCCGCGCAAGCGGGGCGTCATCGTCAACGTCGCGTCCGGCGGTGGCATCAGCGCGTATCCGGCGTATAAGACGTCGGCGGCATACGCCGCGAGCAAAGCGGGCGTGCGGATGTTGAGCCTGCGCCTCGCGCACGAGCTCGCGCCAGCAATCCGCGTCAACGTCGTCGCCCCCGGCATCATCGACTCGCGCCCCGAGGAGTGGACGGACGAAGGCCGCCACGCGTTGGGATCCCGCGTGCCGGCCGGACGCGTCGGCACGCGGGCCGAGGTCTCCGCCGCCGTTCGGTTCTTGGCGTCCGACGACGCGCGCCACATCACCGGCCAGACGCTGCCGGTCGATGGCGGCGTCACGATGCTCTGACCTTGCTCGGCGCCCCCCTGGTCGTCCGCCCCGACTACCACCTCCACCTGGAGCGGTACGCGCTGACGCGCGACGCGGTTCTGCGTTTCGTCGAGGTCGCGCTCGCGGCCGGCGTCACCGAGCTCGGCTTCACCGAGCACGCGCACAACTTCGTGCAGTGCCGTACGATCTACCCTCCTGACAACGCCTGGATCCAGACCCACTGCGGCGAAGATCGCCGGCGGTGGGACATTGACGAGTACGTGCGGCTACTCGACGGCTTGCGCGCGGAAGGGCTGCCGATGAAGGTCGCCGTCGAGTGGGACTACTGTCCGGGACAGGAGCGTGCGCTGGCGCGCTGGATCGACGCGTATCCGTGGGACTTCACGCTGGGCGCCGTGCATTGGCTGCCGGGGCGGGATGGCGGATGGTGGGGGTTCGACATGCCGGACATGGCGACGGAGTGGGCGGCGCGCTCGGTGGACGAAGTCTACGGCGCGTACTTCGAGCTCGCGACCACCGCCGTCGAGACGCGGCTGTTCGACGTCTTCGCGCATCCCGACGTCATCAAGGTGTTCGGCCACCGGCCGCGCGGTTCGATGGCCGGTCACCACGCACGGTTCGCGGCCGCGATGGCCGCGACCGATACCGCCGCCGAGATCAGCACCGCCGGATTGCGGAAACCGGTCGGCGAGCTGTATCCGGATCCGACGTTCCTCGCGGAGATCGTGCGCCGCGGCGTCGCCGTTACGATCAGCTCGGACGCACACGAGATCGCACACGTCGGATTCGCGTTCGCGGACGCCGAGGCCGCGGCCCGCGCCGCTGGTTGCACGCGAAGGACCGTCTTCACCCGGCGCGTCCGAAGCTTCAGCCCCTTCCCCGCCTAGGGCCGCGCCGCAGGGCAGGGCCGCGCCAAGGGTCGCCCGTCGTGACCAAGGCTCGTGGCGCCTCTACCGCTTGTGGCGCTGCGCAATCTGCGTGGCCGCGCGTGCGACGGTGCTGCGCATGGCGGCCGGCTCCAGCACGCGGAACCAATCTCCGTAGCGCAACAGACGGGACAACATGCCGCGCACGCCGGTGGGGTCGACATCGTACGTCAGCACGTGACCGCCGTCGGACTCGTGCTCGCCGACGGCGGCGGTCGCCGCTTGGACGCGCTCGATGGCCGCGATGATCGGCGGGAACCAGACGCGGATGCGGGACATGCCACGCGCGAGCGGCGGAAGCCAGGCGTCGGCGTCGGGGGCCGGCGGCAAGGTCGCCGACGATGGTCGCCACGTCGCGGCCGCGATCTCGGTGATGGGTCGAGACTGCCAGGAGTGCGCGTCGGCTGACCACCCGATCGCGATCCATTCTCGGTGCACCCGAAGGACGAATCCAGGAAGGAACGATGGCGCGTCGACGCCGCCGAGCCTGCACGCCTCACGTTGCTCGATGGCGCGGCGGACGCGCATGTAGGCGCGCTCCGTGGGCGATGCCAGCGTGCGGCCGCGCGCGTCCGCCTTTGGTTCCCACGCGTAGGTTTTCATCTTCGGATCGGCCGCGCTCGTGGTGATGAAGTCGGTTTGCAGGACCTTCCGATACGGTGGACTCTCCTTCGTCGCGGCCAGTGTTCCGATCAAAGCGGCCTCGGTGCCGGCGTCGATCGGAAGCTCGAAGGGAGGGACGATGGCGCCGGGCGGAAGCTCATAGCCGACGGCGCTGAGCGGCAGGAGCGGGAAACCAAAGCAGTCGAGGGCGCGTACGTCACGATAGATCGTCCGCTCGGAAACGCCCAGATGGGTGGCCAAGTCTTCGGCGCGCATGCGTCCCCTGGTCCGCAGGAGCAGCAGCAGGCCTTTTTGACGGACTTCTGGGGTCACGAAGTAGGATTTCGCTGTCGCGGCCGGTGCGCCTAGCGAACAAAGGTTCGAATGTTCGGACGAACGAACGTCGCATATTTCCGCCTGGAGGCCGGTGCTATACTCGGTGAGCAACTTCGGGTTCCCCCCTTTTTGGAGGCCGTAGTGCCAACCCCGGCAGCGCAGTTGTTTCCGATCGGTGTGGTGTCTTCCCTAACTGGACTGCGCCCGGCGACGCTACGTCGATGGGAGTTGGAGGGGCTCGTGGCACCGGTGCGGAAGGGTAGGAACCGCCTTCGGATGTACTCTTGGCGGGATATCGAGCAGATTCACCACCTGCGCTATCTCATGGAGCGGGAGAAGCTGTCGCCGCTGCAGGCCAGGGCGGCCATTCAGGAAGGCTGGCCCCGGTTCACGGGTTGGGAGTCGCGTCTTTGGGGACGCCGCGCGCGTCCCCCTCGTCGTGGCGGAAATCGAATCTCGATTTTGCCGCTTTCCCGACGGGAGTGGGAGGAGATCGAGGGCTGAGGCGCCGAATCCAAAGAGTACGGAGTTCCCCTGTTCCGTAACCGCAGATTTTCAGATGGACGGCCGTTTGGAGCGGCTCGGCTCGGACGTTCCAACGGTTGGCCGCACGAGCGTCGCCTCTGGCGACGCTCGTGTTTTTTGCGCATCTCCATTCGGTTCGATTCGGCCGTGGGCCGCGGACGCAAACTTATACTGAAATCATGAGGTCGATCTACCTCGATCACGCCGCGACCACGCCGGTCGATCCGGACGTCTTGGAGGCGATGCTCCCTTACTTCAGCCGCTGGAGCGCGAATGCGGGCAGCCTGCACTCGCCCGGGCAGAAGGCGCGCGCCGCTGTGGATGCGTCCCGTCGCGCCGTCGCCGAAGCAATCGGGGCACGGCCGTCCGAGATCGTCTTCACGGGGAGCGCGACGGAGTCGAACAATTGGGCCATCGCCGGCATCGCCGCGGCACGCGCGGCGTCCCAGCCTGGTGGCCACGTGCTCGTCTCGTCCATCGAGCATCACGCCGTGCTCGGGCCTGCCGCGACGCTGGCTCGATGGGGCATCGAAGCGTCAACGATTCCCGTGGACGCGGATGGTTCGATCGATCCGGAGGCTGTACGCGCCGCGCTCCGCGCCGACACTTTTCTCGTGTCCGTCATGCACGCGAACAACGAGATCGGCACGATCCAACCGATCGCGGAGATCGCGCGTGATGTGCGCGATCATGGGGCGATTTTTCACACCGACGCGACGCAAACCCTCGGGGCTTTGCCGGTCGACGTCGATGCGCTGGGCGTCGATTTGTTGTCCGCATCGGCGCACAAACGGTATGGCCCGAAGGGCGTCGGCCTCCTGTACATACGCCAAGGCACGCCGATCGCGCCGCTGCTCTACGGGGGCGCGCACGAGCGGGGCCGCCGCGCCGGCACCGAAAACGTACCGGGAATCGTCGGGTTCGCCAAAGCGCTAACGGTGGCGCTGGCTCGGCGAACCACGGAGTCGGAAAGATTGGCGGCGTTGCGCGAGCGCTTCTTCGCCGGCCTGTTGGCTGTCGACGGCGCGAGGAGGAACGGCCATGCCAGGCAGCGCCTTCCCAACAACGTCAACGTCTCCTTCTCGGGCTGCGACAGCGAGTCCCTGCTGATGGCGCTCGACATGCGGGGAATCGCCGCGTCGAGCGGATCCGCGTGCACGGCGGGAAGCCTCGAACCCTCCCATGTCCTCACGGCGATCGGGCTTCCTCCGGCGGCCGCCGCGGGAACGATTCGACTCTCGCTCGGGCGGGACACGACCGAAGCGGACGTAGACGAAACGATCACGGCGCTTCTCGAGATCGTGCCCGCGATACGGGGCACGGGGCCCGGATCGGCGCGCGCGTCGACCTTGCGCTAGTCCCCCCTGTTTTGGGATGATCGATGGGGTTCGGCCGAGGACCGGCCGAGCGGATCGATAGGAGCGTTGAAGTGGCGGACTACCTTCCCGTCCTGGTGCATTTCCTCGTTTCGGCCGGATTGGCAACCGCGTTGATGATGCTCCACCGCGTTGTTGCCGGGCGCTTTCCCAGTCCGGAGAAGATGGTCGCGTACGAGTCGGGGATATGGCCCGTCGGTACGGCCGAGGCTCGCGTCCCCATTCATTTCTATGTGATCGCGATGATCTTCCTGCT
>VGFF01000059.1 GCA_016868955.1 Armatimonadota bacterium
GGACGCCTACCACGACGTGACACGACGGGACTTCACCGTCAACGGCCTCCTCTACGATCCGCTCACGGACCGCCTCTTGGACTTCGTCGGCGGCCAGGACGACATCACCGCCCGCAACATCCGCGCCATCGGCGATCCCCGCGAGCGATTCGAGGAGGATCGCCTACGTATGCTGCGCGCCGTGCGGCTCGCCACCGAGCTCGATTTCCGCATTGTCACGGAGACATTCGAAGCGATTCCGCCGCTGGCGCCGCGCGTCACGTCCGTCAGCGCCGAGCGCGTGCGTGACGAACTGATCCGCATCTTCACCGGGCCGCGACCGGTGCGGGGATTGAGGCTGCTGGACGAATCGGATTTGTTGGCGCCGCTGCTGCCGGAGGTCGCGGCGATGAAGGGCGTCGCACAGCCGCCGGAGTTCCATCCGGAGGGGGATGTCTTCGTCCACACGGCGGTGGCGCTGGACGCGCTCGAGAGCCCCTCGGCGGTGCTCGCGTTCGGGACGCTCCTGCACGACGTCGGCAAGCCGCCGACATTCGCGGTGAAAGAGCGAATTCGGTTCGACGGGCACGACGAGGTCGGCGCCACGATCGCGCGCGACGTCTGCCGGCGACTGCGATTCTCCCAGCGCGACACCGATCGCGTCGTCGCGCTCGTCGGCGAGCATATGCGGTTCGCGAAGCTGCCGAGCATGAGGGAGGGAAAGCGCCTCCAGTTCTTCGCGCGACCGGACTTTCACGACCACCTCGCGCTCCACCGCGCCGACTGCCTCGCCAGCCATCAAGACCTCGACATCTGGGAATGGGTGCGGGCGACCCGGGGGGCGCTGACGCAAGCGGAGCTGGCGCCGCCGAGACTGGTCACCGGCGACGACCTCGTCGCCCTGGGATTGCGCCCGGGACCGGCGTTCTCCGAGATCCTCGAGGAAGTGCGCGAGGCGCAGTTGGAAGGGCGCGTCCACGATCGCGAAGCCGGCCTGGCGCTGGCCGCGGAGTCGGCGGCGCGGTGGACTCGGACAGCGGCGCCGGAAGACCGGGGCGCCCAACGGCCGCGGCAATCGCCGCTCCCGCAGGCCCCGGAGGATTGATCCGCCGCGCGGTCGAACCTATACCGATCGTGAATGAAATGATGGGATGGCCCGCATGACGGAACCGGCACCGCGGCGCGCGAGGGTCATCGCGCTCGTCAACCAAAAAGGCGGTTGCGGCAAGACGACGACCACCGTCAACCTCGGCGCCTGCTTGGCGACGATCGGCCACCGCGTCTTGCTCGTCGATCTAGACCCCCAAGCGAATGCGTCCGTCAGCTTGGGCGTCGATCCGGCGACGTTGTCGCGCACGACTTACCATGTCCTCGTCGACCCAACTGATCCCGGCACGGCCCCCGTGGCGATCGAAGAGATCGCCCGCCCATCGTCCGTCGCGAACCTCGACGTCGCGCCTTCCTCCATCGATCTCGCCGCTGCGGAGTTGGAGTTGGCGGCGCGCATCGGTCGCGAGAACCAATTGCGGAAGAAGCTGGCGCCGGCGCGTGCATCCTACGACTTCATTCTCATCGATACGCCGCCGTCCTTGGGGCTGCTGACGCTCAACGCGCTCGTCGCCTCCGATGAGATCATCATCCCGATCCAGACGCACTACTACGCGTTGCTCGGAATGCAACAGTTGCTGCGAACCCTGCGCATGGTGCGCGACGAGACGGGCCACGACGTCGAGATCCTCGGCGTCGTCGCGACGATGTACGATGCGCGCAACAATTTGAGCAAGGAGATCGTCAACACCATCAAGGAAGAGTTCGGCGACAAGGTCTTCCATACGGAGATTCACTTCAGCATCAAGCTGGTGGAATCGTCCATGGTCGGCGTTCCGTTGTTCCTGCACAATCCGCAAAACCGCGGCGCGCAGGAATACATGGCGCTCGCACGAGAGGTGGTGATCCGTGAGGAAATCGCGGGAAGAGCTGAGGCGCGGTCTTAGGGCGCTGATCCGCGACACGAGCCGGCAGCTGCGCGACCTCGAGGACAAGACGCCGGCCGCCGAAGGCCCCGCGAAGCCGTTGCTGCCAGACCCGGAGTCGCTGGCCCGGCAAGCGCCGGCGGAGCCGCCGGCGGCGACGGATGCCGACACAGACGACCGCGGCGTCCAAGCGTCGCCCATGCAGGCGGGGTCGGAGCCCGTCGTCCAACTCGACGTATTGTCGCCAGTGCCGCCGCCCGCTGAGGCGCCCGCGGCCACGAGCGAGCGGCCCGTCGAGGCGGAGCCCCGCGTGCGACGCAAGGTCGCGTACCTGCCGGGCGTCGAGCGGGTCCCTGATCCAACGACGAACGTGGCCGAGCCCGTGACGACGACCTTGCCCTTGGAGGCGACCCCGGCGCCGCACGCGATGCCTCCGCATAACCCGCCAGCGGTCGCTCCATCACCAGCGTTGGACGAGGCGCGCGAGCGGTTGCTCCGCGCGGAGCTGGAGGATCTGGCTCACTACGACGAGCGGCGCGGAGTTTGCTTCGCTTTCTTCTTGAACCGGAATTGCTGGGACGTCGACGACGCGTTTTGCAACCACGCGCTCCAAGTGTGCATGCTGCGCAACTGCCCGGTCTACCATCTGCACCGAGAAGCGCTCGAGAAACAGTTCGCCGCGAAGTTCAAGCACCTCTGGTAGCGCCCCGTAAGCCGTGAAGAAGATCGGCGTGCTCACCAGCGGTGGTGACGCCCCAGAGATAAACGCGGCGGTTCACGCCGTCGTTCGCACCGCGTTGTATCTCGGCACCGAGGTCGTCGGCATCATCGAAAAGGGCGGCACGATCCTCTTCTCGGCGCGCAGCGAGGAGTTCAAGAGCGAAGCGGCGCAGGGTCGGGCGATCGCCGCGCTGCGGGCGATCGACGTCGAGGGCCTGGTGATGATCGGTGGCAACGGCACGCAGACCGGCGCCCTAGGGTTGCACGAGCGTGGCCTTCCGGCGGTTGGCGTCACGTCGACGATCGACAACGACCTCGCCGGCACCGACTACACCATCGGCTGCGACACGGCTTCGAACACCATCGTCGAAGCGATCGACCGCCTGCGCGACACCGCGTCCTCGCACGAGCGCACCTTCCTCTTCGAGACGATGGGGCGCAAGTGTGGCTGGCTCGCCCTGCAGTCCGGCCTGGCGACCGGCGCCGAGATCGTGCTCATCCCCGAGGTGCAGACGCCGCTGGAGGAGGTCGCGGACCGCATCCGTCGCCGCCGCGCAGAGCGCAAGGACCATATCATGATCGTCGTCGCCGAGGGATTCGGCAGCGCCGTCGACGTCGGACGGCGGCTGAACGACGACTTCAGCATCGAATCACGCGTCTCCGTGCTCGGCCACGCCCAACGCGGTGACGCCCCGACCGCATTCGACCGCGTCCTGGCGAGCCGGCTGGAGGCGGCGGCGGTGAACGCGTTGCGCGGCGGGGCCAGCGGCATCGTGATGGGCCTGCATGGTAACGAGGTCGTCGCGATCCCCACAGAAGAGGCGATTAGCCAGCGCGGGCGGATCGACCTCGACGTGTGCCTGCTGCAAGGCGTCTTCGCGATCTAGGCCCGCCACGGCGCCGCGAGAGGTGAGTCCACTGGACCCGATACGATCGACGATTCGAGATCTACGGACGTATGCCGGTCAGACCGTCGAGATCGCCGGCTGGCTGTACGACAAGCGCAGCAGCGGCAAGATCCGCTTCCTCGTCGTCCGCGACGGCTCCGGCCTCCTGCAGGCGGTTTTGGTCAAGTCCATGCTCGACGAACCGACGTTCACGCGGTTCGACGAGGTCACGCAGGAGTCGGCGATCCGCGTCTGGGGGGAGGTTCGCGAGGAGGCGCGGGCGCCGGGCGGCGTGGAGATGACGGTGCAGGGCTTCGAGATCGTCCACCGCGCCGAGCCGTATCCGATCACGCCGAAGGAGCACGGCATCGACTTCCTCATGGACCATCGGCACCTGTGGCTGCGCAGCCGGCGCCAGCAAGCGATCCTGCGCGTCCGCAACGAAATCGTCCGCGCCGCTGAGGACTTCCTGCAGGCCGATGGCTACCTCCGCGTCGACGCGCCGATCCTGACGCCGTCCGCCGTCGAGGGCACTTCGACGCTATTCGAGACCGACTACTTCGACCGCAAGGCCTACCTGACGCAGAGCGGCCAGCTGTACGCGGAAGCCGCCGCGATGGCGTTCGGTCGCGTCTACTGCTACGGCCCGACGTTTCGCGCCGAGAAGTCGAAGACGCGCCGGCACCTCACCGAATTCTGGATGCTCGAGCCGGAAGCGGCGCCGATGGAGCTACCCGGATACCTCGACCTCGCCGAGCGGCTCGTCGAGGCGATCGTGCAGCGCGTGATCGACCGGCGCGCGGCCGAGCTGGAGGTTCTCGAGCGCGACGTGTCCAAGCTCGCGCCGGTGCGCGCGCCGTTCCCTCGGATGACGTATGACGAGGCTATCAAATACTTAAACGAGAACGGCAAGCCGGTGGCGTGGGGCGACGACTTCGGCGGCGACGAAGAGACCGTGCTCAGTGCACGGTTCGACCGGCCCGTGTTCGTGACGCACTATCCCACCGTGTGCAAGGCGTTCTACATGCAGCCGGATCCGAATCGGCCGGAGGTCGTGTTGGGCGCCGACCTGCTGGCACCGGAGGGATACGGCGAGATGATCGGCGGCGGACAGCGCATCCACGATCTGGCGCTGCTCGAGCAACGCCTGCGCGAGCACAACCTGCCGCGCGAGCCCTACGAGTGGTACCTCGATCTGCGCCGCTACGGTTCCGTGCCGCACGCCGGCTTCGGAATCGGCATCGAGCGAACGGTCGCTTGGATCTGCGGGCTCGACCACGTGCGCGAGACGATCCCGTTTCCGCGGCTGCTCAATCGCCTCTACCCATGAGGCGCGTCAGCTGGACAGGCCGGCGGCGCGACCGTCGGTGTCCTTGAACACGATCCCGTCGCGACAGACGAGGCGCACGCGATCCTCGTGCGTGAGTACTTCGATGTCCTCGAGCGGATCGCCGTCGACGGCGATGAAATCCGCCCGCATCCCCGGCCGCAGTCGCCCCGTGTCGGGAACCTCGCAGCAGTCGGCGGCGACGGACGTCGCCGCGACGATCGCTTCCGACGGCGTCATCCCGTACCGTACGAGCAACGCCAGCTCGCGCGCGTTTCCGCCTTGCTCGAACGGGCGCGCGTCCGTGCCGGCGGCGATGCGGGCGCCGGCGCGGTGCAATCGCCGGAACAACGCGGGCTGCAGGGGCGCCAGCTCCTCGGCTTTATCGCGGCTGAACGCGGAGAGCGTCGCCGCGATGTGCGGCTGCCGCCGCACGTGCATGTTCAGCAGCGTCGGCACGACGTGCGTGCCCTGGCGCACGATCGTCACGATGTCCTCGTCGTCGAGCGGACCAAGGTGCTCGACGGTTCGGACGCCGGCCCGCAGCGCGTTCTTCAATCCTTCGCCGGCGTAAGCGTGCGCGGCCACGTGCCGCCCCATCGCCCGCGCCTCCGACACGACCGCCTCGACCTCCGCGTACGTGAACTCGCGGGACGTGATCCCGCTGACGCGCGAGCTGACGCCGCCCGTCGTCGCGATCTTGATGAAGTCGGCGCCGCCGCGCACGTACCTGCGCACCATGGCCCGCAGGTTGTCGACGCCGTCGGTGACGTTGTCCGGCGTGCCCGGCAGCCGCAGCCACTCGGTCGACGTGCCGACGGCGTTCGTCGGATCGGACAGGCCGGCCGTCTGCGTCAGGATGTTCAGGCAGATGCGCACGCGCGGTCCGGCGAGCGTGCCGTTTTCTAGGCAAACTTGAACCCGAGATCGAGGCCGCCCATGTCGCGGATCGTCGTGAAGCCGGCCCGCAGGGTCGCGCGCATCGACTCCGCGACTTCGAGGACGAACAGCGAGGGCGGCGTGGACACGCGGCGCATCCCGTCCCGCGATGTCGTCGCCATGTGGTCGTGGGCGTCAATCATCCCCGGCATCACGGTCGCGCCGCCTCAGTCTACGGTGGACGAGAACCGTTGTCCGGCGATCTCCGACCACGGGCCGGCGGCGACGATGCGGTCGCCGGCGACGAGAAGACCGGCGTCGCGCACCCTTCCACCGGTGCCGTCGAGGAAGATTCCGCAACGCACCGCGCACGATCGTTCCGGGGACGAAAAAGGAGTCGGCGGGGGAGTCGTCACGATCGCTGATTCGCGCTCGGACGCCGAGCCCCCCGCCGGGCCTCGAGCCGAGATTGTTGGAAGAGGGGGAAAAGGAGAATCCCCGCCGGCGCGGTACCTTGGGCAGCACGGCCATGGGGAGAAATCGATGATTCGCTACTCGTTCGAGGGCAAGGTCGTCATCGTCACCGGAGCCGCCTCCGGACTGTGTCGCGCGACGCTGGAGGCGTTCGTGCGCGCCGGCGCGCGCGGCGTCGTCGCCGACATCAACGAGGAGGGCGGGCGCAGCGTGGCCGACGGACTACGAGATGCCGCCGGCGAGGCCATGTTCATCCGGACGGACGTCCGCGACACGAAGTCCGTCGACGATCTCGTGCAGCGCACCGTCGAACGATGGGGCGGCTTGGACGTGCTCGTCAACTGCGCCGGCGTCGGGGTGCACAAGACCGTCGTCGAGATGACCGACGACGAATGGGACTTCCAGGTCGACACGCAACAGCGCGCGGTCTTCCTGACGTGTCGAGCCGCGGCGCGCCAGATGATCGCGCAAGGGCGGGGGGGACGGATCGTCAACTTCGGCTCGACCGGCGGGCACGTCGGGCGCGTGCGGGCGGCCGCGCATGGCACGTCCAAGGCGGGTATCGTGCACTTCACGAAGGTGCTGGCGCTGGAGCTCGGTCCGCACAACATCACCGTCAACGTGGTCGGACCGGGGCTCATCGACATCCGCGGCATCTCGAACGCCTTCTCCACCAACGAGTACGCGCAGCGTTTCGCGAACGAGGTGCCGCTCGGCCGGCTGGGGCGCCCAGAGGAGATCGCGAACACTGTGATGTTCGTAGCCACCGAGGAGGCGAGCTTCATCAACGGTCACGCGATCTGCGTCGACGGCGGTTACTCTGCCGGCAAATTGTCGATCGACGGACCGCATCGGACGGTGCACGCGCCCGTAAGCGCTGACCGCCGGCGACGCACCCCGGGCGGGGTTGGACACCCGACTGGCCCCGCGGTCGCCCGGAGCGTTGTTCCGGGGCACGGAAATCTGATAAACTGAGCGGGCGGCCGATCGCATGCGTGGCCGGCGCCTCTCGCACGAACTGGCACGGGCAAGGCCGCGGAGTGGGTTTTCACCCACTCTTTCGTTTTGATGGAGCGACGCATTGCGCCACGATCCAACGGCAACGGTGACGCCCCTCGCGCAGCGGATCGCCGATCACCTCGGCCTCGAGCTGGTCGACGTGGAGCCGGCGAGCGGAGACGGCCGGGCTGTGATCCGGGTTCTCGTGGATCGTGAGGGCGGGGTCTCGGTCGAGGACTGCGCGAACTTCAGCGAGATGCTGTCCCGACAGCTCGACATCGAGGAGCCGTTGCCGTACGCGTACACGTTGGAAGTCGCTTCTCCCGGCCTCGATCGGCCGCTCCGCAAGGCGGCGGATTTCGCCCGGTTTGCCGCGCAGCTCGTGCGGATCACGGTGACGGAGGCGGCGGCCGGCGCGCCGGCGGAGCAACGGAACTTCAAGGGGCGGCTGCTCGGATTTCGCGACGATCGTGTCGCCGTCGAGCTGGAGGATGGCACTGAGGCGCGGTTTCCATTGGCGACGATCGCCCAGGCTCGCCTGGTCGTCGACCCGGAGCGAATCCGGCAGGATCTCAAGGAGAGCAAGCGGCAGCGCAAGGGTTAATCCGTTGATCGCCCCCTGATGGGGCGGCGAGGTGGAGCATGAGCGGAGAGCTGATGCAGGCGCTCGAGCGCCTGGAAGAGGAACGCGGCATTGCGAAGAAGATCCTGCTGGAGGCGGTCGAGACCGCGCTGGTATCCGCCTACAAGAAGAACTTCGGCGGCACCGGGCAGAACGTGCGCGTGCAGATCGAGGACCGCACGGGCGTGATCCAGGTCTACAGCGTGAAGACGATCGTCGAGAACGTGGAAGACGCGGCGTCGCAGGTCGCGTTGTCGATCATGCGCGCCGAGGATCCTTCGGCCGAAGTCGGCGACCTCATCGAGGAAGAGATCACGCCGCGCGAGTTCGGCCGCATCGCGGCGCAGACCGCGAAGCAGGTGATCGTCCAGCGCATCCGAGAGGCGGAGCGCGAGATAGTGTACCAGGAGTTCCAGAAGCGCGAGCAAGAGATTGTCGCCGGCACGGTCCAACGCATCGAGAAACGCAACGTCTACGTCGACCTCGGACGCATCGAGGCGGTGCTCAGCCCGACCGAGCAGATTCCCCGCGAGTCGTACCGGCAGAGTGAGCGCATCAAGGTCTACGTCACCGAGGTCAAGCAGGGACCGCGCGGTCCGCAGATCCACGTCTCGCGGTTGCACCCCGGCTTGCTGAAGCGCTTGTTCGAGCAGGAGGTTCCGGAGATTCGCGAGGGCATCGTCGAGATCAAGACGATCGCGCGCGAGCCGGGTGCCCGCAGCAAGATCGCGGTCGCCTCGCGCGATCGAAACGTCGACCCGGTCGGCGCGTGTGTCGGTCCCAAGGGCTCGCGCGTGCAAATGGTCGTTGACGAGCTCCGCGGCGAGAAGATCGATATCGTTCCCTGGAACCTCGACGCTTCGTTGTTCGTCGCCTCGGCGCTGCAGCCGGCGAAGGTCGTGCGCGTCGAAATCGACGAGGAGACGAAGACCGCGAAGGTCATCGTGCCCGACAATCAGCTCTCGCTGGCCATCGGCCGCGAAGGACAGAACGCCCGCCTCGCAGCGAAGCTCACCGGCTGGCGCATCGACATCAAGAACGAGATGCAGATGCGCGAGGCGGAGGCGGCGAAGCTGTTCGTCGACCTCACGGAAGAGGAGCTCGCCCAGTACGCGCAAGCGGACAGCGTCGCGGCGCCAGCGGATGGCGCCGCGACGACGCAGCCGGATGGGGCAGGCGCGGCGGAAGCGGCTACGACGGAGGCAACGACCACAGAGGCAGGTGCGACGGAGGCGGCCGGCGCGGCGGCGGAGCCTGCGGCGAGCGGTGAGGGGGCCGGCGCGGCATCGTGACGATGCTTCGCTCGCGGCGCCGGCCGATCCGGACCTGCCTCGGCTGTGGGCAGACGCGGCCGAAGCTCGACATGGTCCGGATCGTGCGGAGCCCGGAAGGCGAAGTGGTCGTCGACACGTCCCGTGGGGCGAAGCGCAACGGTCGCGGCGCGTACGTCGATCCGAGGTCGGAGTGCATCGCCGCGTTGCGCGCGAGCCGGCGCTTGTCGCGGGAGCTCGAGGTCGAGATCCCGGAAGCGGTCTACGACGAGCTGTCGTCGATCGCGGCGCAGCGGGGCGCGACGCCGTCCCGATGAACGGCGCGGACCGCCGGGCGGCCCGGCGGGATCGACACGGAAGGTCCAAGTCGGCGGGAGGATCCTGAATGCGGCTACATGAGTTGGCGAAGGAATTCGGCGTCGCGACGAAGGACGTGGCGGAGCGCCTCGCCGCGCTCGGATTCGACGTGAAGGCGAATCCGAACGCGGCGATCCCGGAACCAGCGGTCGCCGCGTTGCGCGCGAGCCCGCCGGCCCTCAGCGGTTCCACCGCGACCGCGACGGCGAAGAAACCGGCGCGAACCGTCGCGAAAGCCAAGGCGCCGACGCCGCCGCCCGCGCCGGAGCCGCCCGCGATCAAACGCCGGATCATCAAGCGCGCTGACGAAGTTGAACGGGACCGCGTGGAAGCGGACCGCATCGCAGTCGAGCAGGCCGCGATCGCGGCCGAGACGGCGCGCGATCAAGAGGAAACGGCGCGCCAGGCGAGATTGGACGCCGAACGCGCGGCGGAAGCCGCACGAATCACGGCTGCGGCACCGCCGCCCCCACCGCCGGCGCCCGTCGAAGAGAAGCCTCAGATCGTGCTGCCGAAGCGGCACGCCGAGCCGGCCGTAACCGTCGCGCCGGAGGTCATGAAGCAAGGGGCGCAGCCGCGGCCGGAAGTGCGCAAGGGAGGACCGCCGCCGATGCCGCCGCGGCGTCCGCCGGTCAAAGCGGGGGACGTCCGACGGCCGGGCACGCCGCCGCCGCCCCCACCGCCACCCCGCCCGCGCCACCAGGCGCCGCGGTCGACGATGGAAGCGCCGAGGGCGCCAGAAATGCCGGTGATCGCGGCCGAGATCTCGCTGGGCGGTCCGATCATGGTCGCGGACCTCGCGGCGAAGATCGGGGTTCCAGTCTCGGAGGTCGTCAAGCGGCTGATCTCGATCGGGGTCCTCGCCGGGATCAATCAGCAGTTGCCCGAGGAGACCGCGCGCAAGGTGGCCCGCGAGCTGGGAGTCGGCTCCGTTACCGCGGCCATGCCCGTCGCCGCCATGCCCGCCCAGCGCATCAAGATCGACGGCGGCGAGCTGCGCCCGCCGGTTGTCACGGTCATGGGGCACGTCGACCACGGCAAGACCTCCCTGCTGGACGCGATCCGCAAGACGAACGTTTCCGGCGGGGAGTTCGGCGGCATCACGCAGCACATCGGCGCGTACCAAGTTGAGCTGGACGGCAAGAATCTGACGTTCATCGATACGCCGGGCCACGAGGCGTTTACGACGCTGCGTGCGCGCGGGGCGCAAGTCACCGACGTGGCCGTGATCGTCGTCGCCGCGGATGACGGCGTGATGCCGCAAACCGTCGAGGCGATCAGCCACGCGAAGGCCGCCGGCGTGCCCATAGTCGTCGCCATGAACAAGATGGACATCGTCGGCGTCAACCCCGACCGCGTGAAGCAGCAATTGTCCGAGCACGGGCTCGTGCCCGAGGACTGGGGCGGCGACACAGTCCTCGCACCGGTATCGGCGCGAACCGGCGAAGGGCTGCGCGAGATGCTGGAGATGATCCTGCTCGTCTCGGAGATCGCCGATCTTCACGCCGAGCGCAACAAGCCGGCGCGCGGCACCGTGCTGGAGTCGCGTTTGGAGAAGGGGCGCGGGCCGGTGGCGACCGTCCTCGTGCAGGAAGGGACGCTGCGTACCGGCGACGTGCTCGTCGCCGGCGAGTCCTACGGCAAGGTTCGCGCAATGTCCAACGATCGCGGGCAGCACATGGCCGAAGCCGGCCCGTCGACGCCGGCCGAGGTCATCGGCCTCAACGAGGTCGCAACCGCCGGCGATCTGCTCGAGGTCGTCGCCAACGAGCGTCGCGCGAGGGCGATCGCCGAGGAGCGGCGCGAACGGCGCCGCACGGTGGAGATGGCGCAAGGGCGCAAGGGTACGCTCGAGGAGAGCGTCGGCGCGCTCAAGGAGCTGCGCTTGATCCTCAAGGCGGACGTGCAAGGGTCGCTGGAGGCGATCACGGCAGCGCTCGCGCGCATGGGCACCGACGAGGTCGCAATCAACGTCATCCACACGGGCGTCGGCGGAATTAGCGAGTCCGACGTCATGCTCGCGGCGGCGTCGCGCGGTGCGATCCTCGGCTTCAACGTCCGCCCCGACAGCACGGTGCGCCGCGTGGCCGAAAAAGAAGGCGTCGACATCCGGACCTACCGGATCATCTACGAGGCGCTGGATGACGTCGGCAAGATGGTGAAGGGTCTGACGGCGCCCGTCATCACCGAGGTCGTGCTCGGGCGGGCGCAGATCCGCCAGGTCTTCTCGATCTCGCGCTTTGGCAACATCGCCGGCTGCTACGTCACCGACGGGAAGCTTACGCGAACGGCGGGCGTGCGCCTGCTGCGGGACGACGTCGTGATCTACGAAGGGAAGCTCGCGTCCTTGAAGCGCTTCAAGGACGACGCGCGCGAGGTCGTCTCCGGTTTCGAATGCGGCCTGCAGATCGAGAACTACAACGACATCAAGGAAGGGGACGTCGTCGAGGCGTTCATCATGCAGGAGCAGCCGGCCGCGTAGCGGAGGCCAGGCGGACGGGTTGGTATGATCGTCGGCGTCGCGCGCATCACAGTCGGATTGCCGGCGGCCCGGAGCCTCAAGGACAAGCGCCGGGTCCTGCAGAGCCTGCTGCAACGTGTCCGCAACGAGTTCGCGGTTGCCGCCGCGGAAGTCGACGATCAAGGGGCGTGGACACGGGCGACGATCGGCGTGGCCTGCGTGAGCAATGACCGCCGGCACGCCGACCGCTGGATCTCGAAGGTCGTCGACTACGTCGAGCGCGACCGGGAAGCCGTTCTCATGGACGTCGACGTCGAAACGAGGTGACCCCATGGCTTCCCCGCAACGAATCGAGCGGCTGCGCGAGCTGATCAAGGAGGAGACCGGCCAGATCCTGCAGTTCGAGGTCAAGGACCCGCGCCTCGGCTTCGTGTCGGTGACCGACGTCGAGCTCTCCGCCGATCTGCACCACGCGAAGATCTACGTCAGCGTACTCGGCAACGACGAGCAGAAGGCGCAAACGATGGAGGGGCTGCGCAGCGCCGTCCGATTCGTGCGCGGCGAGATCGGCCGCCGCATCAAGATCCATCACACGCCGGAGATCCAATTCCGCCTCGACGAATCCATCGAGCGGGGAACGCGCCTCGTGAAGATGATCGAGGCCGTGCGGGCCAAGGACGACGAGGCGGCCGCCGGGGAGGCGAAGGACCCCGCGCGAACCGGTGAGGAGTCCGCTCCGCGACCCGAAACGTCCGCCCGCAAGGAGGAGCCCGGAGGCGATGGTCAAGGCGGTCGCTGACGCGCTGCGGGCGGCACGGCGAATCCTCCTGGTCAATCACGAGAGCCCCGACGGCGACAGCCTCGGCTCGTCCTTGGCGTTGGCCCTGGCGCTGCGTCGGATCGGGAAGGAGGTCGTCGTCGGAAGCTCCGACGGCCTGCCTACCGTGTATGGCGATCTGCCCGGGGCCGCGCTCGTCACCGAACGCGTCGACGGCATCGGCGCGTTCGACGTCGCGGTCGGCGTCGAGTGCAGCGACCTCGGTCGCGCCGGTCGGTTCGGCCCGGCGCTCGCGGGGGCAGCGGTCGTCGTCAATATCGATCACCACCGCGACAACAGCCGTTACGGCGACCTCGTTTGGCAAGATCCGGAAGCCTCATCCGTGGCCGAGCTGGTCAAGACGCTGATTCGCGAGCTCGGC
>VGFF01000060.1 GCA_016868955.1 Armatimonadota bacterium
GGACCAGCAGCGTCCGGTTTTGCTTTCAGACTGGCAGCGTTCGGTTTTCATTCGCGACAACCGCCGCCAAGTCCTCGAAGTTGTCGTCGGCGAGCGGCCGTTCGCTCCGTTCGATCTCCTGGATGACGCGCAGCAGCGCTTCGTTCAGCGGGATCGGCAGGTTCGCCTCGTGCGCGTGGTGCAGCAGCGCCTGCATCATCGCCGTGCTCTCGCTCGCCCGCCTCCGGTACGTGATGTCCCACCGCATACCGCTGCCGGTCTTGACGAACTTATGCGGCGAGTGCTCGCGAAACACCTCATGCCGCGGCCAAGCGTGCCGGATCCAGAACAGGAGGCCCTTCGTGTCCTCGGCGGTGCGCACGCGATACGGACCGGGATCGAAGAAATCGAACGCCTCCAGGTGCACCCCGAGCTTGTCGGAGATCTCGATCGCCTCGCCGACGAGCGCGCCGGCGACGAGCTTGTAGTCGTCCTTCTCCAGCGCTTCGCCGGAGTTCTTATCCGTGATCGCCGTGCAGATGATCTGCGACCCGTACACGAACTTCGACCAGACCGTACCCCAGATGTTGCAGGACATGTACGTCGGCGTCCAGTGGCAGAGGTCGCGCTGCAGGCGCCGCAGCCGCGGCGTGATCGAGCCGTCAAGCTCGCCGATGTGAATGTAGTTCGGGAACCCCGCTTCCAGGTGGCCGGGGTTGACGAGCGCGCCGCCGAAGTTCGGATCGGCGCCGATCGTGCGCTCCGCGCCGACGACGTCGACGAAGATCGGCAGGTTCTCCCCGGCCTGCATCGACACGAAGATCGTCTCCGGCGTGCTGTAGGGGAGGAGCTGCTCCAGCGCGGCCCGGGTATCGTGCGACTTGACGGAGACGATCACGCACTCCAGAGGCGCCAGCTCCGCCAGCCGGTCCGGCAGGATCGCCCGCACCGGCACGCGCACCTGGCCGCGCGATCCATCGATGACCATGCCGTTCGCGTTGATCGCGTCGACGTGCTCGGGCCACTTGTCGACGAACGTGACGTCGCAGCCACCGCGCTTCATCCAGCAGCCGATGAGCCCGCCGATGCCGCCCGCTCCCAGGGACGTGTACCGCAACTCGACGCTCCTTTCCGGCGCGAGGTGCTCCTCGCCGCCCCGGCGCTCCCTACCGGGGCAGGGTGTGGCCTTCGCGCTCGATGATCGATTCCAGCTCGTCGAAGTTCGCGTCGGACATCTCGCGGCTGCCGTCCTCGACCTCGTTGAGGATCTTGCGCAGCGCGCGGTTCAACGGGATGTCGACCTTGGCGCGCCGCGCCGCCTCCTCAAGCGTGTCGACGAACGCCGACGCTTCGCTGGCGCGCTTGCGGACCACGATGTCCCAGCGCCAGACGCTGCCGGTCATGGCGTAATTGTGCGCGCCGTGCTCGCGAAAGACCTCGTGGCGCGGCCAGGCATGCTTGATCCAGAACAGCATGCCGTCGACGTCATCCTTGTTCCGCACGCGGTACGGCCAGGGATCGAAGAAGTCGAACGGCTCCAGGTTGATGCCGAGCGCGTCGGAGACGCGCATCGCCTCGGCGACGAGCGCGCCGGCGACGAGGCGGTTGCGCACCGGATTCATCGCCTCGCCGGACGGCTGGTCCGTCATCGACGACACCATGATCTGCGAGCCGTAGACGAACTTCGACCACACCGTGCCGGTGATGTTCGCGGTCATGAACGTCGGTGTGAAGTTGTTGAAGTCGCGCTGCAGCCGGCGCAGCCGCGGCGTGAACGCGCCGTCCATCTCGCCGACGAGGATGTAGTTCGGGAAGCCCGCCTCGATGACGCCGGGCGAGACGACGGCGGACCCGTAGTTCGGGTCGGCGCCGATCGATCGCGACTCGCCGACGATCTCCTCGAACGTCCAATGGTTCATGCCGGCCTGCATCGAGACGAACACGGTGTCGGGCGTCGCGTAAGGCAAACATTGCTCCAGCGCGGCTCGCGTGTCCTGCGCCTTGACCGCGACGACGACGATCTCCAGCGGCCCCAGCTCGGCCAGCCGGTCGTTCGTGATCGCCTTCGTGGGCACGGTCATCTCGCCGCGGGCGCCGACGAGGCGCATGCCGCGCGCAGCGAGCGCCTCGACCTGCTCCTTCCATGGATCGACGAAGGTGACTTCGCAGCCGCCGTGGATCATCCAGCCGCCGAGCAGACCGCCGATCGCGCCAGCGCCGATGAACGTGTACCTGGTGCGGTGGGTCATGGTGTGTACTCCGTCGGCACGCCGAGAGTGCATAGCGTCTCGCCCGCGTGACAGCGAACGCCGGTGCGCATGACGGCGACGATGCCGCTCGCCTGGGAGATGACGTTTTGGACGACGGCGCCGGTGAGGTCCATGACGACGCCGAGTCGCTGCCCCTTCTCGACGCGATCGCCGAACGAGACGTACGTCTTCCAGGCGCCGCCGGTCGTGCAGCGGTGAGAGTGCGTCCGCGCGAACGGCACCGCGCGCGGACGCGGCTTCAGGCCGTCGATCATGCCAAGCCAGCGCAGGGAAGCGTCGACGAACGCGAACATCTCGCGCGCGTTGTTGCGGGCGTAATCGGTCGCGTTGCCCGACTCGATCGATAACTGCGGCACGCCGATCTCGGGCGTCACGGTCGTCAGCTGGCCCGGCACCGGCTCTCCGGGGATCGTGATGAACTTCACGTCCAGCGATTGCGCCAAGGGCAGCACGGACGGCTTGCCCGGCACGTCGACCCAGCGCGCGAACGCGATGTCTCCGTTCTCGGGGCTGCCGCCGTGCAGGTCGATCACGAGGTCGGCGCCGGGGAGCACCTGCGTGCACAGCGCGTGCGCGATCTGCTCCGTCGCCGTACCGGCGGGATTGCCGGGGTGGACGCGGTTCATGTCCTGCTGATCGAACGGGCTGTGCCGCACGCTTGCGGTGTACGCGTACAAGTTGAGGACGGGGAACAGCCAGACCTCGCCGCGCAGCTTGGCGGGATCCAGTTCGTTGGACAGATCGAGCAGGCTCAGGACGCCGAACCCTTCGTCGCCGTGCTGCGCCGCGACGGCGACGATCTTTGGTCCGGGCGCGGCGCCCTTGACAACAACCATCGGGACGCGCAGCGGACCGAACCACGAGTGCCCGACTCCCAGCCACAGGCGATGCGTGCCGGGCGCCAAGTTCAGCGCCCGCGCGTCGGCGACGGTCATCGGAACGGATCCTCGTCGGACCACGGCACCTCGATGCCGAGCTCGATCCGCGCGCGGTCGACCGCGTGCAAGTTGTCCATCGACAGCGCGCGCTTGCCGGCGCGCGCCTCCTCGAAGATCACCGCGAACCGATCGAGCAGCGGCGTCTTCACCTTCAACGCGACGGCGCGAGCGCGCAGGTCGGAGATCAGATCGGTCGACTCCTGATCCGGATTTTGCGGCGACAGGCTCCAGGACAGCCCCGTCTTCGCCGGCCATTCGTCCTCGAAGCCGTCGCGAAAGCCTTCGTGGCGTATCCAGGCGTTGTGGATCCACATCTCCATGACTTTGCCTTCGCCGCGGTTCGTCGCGCGGTACAGGTTCGGATCGAAGAAGTCGTATTGGATCGCCTGGACGCCCGCCTTGTCGGACAGCGCGATGGCCTCGCGCACGAGCGCGGCCGCGGCCCGGCGCGCGGTGCGGTCCTTGAAGATCTTGGCCGGCAGCTCCGGCGACAGGGTCGACAGCGCCACTTCCAAGCTGTACTGCGCCTTCGACCAGATCATGCCCGGCACGACGCGGGTGACGAGTGACGGCGCGGCCCAGTTCAGCGCCGCCTGCAACGCGTGCAAGCGGTCAGTAAACCGCGTGTCCAACTCGCCGATCCAGTTGAAGTTGTGGAACGCGCACTCGACGACGCCGTCCGGACGCAGCCGCGTTTCGGTGCAGCTGACGACGGCGACGGTGCGGTCCGCGCCAGCGACGTCGGCGAGGCGGAATGGCGCCAGTCCACCGACGAAGCTCACGAACGTCGTCGACGGCCCAGTGTGCGGCAGGATCTCCCGTACGGCGGCGTCCATCGCCGCCGGCTTCGTGCAAACGAGCACCGCGTCCGGCGCCGGTTGCCCCGCGAGCGCGGACGGCGCGCTCGCGCGGACCTTGATCGTATCGTCGCCGCGAAAGCCTTCGAGCCGGACGCCGCGCGACGCCAACTCGGCGACGCGCGAAGCCGAGGTGTCGAGGAGCGTGACGTCCTCTCCCCCACGCGTCAGGAACCCGCCTAGCCAGCTGCCGAACGCGCCGGCACCCAGCACCACGATGCGCAACGGTTGCCTTCCTTTCTCGCTGTCCGAGTCCGCGGACGACGACCGCGGGCGGCGTCTACCGCCCGTGGAAATAGTCGGTGATCGTGCCGGCCACGTAGTCGAGATCGGACTCTGTCAGCGCCGGATTGTTCGGCAGCGTCAGAATCTCCCGATTCACTCGGTCGGCGACGGGGAACTCGCCCGGCTTGCCACCCCAGACCTCGCGGTAGGGCGGCAGCAGGTACAGCTCCGTCGGGTACATGATGCTCGTCTCGACGCCCTTCTCGTCGAGGTGCGCCTTGAGGCCGTCGCGCGCCTCGGCGGGCACGCGCACGGAGTAGTGCAGGAACGCGTGCACGGCCTCCGGGCGCGTCACGGGGCAGGTCACGGGCACCTTTGCCTCCTGCAGGCGCAGCGTCATGCCTTCCGAGTTCGCGCGGCGCTGCTCGTTCCACGTTTCAAGGTGGCGCAGCTGCACGCGGCCGATCGCGGCGTGCAGCTCGCTGAGCCGAAGGTTGTAGCCGATGCGCGTGATCTCGTAGAAGCGCTTTCCGCCGCTGCGCGGACGGCCGTGGTCGCGCAGCAGGCGCACTTCCTCGTTGATCTTCGGGTCGTTCGTCAGCACCATGCCTCCAAGGCCGCAGACCGAGATGCTCTTGCCGGCGAAGCTCGTGAACCCGGCGTGGCCGATGCCGCCGCCGGCAGTGCCGCGCCAGCGCGATCCGAGCGCGTGGCAGCAATCCTCGATGACGTACAGGTTGTGCTTCTTCGCGAACGCCATGACGGCGTCCATGTCGGCGGGGTGGCCGTAATTGTGGTGCGGCACGATCGCCTTCGTCTTCGGCGTCAGCGCCTTTTCCAGCGCCGCCGGATCGAAGTTGTAAGTCGTGTCCTCGATGTCGGCGAATCGGGCCCGCGCGCCGACCGTGGCCACCGCTTCCGCGAGCGTCACGAACCCGGACGCCGGCACGATGACCTCGTCCCCGGGCCCGATCTTCAGCGCTTGCAGGATGAGGAACATGCCGCTGCTGCCGGAGTTGACGGTGGCGGCGTGCTTGATTCCCAGGGCCGCCTGCATCTCGGCCTCGAACGCGTCGTTCTCCGGCCCCATGTAGTAGCGCTTGCTGTCCATCGTCGCGAGGGCGGCGCGCTTCATCTCGTCGTCCACGTGGTCGTGCCCCTTGTGGACGCGGACGGGGGCGTCGTGGTCGCTCATCAGATCACGTTCACTTCGCGGCGCTGCCCAACGGCAGCTTCTGGAATTCCTTCGCGAACGCCGCGAGGTAGTCGGTGACGGTGTCGAGGATCTTGTTGCCGTGCGCCTCGGACGCCTGGACCGCGGGCTTGCTGAAGTCCCAGTAGCCGAGCGGCCAGCGCTCGCTCATGAACATCGGGAACTCGACGCCGGCGCCGCGGTACGTGACATCGTACTTGCCGCGCGAGTCGAACTCTCCGCCGATATCGGTGACGGTGCAGCCGCCGAACGCTTCGTTAAGGTTCGCGTTCCCGGGGCGGATCGCCATCGCGACCGAGGTCTCGGTGAAGCCGCCGTGGTCGGGGCCGAGCTTCATCTCCGGCAGCAGCGCGATCGCCAGGCGGTACCAGAGCGGGTTCGCGAAGTTCATGCCGAGCTCGCGGCGCAGCTTGACCGAAACTTCCTTCGCGAGTGGCGCGTTTGGACCGTGGCCGGTGACCCAGATGACGCGGCGGATGCCCCACTTGTGCAGCGAGCGGACGATGTCCTCGAGGATGAACCGGTAGTGGACGGAGTCGATGCTGATCGTTCCGGGGAAGTCCATCGTGCTCTCGCAGTAGCCGTAGGGGATCGACGGCACGGCGATCGTGTTGCTCTTGGCGGCCGAGCGCTTCGCCACCTCGTCCGACGCGAAGAAGTCGGTGCCGAGCAGACCGTGGGGGCCGTGGGCCTCGATCGCGCCCATTGGTACGAACGCGAGGTCGGTCTCCTTGAACGCCTCCTTCGCTTCCTTCCAGCTCATGTCGGGCAGGAACGTAGTCCGCATGTTCTCTCCTCGCAGGAGGCGGCGCCGGCGCGGCGACGACCCCCGATCTGTGTGTAGGCCAGGCCTCCGAAAACGAAGACCCCATAGGATATCGAATCGGATAGTTGCTCCGTTCTTTGGTGATGCCGCGATTCCTGCCGACTTCCGCGCCGCCGGCGCCGCCACTCCACAAAGGGCCGCACGGAACCGGCCGCGAAACCGGAGACCGGCGACGCTTCCGAATGGCGGCGCGGGCGCCAATGTTGGACGACGGGAAAGGGATGATTGGAGAGATCGTGGGATCAACTCGTGAAATTCGCATTGCCCTGCTCGGTATGGGCAACATCGGCCGGACTTTGCTGGATCGGCTTGTTGTCGGCGACGTCGGCCCCTACGAGGTCGTCTTGACCGTCGGACGCAGGGCAGACAGTGACGGCGCCGCAACGGCCCGGGCGGCCGGCGTCCCCTTTTCAACGGACCCGGCCGACCTTGTAAGCTGCGACGCGTCGCTGGTCGTCGAAGCGGCTTCTCAAGATGCGGTGCGCACTTGGGGCGAACGGATCCTGCGATCCGGCAAGAGCCTGGTCATGCTCAGCGCCGGGGCGCTCGGCGATGGGGCGCAGCGAGCGCGGCTCGCGACCGCTGCCGAGAAGGCGGGCGTGTTCGTGCACGTACCGTCAGGCGCGATCGGCGGCGTCGACGCGATCAAGGGCGCGATGTCGGCGGGACTCGACGAGGTCAAGCTCACAACGACGAAGCCGCCGGCATCCCTCGCGGGGCCTGCCATCGATGCGCTCGGCGGCAGCGCCGCGATCCGCGAGCGCACGCTCGTGTTCTCCGGCAGCGCCGACGACGCTGCCGCGCGCATGCCGCAGAACCTCAACGTGGCCGTCGTGCTCGGGCTCGCGGGCATCGGGACGAAGCGAACGCGCGTCGAGGTGGTCGCGGAGCCGGCCGGCGCGGTCAACAGGCACCGCATCGACGCGCGCGGCGCGTTCGGCGCGCTTTCGATCGAAGTGCACAATCGCCCGAGCCCGCAGAACCCGAAGACGAGCTACCTCGCGATCCTTAGCACGCTCGCGATGCTGCGCGGATTCCACGAGCGAATCCGCGTCGGCACCTGAAAATCGAAGGAGGCCTCATGACAACGGACGTACGCCGGCCGATCGCGCCGCGTGACCTGTTCCGATTCCGGCTGGTGAGCGACCCGCAGCTGTCCGTGGACGGATCGATGGTCGCGTGGGTGCAGACGTCGATCCTCGCGGAGGCGAATCGTTATCACGCCCGCATCCACGTCACCGACGTCGCCTCCGGCGCGACGCGCGCGCTGACGTCGTGGGATCTCTCGGAGTCGCACCCGCGGTGGTCTCCGGACGGACGGTACATCGCCCTGCTCGCGACGCCGAAGACCGACGTGCCGCCGGCGGCGGTGTCCGTGATCGGACGCGGGCCGCAGGTCTACGTCGTGCCGGCGGCGGGCGGCGCGCCGGTGCAGCTCACGCGGCTGCTCGGCGGCGCGCGAGACATTTCGTGGTCGCCGGACGGGACACGCCTCGTCATGCTCACGTATGTCGATCCCGAAAAAGGGTTGGAAGACCTCGACGCGTTCGCGGTGCCCGACGATCCGTATGAAAAGTTCAACCGCGACGTGCTCCTCTCGGAGCGGCTGCACTGGAAGCACAACGGCATCGGCTACTTCGGCGCCTACCGCCGCCACGTCGCGGTCGTGACGTTCAATCCGCGCGTCTTGGACGCGCGCCGCGGCGACAAAACCGCGCCGGTACGTATGCTCACGCGCGGCGCGTTCGACCTCAGCGCGCCGGCGTGGTCGCCCGACGGATGGACGATCGCGGCCGCGGGCAACATCGCGCCCGACGCCGACAACATGCGCAAGCAGTTCATTTACCTCGTCGACACGGAAGCAGAGTCGCCCGCGAGCGCGCCATTGGTCGTTCCGCGCGAATTGTTCGGCCTGCAGGAGATGCGGTCCACCGACCTCGCCTGGTCGCCGGACGGCAAGACAATCGCCGTCTGCGGCCACGACTCGCCGGTGATGGGCCACTACGGCAACCAACGCATCTGGCTCGTGGATGCGGCCAGCGGGCACGGCCGCTGCCTGACGGCGCACATCGACCGGACGATTGGCGACTACTCGCGGAACCAGGACTTGCGCGGCTACGGCGGCGACGACGGACTACGCTGGCTGCCGGACGGCAGCGCGCTGCTCGGCCTCGTGAACGAAGCGGGCACGACGCATATCCACGAATTCAACGCCGAGACCGGCGAGAACCGGCCCTTGACCGACGGCGACTCGGTGATCTTCGCGTTCGCGGCCGACACGGCGCGCGAGACGATCGTCGCGCTGCGTACGACGGACACGGAGCCGGGCGACCTGTTCACGTTCCGGCGGTCCGAAAAGCGCCCCGGCCCAATGTGCCGGCTGACGCGGGCGAACGCGGAGATCCTCGACGAAGTGGAGCTCGCGCAGCCGCAGCGCTTCCACTTCACGTCCGGCGAGGCGACGGTCGAAGGTTGGATGATCGCGCCGCCGCGTCGCAAGCCGGGCGAGCGCGTGCCGATCCTCCTGTACACAGGTGGTGGTCCCGGTGGCATGCGCGCCGCCGTGTTCGTGCACGAGTTCCAATGCCTGGCCGCGGCCGGATACGCGGTCGTGCACTGCAACCAGCGCGGCAACCAAGGGTACGGCGAGGCGTTCTCCCACGCCGTGCGCGGGCACTGGGGCGACCTCGACTACGAGGACAACCTCGCGTGCCTGGAGACGGCCTGCGACCGGTTCGAGTTCGTCGATTCGAACCGCAAAGGCGTCTGCGGCGGCAGCTACGGCGGCTACATGGTGAACTGGATGATCGCGCGCCACCCCGACTTGCGCGCCGCCGTCTCCGACCGCTGCATGTTCAACCGGTACTCGTTCCACGGCACGAGCGACATGGGATATTTGCTCGACCGCGTGGAGTTCGACGGCCGCAAGCCGTGGGAGGATCTCGACACCTACTTGTTCCGGTCGCCGATGACGCACTTCGCGACGGTGAAGACACCGACGCTCGTCGTGCACTCAGCGCTCGACCACCGCTGCCACGTCGAGCAAGGCGAGCAGCTGTTCATGGCGCTGCTGCGCCTCGGCGTTCCGACGGAGTTCGTGCGCTTCCCCGACGAGGATCACGACCTGTCGCGCAACGGCAAGCCGTGGCACCGCGTGTTCCGGCTCGACAAGTACCTAGAATGGTTCGGGAAGTGGCTGTGACGCCGCCGGAGCGTCGCGACGAACGTCCCGCGGGCGGCGAGAACCTCGCCGGACCGGCGATGATCTTCGATCGGTTGCGCCGCACGCTCGAAGCGCGCGCGGCGGACTACGGCGGCGTGCTCGCCGTCACGGTCATCGACCTCGAGGGCGGGCTACGGCTCGACGTCAACGGCGACGTCGTGCTCGGTTGCGGATCGTGCATCAAGATCCCGATCCTCATGACGCTGATGGGCCGCCACGCCGCCGGGGAGATCGACCTCGACGCAGTATATCCGGTGACGGATGCGAACCGTTCCGGCGGCGCCGGCATCCTCCCGTACCTAAGGCCGGACCTGCCACTGACCGGCCGCGATCTCGCGACGTTGATGATCAACCTCAGCGACAACACCGCGACGAACGCGGGCATCGATCTGGCCGGCCTCGAGAACGTGCAATCGCTGATCGCGTCGATGACGCCGCAAGCGGTGCTGCGCCGCAGGATGCAGGATTGGTCCGCGGCGGCAGCGGGCGTGGAGAACGTCGCGACGTCGGCGGCGATGGCGGCGTGGCTGCGCCGCCTGTGGGCCGGCGCGTTTCACAGCCGCGAGGTCAGCGACGCCTGCCTCCGCGTGTTGCGTTATCCCAAGGATGGATTGCTCAACCGCGCGCTCGGCGGCGGCGTGGCGATCGCGAACAAGCCGGGCGGACTGAACGGCGGCAAGAGCGACGTCGGCATCGTCTGGCAGACACGGCGTCCGTACGTCGTTTCGATCATGACCGCGTTCGTCTTCCAGCGGAACGGCACCGAGGAGGTCGTCGACGTCGCGCGGCTCGTGCACGAGCACATGGCGATCCTCGACAAGTACAAGCCGATGGGCGTGCCGCACCTCGAGCACTTCGTGCGCGACGGGCGCGCACCGGGAAGTTCACTGGAGGATCGGTGAGCGCAGCGGCCGGGGCGCGGCGCCCGCTCGAATCCCGCGACTTGTTCCGGTTCCGGCTCGTCGGAGATCCGCAGCTGTCGCCGGACGGCGCGTCGCTCGCGTGGGTACGCACCATCCTCGACGCGGACGCGAACCGCGCGCGATCGGAGATCGTAATCACCGACGTTTCCTCCGGCCAAGCGCGTACGCTGACGCCGGCGCCGATGTCCGCGTCGCACCCGCGGTGGTCGCCGGACGGAGGATTCGTACTGTTCCTCGCGGCGCCGCCGGCGAGCACCGGTCCCGACGAGTCGGGTAACTCGGAGGCGGCGGCTCCGGCGCCGCCCATGGCCGTCTCCGTGGCGGCGGGCGGCCCTCAGCTCTTCGTCGTTTCCGCCGGCGGCGGCGATCCGCGGCAACTCACCACGCTGCGCGGCGGCGCGCGTGACGCGGCGTGGTCGCCCGACGGACACCGCATCGCGTTCCTGACGTTCGTCGATCCTGACCGGGGTTTGGAGAGGCTCGACGCGCTCGTGCCGCCCGACGATCCGTACGAGAGATTCAACCGTGACGTGCTCGTGTCGACGCGCGCGCGGTGGCGGATGAACGGCATCGGCGCATTCGGCCCGTACCGAAAGCACGTCGCGATCGTCGCGTTCGACGAGGCGCAGCTCACGAGCGAGGCGGACACCGCGAGACCGTTCCCTGAGGTCGTATTGCTGACGCTCGGCGCATTCGATCTGAACGCACCCGCTTGGTCTCCGGATGGAAGCTCGATCGCGGTCGTCGGCAACGTCCGGCCCGAGTCGGACCAGCAGCGGCGACAGTACGTCTATCTGATCGGCGTGCCGGTCCATCGTGATTCGAAAATCGCGCCGGGTGGCTCCAGCGACCTCGTTACGCCTCACGACATCTTCGGGTTGGAAGAGATGCGGTGGACCGACCTCGCGTGGTCGCCGGACGGGGCGACGATCGCCGTCTGCGGCCACGACGGCCCAACCGGCCACTACGGCAACCAGCACGTGTGGCTAGTGGACGTCGAGGGTCGCACGGGACGCTGCATCACCGAGCACTTGGATGTGACGTTCGCGGATGTCGCCGGCGGCGATCTGCGCGGCGGCGGCGGCCAGAGCGGGCCGCGCTGGTCGCACGACGGGCGCTCATTGCTGCTGCTCGCGAGCGATCGCGGGCGCGTGCACCTGCGTCGCCTCGGCGTCGACGGAACGCTTGAATCCGATCCCGTGTTCGGCGGCGATCGCGTCGTGTTCGCGTTCAGCATCGACGCCAGTCAGCGGACGATCGCCGCGCTCGTCACCGACGTGCAGACGCCGCCGGAGATCGTGGGCGTCGATCTGGCCGCGCCCGGTGCTGCGCCGCGCGCGCTGACCGCGGAGAACACCGCGCTGCTCGCGGAGCTCGATCTCGGGTCCGTGGCGCACTTCACATTCCCCGCCGTGGGCGGTGCCGCCGCCGGCGCGATCGTCGACGCGTGGCTCGTCGCGCCGCCGCGCCGCGGCTTGAACGAGCGCGTGCCCGTCATCCTGTACACGGGCGGCGGGCCCGGGGGCATGCGGGGGTTCGAGTTCGTCTTCGAGTACCAGTTCCACGCGGCGTGCCGCCGCGCCGTTTTGTACGTGAACTCGCGAGGCTGCCAAGGGTCCGGCGAAGCGTTCTGCACGTCGATCCTCGGCGACTGGGGCGGCTCCGACGCGGCCGACAACCTCGCCGGTCTCGACGCGGCGCTGGCGCGGTTCGACTTCCTCGATCCCGGCCGTAAGGCGATCGCCGGCGGCAGCTACGGCGGCTACCTCGTCAACTGGATCCTCGGGCACCGCGACGACTTCCGCGCCGCCGTCGCGGATCGGTCGATCAGCAATCGCACCGCGACGTGGGGCACGAGCGACATCGGTCACTTGCGCGAGTTCGAGTTCGGCGGCGGGCCGCCGTGGGAGACGCTCGACGACTACGTGCGGCAGTCGCCGCTCCGATTCGTCGCGAACGTGCGCACGCCGACGCTCGTCTTTCACGCAGGAGAGGACTTCCGCACGCCGATCGAGCAAGGCGACCAGCTGTATCAATCGTTGGTGTGGCGCGGCGTGCCGGCGCGGTTTGTGTACTTCCCAAGGGAGAATCACGATCTATCGCGCGGCGGGCAGCCGTGGCATCGGGTGCTTCGATTGGAGAAGTACAGGGAGTGGTGGGAGAGGTGGGTGTGAGAGCAGTCACGGTGCCGCTTCTTACGAACTCGGGCCAACCCTCTCTTATCCCG
>VGFF01000061.1 GCA_016868955.1 Armatimonadota bacterium
CACGGCGATCGGGCTTCCTCCGGCGGCCGCCGCGGGAACGATTCGGCTCTCGCTCGGGCGGGACACGACCGAAGCGGACGTCGACGAAACTGTCGCGGCGCTTCACGAAATCGTGCCCGCGATACGAAGCACGGGGCCCGGATCCGCGCGCTCGTCGACCTTGCGCTAGCGCCCCCTGTTTTGGGATGATCGATGGGGTTCGGCCGAGGACCGACCGACCGGATCGATAGGAGCGTTGAAGTGGCGGACTACCTTCCCGTCCTGGTGCATTTCCTCATTTCGGCCGGATTGGCAACCGCGTTGATGATGCTCCACTGCGTTGTCGCCGGGCGCTTTCCCAGTCCGGAGAAGATGGTCGCGTACGAGTCGGGGATATGGCCCGTCGGTACGGCCGAGGTTCGCGTCCCCATTCATTACTATGTGATCGCGATGATCTTCCTGCTGTTCGACGTGGAAGTCGTGTTCTTGTTCCCCTGGGCGGTCTTGTTCCGCGAGCTCGGCTGGACGGCGTTGACGCCGGTCCTCGTGTTCCTCGCGGTCCTCATCTTCGCCGACCTATACGCTTGGAAGCGAGGCGCGTTCCAATGGCAGGAGTAGAAGAGACAGACCTGCAGCGGAACGTCCTCACGACGACGGTCGACCGCATGCTCGCCTGGGCGCGACGGTCGTCGGTTTGGCCGGCGCAATTCGGCTTGGCCTGCTGCGCGATCGAAATGATCTCGACGGCCGCGGCGCGGTTCGACATCGCTCGGTTCGGGTCCGAGGTCATGCGGGCGTCGCCGCGCCAGGCGGACCTGATGATCGTCGCCGGTCGCGTCAGCCAGAAGATGGCACCCGTTTTGCGCCACATCCACGACCAGATGCTGGAACCGAAGTGGGTCATCGCCATGGGCGATTGCGCGTCCTGCGGCGGCGTGTACAACAACTACGCTCTGGTGCAGGGCGTCGACAAGATCGTGCCGGTCGACGTGTACATCGCCGGGTGCCCACCGCGGCCGGAAGCCCTGCTGTACGGCATCATCAAGCTGCAAGAGAAAATCGACGAACAAGGGCGCCAGGGGACGAGAACCGCGTGACGGCGGCGCTCGAGCCGGTTCAGGAGTTCCTCGCCGAACGTTTGGGAGACGATGCCCTCGCCGCTTCGGTCGATCGCGGCGAAGCGACGGTGCTCATCGCCCCGTCCCGCGTGGTCGACGCGCTTGCGGCCGTGAAGGCCGCCCCGTGGGATTTCGCGGTCCTCATCGACTTGACGGCCTGGGATCGACACCCGATCGAACCACGCCTGGAGGTCGTTTACAACCTGCTCTCGTGGTCGCGAAGACAGCGCCTTCGCGTTCGCGCGCGTGTCGACTCGAGGGACGCCGTCCTGCCGACCGCCACGGGCGTCTATGCGGCGGCCGATTGGTTCGAACGCGAGCTGTGGGATCTCTTCGGCATCCGCTTCGACGGGCACCCGAACCTGACGCGCATCCTCATGCCCGACGACTGGGAAGGGCATCCGCTGCGGCGCGACTTCGCGCTCGGCGACGAGCCCGTGGAGTTCCAAGGGCACATCCCGAAGAGACCGAGTGACATCATTCCGCACGTGCCGGCGCGCAGAAAGGATCGCTGACGCGTTCGACATGAGCGAATTGACGCGCGAGACGCTGACGATCAACATGGGGCCGCAACACCCGAGCACCCACGGCGTGTTGCGCCTCGTCCTCGAGCTGAGCGGCGAAACCATCGTCTCTTGCAAGCCGGTGATCGGCTACCTCCACACCGGCATCGAGAAGGAGATGGAGACGCGCACGTATCACCAGAACATCGCGCTCACCGATCGCATCGAGTATCTTGCTTCCTACTTCGAAGAGATGGCGTACTGCCTGGCGGTCGAGAAGCTCCTCGGCCTCGAGGTGCCGCGACGGGCGCAATACATCCGCGTCATCCTCTGCGAGCTGAATCGGATCGCCAGCCACCTCGTATGGCTGGGCACTTCCGCGCTCGATCTGAACGCCAGCAGCGTCATGATGTACGCGTTCGCGCACCGCGAAGAGTACCAGGAGATGTCGGAGATCGTGTCCGGCCAGCGGATGATGCCGGGGTACTTTCGCATCGGCGGCGTCCAGTGGGACCTGCCGGAAGAGTTCTTTCCGCGCGTTCGCAAGTTCATCGACGAGCTGCCTCGGCGGCTGGACGAATACGAGGCGCTGCTGACCGACAACCCGATCTGGCGGGATCGCCACATCGGGATCTCGAGCCTGTCGCGCGAGCAGGCGCTCGCCTACGGCGTTACCGGTCCCGTGTTGCGCGCGTCGGGCGTGAATTGGGACCTGCGCAAGGCGATACCGTACTCCTCCTACGAGGACTTCACGTTCGAAGTCCCCGTCGGGGCGAACGGCGACGCGTTCGATCGCTACACGGTGCGCATGGCCGAGATGCGGGAGTCCGGCCGCATCCTGCGTCAAGCGCTCGACGGGCTCCCCGAGGGACCGTACATCACGAGCGATCGCAAGGTCGCCCTGCCGCCGCGACCAGAGCTCGTCCGCTCGATGGAAGCGGTCATCCACCAATTCAAGCTGGTCAGCGAAGGCATCCATCCTCCGAAGGGGGAAGTGTACGCGGCGGTCGAGTCCCCCCGTGGCGAGAAAGGCTACTTCATCGTGTCCGATGGTTCGAACAAACCGGTCCGCGTTCGCGTGCGGGCACCGTCGTTCAGCAATCTCGCGGCGCTGCCGGTGATGGTGCAGGGCGAGATGCTGGCCGACGTCGTCGTCGCCATCGCCTCCATCGATATCGTCTTGGGAGACGTGGACCGGTGACCCCGGAGACGCATACCCTCGCGCCCGCCGCCGTCGCCGACATCCGTGAGATCAAAGCGCGGTATCCGGTCGCACAGTCCGCGCTCGTCCCGGCTCTGCTCCGCGTGCAGGCGGAGTACGGCTGGGTGCCACCCGAGACGTACGATGGCATCGCCGAGCTTCTCGGGCTCGACACCGAGGTCGTCGCCGAGGTCGCGTCCTTTTATCTGCTCGTGTTCACGGCGCCCGTCGGCAGGCAGGTCATCCAGCTTTGCACGAACGTCTCATGCTTGTTGGCCGGCGCGGACGCGATCCAAGCGCATGTCGAAGCGAAGCTCGGCGTGAAGACGCGACAAACAACGGCCGACGGACGCTTCACCTACATCGTCGCCGAGTGCCTCGGCGCCTGCGAGGAAGCACCCTGCATGCTCGTCGGCGAGAAGCGATACAAGCGGCTGACGCGCGAGAAAGTCGACGAAATCCTCGATCGCACGGACTCCTAGCCGATGACGCAATCGCCGGGGACCCTGGGTCCCGATCCCACGAACGTCCTGCTGCGGCACGTGAACGTGCCCGGCCAGCACGACATCGACACGTACGTCGCGAACGGCGGGTACGCGGCGGTCCACCGCGCGCTCAAGGAGATGAATCCGGACGAGGTCGTGGCGGCCGTCGATGGGTCGCAGCTGCGCGGCCGCGGCGGCGCCGGGTTCCCGACCGGACGGAAGTGGAAGTTCATCAATCGCAACGCTCCCGTGAAGTACCTCGTCGTCAACGCCGACGAGAGCGAGCCCGGGACGTTCAAGGACCGAACCCTGCTCGAGGGCGATCCCAACCTGCTGGTCGAGGGGATCATCTTGACCTCGTACGCGCTCGGGGTGCGCAACGCGTTCGTCTACCTGCGCGGCGAGTACTACGACTGCCACCGGTTGCTCGGCGGCGCGATCCGTCAGGCGTACGAGCGCGGCCTGCTCGGCGAACGCATCCTCGGCACCGACTTTTCGCTCGACTTGGTCGTGCATCCGGGCGCCGGCGCGTACATCGCCGGCGAAGAGACGGCGTTGCTCGAGTCGCTGGAAGGTCGGCGCGCGATGCCGCGCCTCAAGCCGCCGTATTTCCCGGCGGTCATGGGGCTGTACAACAAGCCGACGGTTCTCAACAACGTCGAGACGCTGTGCTGCGTCCCCTGGATCCTCAACCACGGCGCTGAATGGTGGATGCAGCAGGGGCCGCCGCAGTTGTATTCGGTCAGCGGCCACGTGCAGAACCCGGGCGTGGTCGAGGCGCCGCTGGGCACGACGCTGCGCGATCTCATCGACCGCGCCGGCGGGCTGCGGCCGGGGCGGACGTTCAAGGCATGTTATCCGGGCGGTTCTTCATCGCGTCCGCTGGTCGCCGAGCATATCGATGTGGCGATGAACCATGAGTCGCTCGCGAAGCTCGGCTCCATGATGGGCTCGGGCGCGGTCATCATCATGGACGACACGACGGACATGGTGAAGGTCATCGCCCGTGTCGCCGAGTTCTATATGGAAGAATCGTGCGGCAAGTGCACGCCTTGTCGCGAGGGCACGCGCTGGGTCGTGCAAGTTCTCGAGCGCATCTTGCACGGGCACGGCCGGCCGTCCGATTTGGATCTGCTGACCCACCTCTCGAAGAACATGACAGGCACGTGCTTCTGCCCCCTCGGCGAAAGCGTGCCGCCGAGCCTCAACGCGGGGTTAGCGCACTTTCGCAACGAGTTCGAGGCCTATATCGCGAGGTCGAACGCCGCCGTGCCGATGCCGGTTCGAATCAAGGAGAGCGTGCCGGTCGCCGGCAGCTGACGCCGGCGGTTCCCGCGAACCGAGCGGCAAGAGGGGAACGAATGAGCCAGACGCCCGCGAACCCGACGGTGACTTTGACGATCGACGGTCACGCGATCACCGTGCCGAAGGGGACCACCGTCTATCACGCGGCCAAGCAGCTCGGCATCGAGGTTCCGATCTTCTGCTACCACGATCGCATGCCGCCGCTCGGCGCCTGCCGCATGTGCTTCGTGAAGGTCGAGAAGATGCCGCGCTTGCAGACGTCCTGCACCTTGGAAGCGACCGAGGGCATGGTCGTCGAAACCGAATCCCCCGACGTCGTGGAAGCGCGTCAGGGCGTTCTCGAGTTCTTGCTGATCAACCACCCGCTCGATTGCCCGATCTGCGACAAGGGCGGCGAGTGTCCGCTGCAGGACAACACGTTCAAGTACGGTCCTGGCGCCTCACAATACGTCGAGCCGAAACGCCACTTCATGAAGGCGATCCCGCTGAGCCCTGTGCTTACGCTGGATCGCGAGCGCTGCATCATGTGCTGGCGCTGCACGCGATTCGGCGAGGTGATCGCTGGCGATCACGCGCTCAAGGGGCACGAGCGCGGGTTCGCGACGCACATCGACATCCCGCCGATCACGATGGAGGGGCCGAGCAAGTTCATCGGCAACACGATCGAGATCTGCCCCGTCGGGGCGCTGACGAGCTCGGCGTACCGGTTCCGGTCTCGCCCCTGGGACAATCTGGGAACGCCGAGTGTCTGCACGCACTGCGGCGTCGGCTGCGCGATCCGCTACGACGCGCGCGGCGGCGAGATCACGCGCGTGCGCTCGCGCGAGAACGCCGAGGTCAACGACGTCTGGACGTGCGACGTCGGATTCTTCGGCTACGACTACGTCAACAGCCAGGATCGGTTGTCGCGTCCGCTCGTGCGCCGCGGCGACACGCTCGTGGAGACGAGCTGGGACGAGGCGTTGAATCTCGTGGCGACGCGCTTGCGGGATGCGGGCGGCGACCACGCCGGCGCGATCGGCGGCGAGCGATTGACGCTCGAGGAATCCTATCTGCTCAGCCGGCTCTATCGGTCGCTGGGCAGCGCGAACCTCGACTACCGTGCCGATTCCCTCGCCGCCCCGGACACGCGCGACTGGGGTTGGGGCACGGAAGGCACCATGGCCGACCTGGATCGCGCCGGCGCCATCGTTCTCATCGGTTGCGACCTCATCGAGGAGTATCCGGTCGTCTGGCTGCGCGCGAAGCGCGCGCTCGATCGCGGCGCCTTGGGTTTCGCCATCGCGCCGAAGCGCCTGGAGATCGATCGCTATCTGCGCCACAACGCGGTCGTGCGGTACGGGCACGAAGCGCTCGTCCTGCTCGCGCTCTCAAAGCTCGTTGCCGAGGCGCGCGGTGCCGAGGCGCCGGTCGAAGCGGCGGCGCTCGTTGACCTCGATGCCGCGGCGCTGGCGAGCCGCGCCGGCGTCTCGATCGAGGCGTTGCGCGCCGCCGCGCGCGACTTGATTGCGCATCCGCCGGCGTCGTTCCACGTCGGGCGATTGGCACTGGACGGCCCCGATCCGCGCGCGGTTCTGCTGGCGGCGAACACGCTACGGGCCGTCTGCGGCGGCGGCGCGTTATCGATCTTGCGCGGGCGTGGCAGCGCCGCCGCCGCTGCGGTCGCCGGCATGGTCCCGGACGCGCTGCCCGGCCTGGCCCCGACCGACGACGCCGCCGCTCTCGGGCGACTGCGCACCGCTTGGGGACGGGACATCGCCGCAAAGAAGGGCTTGGATACGCCGGGCATGTTGGGCGCCGCCGCGGCGGGCGAGCTGTCGTTCTTGCTGGTCGCGGGCGCCGATCCCGCGGCCGACTACCCGGACGCCGAGGCTTGGCGTCTCGCGCGGGCCGGGGTCGGCTTCCTCGTCGTGCAGGACGTGTTCCTGACCGAAACCGCGAAGCAAGCCGACGTTGTGCTGCCCGCGTTGACGCATGCCGAGAAGAACGGAACCGTTGGCAGCATCGAGGCGCGCGTCCAGCGCATCGGGCAGGCACGCCCCGGCCTCGACGGCGCGCGCGCGGACGCGACGATTCTGCAGGCCATCGCGACGCGCGTCGGCGTCCCGCTCATGTACGGATCCGTGCACGAGATCTTCGAAGAGATGACGACCGTCATCCCTGGGCTCGCGGAAGGGTTGGCGTTCCCCCTGCCGCGGCGCACGGCGCGCGTGGAGCGAGAGGCGATCGAAACGATCCTCGCGTCGGCGCCCGCCAGCGGCGGTGGAGCGACGCTCGTCCCGGTCACGTCGCTGTTCCGCCTCGGAGAGATGACGAAGCGGTCTCCCGGCCTGGCGCGGCTCGCGGGCCGACCGACCGCGACGGTGCACCCGCTCGATGCGGCACGTTGGGGTATCGCGAACGGCGATGAGGTCGAAGTCGCGTTCGACGGCCGCACGGCGCGACTCTTCGCGCGCGTCACCGATGAGACGCGGGAAGGGCAGATCCTGGTGCCGCGGAGCCTGCGGCTCGGCGGGCGCGCGCACGACGGCACAGTGCGGCGCCTGGCGCCGGCGGGAACGTGGGCCTGACGCGTGGCGAACGCGTGGGGCATCGTCGCTGAGGCCGTCGTCAAGAGCTTGCTGTTGTCGGCGCTCGTGCTCACGGCTACGGCCTACGTCACGTTGCTGGAGCGCCGGCTCCTCGGCCGCCTGCAGATCCGGATCGGTCCCGACCGCGTGGGGCCGGGCGGTCTGCTGCAACCGCTCGCCGACGCCATCAAGCTGATCACGAAGGAAGACTTCATCCCCGCCGGGGCGGACCGGTTCGTGTACTTGATTTGCCCGGTGCTCGTCATGGCGATGGCCGTATTCGTGTGGGCCGTCATTCCGATCGGTCCGAGCTTGGACTTGTTCGGAACGACGATTCCGCTGTACGTGGCGGACGTCAACGTGGCGATCCTCCTCATCCTCGGCGCGTCGTCGCTGTCCGTGTACGGCTTCATCCTCGGCGGCTGGTCCTCAAACAGCAAATATTCGCTGCTCGGAGGGCTGCGCAGCAGCGCGCAGATCATCTCCTACGAGCTCACGCTCGCGCTGGCCGTCATCGCCGTGATCATGCTCGCCCGCAGCCTCAGCCTCGTGCGCATCGTCGAGGCGCAGCGCGACGGGTGGTTCATCCTCCGGCAGCCGCTGGCGTTCCTGTTGTTCTTCGTCGCGGCGTTCGCCGAGACGAACCGGTCGCCATTCGACCTTCCGGAAGCGGAGCAAGAGCTGATCGCCGGCTATCAGACGGAATACGGCGGATTCAAGTTCGGGATGTTCTACGTCGCCGAGTATCTGGCGATCATCACGCAGAGCGCGCTCGTCACGACGCTGTTCCTGGGCGGGTGGCACGGGCCGTTGCTGCCCGGCGTCGTCTGGTTCGCGTTGAAGACGTTGTTGTTCGTCTGCGTTTTCGTCTGGGTGCGGGCGACGCTGCCGAGGGTGCGCTATGATCAATTGATGGGACTGGGCTGGAAAGTGCTCATCCCCCTCGGACTCGTCAACATCGTCATCAGCGCCCTGCTCTTGATCTAGCGACGTCCGCGTCGAGGCGTCGCGGGGGAGCCACGTTTTGAATTTGAAGAAGAACGGCAACGGCGGACGAACGGTACAACGCGCGCTCATCGAAGGCGCGGCCATTCTCAAGGGAATGGGCGTCACGTTCCGTCACCTCTTCCGCAAACCGGTCACGATCAAGTACCCGGAGCAACGTCCGGCCGTCGCTGCGCGCTTCAAGGGCCGGCACTGGTTGACGTTGTACCCGGACGGCGACGAGCGCTGCGTCGGCTGCGAGCTTTGCGTGATCGTCTGCCCGTCGCAAGCCATCTACGTGAAGGCGGCGGAGAACACAGAGGAGAAACGGGTCAGCAAAGGCGAGCGCTACGCGGAAGACTTCCAGATCAACATGCTGCGCTGCATCTTCTGCGGGTTCTGCGAAGAGGCGTGCCCGACGGGCGCGATCGTGCTCGGTCGCGACTTCGAGCTCGCCGACTACTCTCGCCAATCCTTGATCTACGGCAAGCCGATGCTCCAGGAACCTTATCCCGGCGCCTCCGGGCGCGACCCGCACAGCGAGGTGTAATGGAAATCATCCTCTTCGTCATCGCTGGGGCCCTCAGCCTCGCCGGGGGCGTGGGTGTGGTAGCCGCGCGGAAGCTGGTACACAGTGCGCTCTCCTTGCTGTTGGTCCTCGGCTCGCTAGCGGTCCTGTACCTGACGCTGGCGGCCGAGTTCGTCGCGGTCTTGCAGATCATCCTCTACGCCGGCGCGATCGTCGTCTTGTTCCTTTTCGTCATCATGCTCGTGCTGCCGCGCGTCAGCGCTCGTCTGGCGAGCTCCGACGCGGGATCGTTGCGGCCGATCGCGTTCGTGTTCGGCGGCGCGTTGGCGGCCATCCTGGCGTTCGGCGCGCTGCGCGGCATGCGACAGATGACGCCGCAGGCCTTGCCCGCCGGGTTCGGCAGCGTCGAATCGATCGGGCGGTCGTTGTTCACGGAGTTCGTCCTGCCGTTCCAGATCGCGTCGCTGCTGTTGCTCATCGGCATCATCACCGCGGTCGTCCTCGGAAAGGCGCCGAGCCGCTCGTGAGCGCGGTGCCGTTGCAGGCCTACGTCATCCTCAGCGCCGTGTTGTTTTCGATCGGCGTCGCCGGCGTGCTGCTGCGGCGGACGGCGTTGATCCTCTTCATGTCCATCGAGCTGATGCTCAACGCCGTCAACCTGGCCTTCGTGACGTTCGCGCGCATGCACGGCAACCTCTCGGGCCAGCTCATCGTCTTCTTCGTGCTCGTCGTCGCCGCCGTCGAGGTCGTCGTCGGCCTGGCGCTGATCGTCGGCATCTTCCGCAGCCGGGAAACCGTCGACATCGATGCCGTCGACGCGTTGAGGGGATGAGATGAACGCCGTCCCGTGGATCGTCGGTTTCCCGCTCGCGTCCAGCGTGCTCCTGGGCTTGGTCGGGGCGCGCCTCGGAGAACGCACCGTCGGCGCGATCGCCTCGTTGTCCGTTCTGGCGGCGTTTGCCGCCGGCCTCGTCGGGTGGAGCGGGGTGTCGGCAACGGAGTCCGGGGCGATTCGCGCGGTCCTGTTCGAGTGGATCACGGTCGCGGACCTCCGCGTCGCCGCCGCGTTGCAGCTCGATCGTCTGTCGGCGTTGCTCGTGCTCGTCGTGACCGGGGTGGGATTCCTCATCCACGTGTACTCGACCGAGTACATGCGCGGCGAGGACGGCTACGCCCGCTACTTCACGTACCTGAACCTGTTTACGGCGTCGATGCTCCTCCTCGTCCTCGGCGCGAACGTTCTCGTGATGTTCGTCGGCTGGGAGCTGGTGGGGCTGTGCTCCTACTTGCTGATCGGGTTCTGGTTCGAACGTCCGGCGGCGGCCGCGGCTGGCCGCAAAGCGTTCGTCGTCAACCGCATCGGCGACGCCGCTTTCCTCCTGGGGATCTGCCTCTTGTTCGTGACGCTCGGCACGCTTGACTTCGCCGAGATCAGCCGGGCGCTTGGCGACCATCCGCAGCAGGCGGTGCTCGCGACCCTCCCGGCGATCGCCTTGCTGCTGTTCGTCGGCGCGACCGGGAAATCGGCGCAGCTGCCGCTGCACGTGTGGCTGCCGGATGCCATGGAAGGTCCAACGCCCGTCAGCGCGTTGATCCACGCCGCCACGATGGTCACCGCCGGCGTCTACATGATCGCGCGGTTGTGGCCTTTGTTCGCGGCCGCGCCCGGCGTCCTCACTGGCGTCGTCGCGGTCGTCGGCGCCGCGACCGCGCTGTTCGCGGCGACGGTCGCGATCGGCCAGAACGACCTGAAGCGCGTTCTCGCCTGGTCGACGATCAGCCAGCTCGGATACATGTTCATGGCGCTTGGCGTCGGCGCGGCGACGAGCGGCTTGTTCCACCTGACGACGCACGCATTCTTCAAGGCGCTGTTGTTCCTCGCGGCCGGCAGCGTCATGCACGCCATGCACGGCGTCATCGACCTACGCCGTCTCGGCGGCCTACGCCACGCGATGCCGGTGACGTTCGCCGGGTTCGCGATCGGCGCGATCGCGCTCAGCGGTGTGCCGCCATTCGCCGGATTCTGGAGCAAGGACGAGATCCTGCATGCCGCCTACGCGTCCGGCCAAGTGCCGCTGTGGATCGTCGGCACGATCACGGCCGGCGTCACCGCGTTCTACATCACGCGCGCCGCGTTGCTGACGTTCACGGGGACGCCCGCCGATCGGAAGGCGCATCCGCACGAGGCAGGACCGGCGATGAAGATCGCGATGATCCTGCTCGCCGTCTTGTCCGCGGCCGGCGGCTTGATCGGCGCGAAGTTCCTGGGCGCGCCGTTCGAGCACTATCTCGAGCTGATGTTCCATGCCGAAGCGCACGCCGAAGCGGCGAACCATGCCGCCGGCGGCTTGAGCGAGGGCGCGTTGATCGCCATCTCGATCGTTGTCGCCGTGCTCGGCATCGCGTTCGCCTGGTCGTTGTTCAACCGCCGCCGCAACGTGACGCTCGGCGGCCTGGCGGCGCTGGCGGCGCGACAGTGGGGGTTGGAAGACCTGTACCGCGCCGCGATCGTGCGGCCCTTGGAAGCCCTGGCGATCGCGCTTGCCGGCCGTTTCGACCCAGGCGTCATCGACGGCGCCGCCAATGGCATCGGCGCGGCTTTCGTCGGAGCGGGCGCGCGCGTGCGCGCCTGGCAATCGGGGTACGTGCGCCGTTACGCCGCGGGCGTGCTCGTCAGCGCGATCCTCGTGCTCGGCTACTGGTTGCTCCGCTGATGAGCGGCCATCGCGGCGAGGGACGACTTCGGTTGATGAGTTGAGATGAACGATTCTCTGTTGACCTGGCTGGTCTTCCTGCCGATCGCCGGCGCGGCGCTGCTCGCGGCGCTGCCGCGCCAGGCGCACGTCACGTTGCGCGGCCTCGCGCTGGCGGTTTTCGTCGCCGTGCTCGCGCTCGCCGCCTACATCTTCTTCTCGTTCCCGGCGGGCGAAGCCGGCTTCCGATTCGCGACCCGGGCCCCGTGGGTGCCGGGCTTCGACATCGACTACCACCTCGCCGTGGACGGCATCTCGTTGCCGCTCGTGTTGCTGACGGCGTTCTTGTTCCCAGTGGCGTTGCTTGGCGCCTGGGATAACGTGCGCGAGAAGCTGAAGGAGTATCTGGCTCTCCTCCTGTTGTTGGAGGGCGCCGTGCTCGGCACGTTCCTCGCGCTCGATCTCGTCCTCTTCTACATCTTCTGGGAAGCCGTTCTGATCCCGATGTACTTCCTGATCGGCGTCTGGGGCGGCAATCGGCGGGCTTACGCGGCCCTCAAGTTCTTCCTCTTTACCATGGCCGGCAGCTTGCTGATGTTGCTCGCGATCGCCGGCATCTATCTGAGCAGCGGCACGTTCTCCGTCGTCGATCTGTACGCGAAGCCGCTGCCGGCCGAGATCCAGGGCTGGCTGTTCGCGGCGTTCGCGTTCGCGTTCGCGATCAAGGTCCCCGTGTTCCCGCTGCACACGTGGCTCCCCGACGCGCACGTCGAGGCGCCCACGGCGGGTTCGGTCATCCTTGCCGGCGTCCTGCTGAAGATGGGGACGTACGGGTTCCTGCGCTTCTGCTTGCCGCTGTTTCCAGAAGCGTCGCGCGCGGCCGCGCCGTGGATGCTCGCGCTGGCCGTTGTCGGGATCCTCTACGGCGCCGCCGTCGCTTGGGCCCAGGCCGACATGAAGAAGCTCGTCGCGTATTCGTCCGTCAGCCATCTCGGGTTCGTGATGCTCGGCACGTTCGCGTTCACGATCCAAGGCCTGCAAGGCGCGGTGCTGCAGAGCGTCAACCACGGACTGTCGACCGGCGCGCTGTTCCTGCTCGTCGGCGTACTCTACGAGCGGGCGCACACGCGGGAGATGGCGGCGTTTGGCGGCGTCGCGAAGGTGATGCCGACGTTCGCGGCGCTGTCTCTGATCGTCGTCTTCTCGTCGGCGGCGCTGCCCGG
>VGFF01000062.1 GCA_016868955.1 Armatimonadota bacterium
CGTTGCCGTGACCATGGCCGTTGCCGTGACCATGGCCGTTGCCATTGCCGGGGGCCGGCTGCGCCGGCCCTTCCGCTTCGTCAGCGGTTGGGTCACGGAAGCGCAGCCGCTCCTGACGGGCGCGCGACAGCGGCTCGGGTAGTGCCGTCGCGCGCGGGAACGCCTTGTCGGGGCGGAACGAATCGCCGTAGAGCATGCGGCCGAGCGCCAGCGCGACCGCCTGCGAGATCGTCGTCACGCGCACGACCGTGCCGTCCTCGGCGCGGTCCAGCGCCATCTCCTTGGACTGCACGCGCCAGAGCTGCTCGATGACCTCGCGCGGGTCGACGCCGGTGCGCATCGACAGCGACGCCAGGCGTCCGATCGCCTCCGCTTCGGCATCGAGGGACTCGACGAAGATCTCGCACGTCCCCATCTCGTCCTCGTTGATGGTGACGTAGATCCGGCCGCGAGGGGTCTCGATCCGCTCCGTTCGACCGTGCGTTACTTTCGGTCGTTGGCGCGCGGTAACCGCACCACGCGCCGGCTCGGCGGCCGCCGTGGCGGCCTGGGGCTGCGTCTGTTGCTGCATCTTTGCGTCGGTGATCAAGACCCCTTCGCGACTTCCTTCGCGATACACCGTGATGCCCTTGCAGCCGAGCTTCCACGCCAGGAAGTAGACGTTTGCGACGTCCTCCAGCGTCGCAGACTCGGGCAGGTTCACGGTGCTGCTAATGCTGTGATCGATGTGCTTCTGGATCGCCGCTTGCATGCGCACGCGCATCTCGGCCTCGATCTTGTGCGCCGTCACGAACATCGGCGGCAGCTGCGCTTCGTCGGTGAGGCCGAAGCGATCCATGTAGACCTTGACGAGCGGGTGATAGACCCTGAAGTACTCCTGGCTCAGCGATTCCGACCGCCGCGTGTACGACAGGTCGAAGATCGGCTCGACGCCGCTCGTCGTGCCGGCGAGCGCGGCGCCGCTGCCAACCGGCGGCACGGTGAGCAGCGCGACGTTGCGCAAACCGTGACGCTCGACGCGGGATCGCACGCGCTCGTCGAGCGTCGCCAGAAACGGGCTGCGCAGGTGCTCCTCGCGATCGTAGCCGGGGAAGGTCCCCTTTTCGACGCCGAGGCTGACGGATTCATCGTAGACGGTGTTCTTGATCCGCGCGAACATCGCGTCGACGAACGACACGGCCTCGTCGGTGTCGTACTGCAAGCCCATCTTGACGAGCATGTCGCCCATGCCTGTGAAGCCGACGCCGATGCGCCGCGAATGCAGGCTCGCCGAGCGCTGCTGCGGCAGGGGATGCTTGTCGGCGTTGTAGTCGAGCACGTTGTCGAGGAACCGGGTCGCGTATCGCAGCGCCGTCTCGAGGTTCGCCCAATCGACGCGGGCGCGGTCGCCAAACTCGTCGAGCACGAACTCCGCGAGGTTGACGTTGCCGAGGCAGCAGCACCCGTATGGCTCGAGCGGTATCTCGCTGCACGGGTTCGTCGTGATCACGTTCATGCCGTTGTATTCGGAGGTCGACCACTTCTTGATCGAGTCCCAGAAGATCAGGCCGGGCTCGGCGTGGTCGCGGGCGCCGATGATCAGCTCCTCCCAGAGGTCGCGGGCGCGGATCGTCGTGCCGTATTCGGTCTTGGCGTTCTCGAAGTGCAAACGGTAGTCTTCGTCGCGCTCGACCGCGGTCATGAAGTCGTCCTTGATCAGCACGCTGATGTTCGCGTACCGCACCTTGTCGAGGTTGCGCTTGACCTTCGTGAACTCGAGCACGTCCGGGTGGTCGTTTGCGATCGTGATCATCAACGCGCCGCGGCGCCCGGCTTGGCCGATGGTGCCGGTCGTCGTCGACATCAGCTCCGTGAACGACACGGCGCCGCTGCTCGTGATCGCGGCGTTGTTGACGGACGTTCCGCGCGGGCGCAGGACGCTGATGTCACCGCCGACGCCGCCGCCGAACGAATACGTGCGGCCGGCCTCCTTGCACCACTCGAAGATCTCCTCCAACGAATCGCCGTGGATCGGGATGACGTAGCAGTTCAACAGCGTGACGCGCCGGGAATTTCCGGCGCCGAACATGATGCGGCCGCCGGGCACGAACCGGAAATCGGACAGCAGCCACTCGAACTTGCCGGCCCACTCCGCCTGCTTCTCCAACGTCGGTTCGACGGACGCCAGCTCGCGCGCGACGCGCCGCCACATTTCGACCGGCGTGCACTCGACCGGGTTCCCGTCCTCGTCGCGCAACGCGTACTTGTCCTGGAAGACGCGCGCCCGCAGGTCGTCGCCCTTGAAGTAACGCAGCGTCTCTTCAAAGAGAGGGGGCTTCGATTTCGTTTTCGGCTGCATCGTCTGCTCCTTGGCCTTCGTTGAATTCCGTAGCGGCGAGACTGTCGCGTCGCCGTATCGAGCGAAACAACCCCACGACCGGGGCGATGCCAAGGCCCCGTGCCGTCCGCTAGTGTCTGCCGGAGACCTTGGTGTCGGCCGGCAGCAGCGGGATCTGTTTGAGGTGAAGCTCTTCCCGTTGCTTTTGCGCGCGAAGCCGCTCGACTTCCTCCACGAGGCTATCGGCGTCGCCGAAGCGCCGGTACTCGGAAGCAAACCGGACGAACGCGATCTCATCGAGCGGCCGCAGGCGTTCGACCACCTGCTCGCCGATCTCGCTGGACGGGACCTCGGCCTCGCCGCGTAGGCGAAGCGCCCGTTCGATGTCGGCAGCCAGCGCCTCCAGCCTCTCGGTCGCGACCGGGCGCTTGCCGCGCGCGCGCAGCAAGCCGGCGAGGATCTTCGTCCGATCGAAGGGCTCGCGGCGGCCGTCGCGCTTGACCACGATCAGCGGCACCAATTCGATGCGCTCGTACGTCGTGAAGCGCTTCTCGCAGCGCAAGCACTCACGCCGCCGCCGGATCGAGGCACTGTCCTCGACGGGACGCGAGTCGAACACCTTGCTCTCTTCGAACCCGCAGTAAGCACATCGCATCGGAGAGTGACCCCTGGGCCGCCTGGGAATGAAGGCCTTCCGTAGGTCCGTATCGATCCGGACGAAACAGACCGGGCACCGAGCACAATACCCAGCCCAATCGAACGCACTCGGTTATTTACCCATATGTGGGGGGTATCCTGCCAGCATTGACCACATATTGTGCACAACTTCTGTGGGTAACGATAGAAACTACCCATCGTCTTCCTCGAAAATTCGATTTTGCACAACCGAGATTGATTGGACAGCGGCCGCCCCGCCTCGGTGCGGATGCCCTCTCCGCCTGGGCTATGCGCGAAAGATCACGGCCTCGCGGCGCAGCAAGGCCACCGCCAGGAGCAGGCCAAATCCAGTGTAGGCCGCACAGGCGGCGAGCGTCAGCGCGAGCGCCGCCGGGTCCACACGCCCGAAAAGCACGCCGCGCATGGCGACGACGACGTTGACGAACGGCACGACCGCCAGCCATAGGCTGCTCAGCACGCCTTCCAGCGTCGACGCCGCGACGCCGCCGATCATGACGAGCAGCAGCAACGGCACGCCGTATTGATTAGCCTCGCGCATCGACCGCGCGAAGAAGCTCAGCGCCAGGAGCCAGGCAGCCGCCATCGCCGCGATCGCGAAGGCGCACGCGGCGAGCAGCAGCACCGCGCCGGCGCGGAGCGCCGGGCGGGCGGCGGCGTCGAACCAAGCGGCCGGCGCGAGCGCCGTGACGACGGTCTGCGACATGCCGGCGACGAACGTGGACGCGAGCGCGAGCGCCAACGTCGCGGCGAACTTGCCGATGACGAGCGCCGGCCGCGCCACTGGCGCCGACAGCAGGGCCTCCAGCGTGCCGCGCTCTTTTTCGCCGGCGCCGACGTCGGAGGCGACGTGCGACGCCCCGGTCAGCGCCCACACCGCGAGCAGCAAGGGCAGCAGCAGAGAGAGCACGAGGCCGCCGCCGCCGGCGGGGATGGGCTCCTCGTGGACCTCGACGGGCGACAATGCCGCCCGCGAAAGGCCGCGTTGTTGGAGACGTTGCTCGACGACCGACAGCGAGAACTTCGCGACCGCCTGAAACACCTTTTGCTTGGCGAACAGCGAGTTCTGATCCGCCGGGTTGTAACGGACGACGATCCGCGAGCGGCCGCGCGCCAATTGCGCGGTAAAGTCGGGCGGCACGATGATCACGGCCTGCACGGCCCCGCGCCGCAACGCCGCTTCGGGATCGGAGGCAGCGACGACGCGGATGAGCTTTTCCAACTGGGCGCCGTAGACGAGGTCGCCGCCCCACTCGGCGCCGACAACCGCGACCGGCGACGGCTGCTCTCGCTGATCCGCTGTCCAGCCGGGAACGAGCACGGACAGCGTCGGCGCCAGCAGCGCCGGCAGCAAGAACCCGAGCAAGAGCGTGCGGCGATCCCGCAGGATGTCGAGCAGCTCCTTGCGGAGCACAACGAGGGCGGCGCTCACACGACGCTCCCGGCGCCCGCCAGGCGGACGAAGATCTCCTCGAGTTCGCCGCCCTCGCCGCGCAGCTCGGCGAGCGTGCCGATGCCGCGGACGCGGCCATCGCCGAGGATGACGACGCGATCGCAGAGGCGCTCCACTTCGGCCATCAAATGCGTCGACAGGAGGATGCATTTGCCCGCGTCGCGGAGGCCGGCGAGCGCGCGTCGGACCGTGCGCGCCGCGACCACGTCCAGCCCGGCGGTCGGCTCGTCGAGCAGCAGCACAATCGGATTGCGCAGCAACGCGCGCGCGAGCGCGACGCGCTGCTTCATGCCGCGAGAGAACGGTTCGCAGCGCCGGTCGATGAACGCGCCGAGATCGAGCAGCGCCGACAGCCCCTCGATGCGCCGCTCGAGATCCTCGCCGGCGAGCCCGTGCAACCGGCCGGCGTAGCGGAGCGCTTCCCGCGCCGTCAGCCGCCCGTATAGCCCGGCCGCTTCCGGGAGAACTCCGAGCGCGCGGCGGGCGTCCTGCGGCGACGTCGCGACATCGGCGCCCGCGACCTCGGCGCGCCCGGCAGTCGGCCGCAGCAGCGTCGACAGGATACGCATCGTCGTCGTCTTGCCGGCGCCGTTCGGGCCGAGAACGCCCAGAATCTCCCCTTCGCGCGCCTCGAAACTGACGTCGGTGAGCGCCGCGAACGTCCCGAAGCGCTTCGCCAGACGTTCGGCTCGCACGAGCACGCGGGCAGACTTCAAGAGCGTCCGAACGGAACGAGCTGCGTGAGCAAGCGTAGGAGATTGAAACCCTGATATTGGCTTGGGTGCGGCAACGCGAGGAGCAAGATCACGACGAGCACGACGCCGAGCGCGTTTCGCGTCGCCGCCGGCGTCGAGACGTCGTTGAGCGGCCCCTGGTGGAACCCGCGCGACAGCAGGAACCACAGCAGCAGCGCCATCGGCAGCAGACCCATCAGCAACAACACGACGACGGCGAGATACGACGTCAGGCGATGCCAGCGCGGCCCCATCAGCGCGCGCGCTATGTGGCCGCCGTCGAGCATCGAGCCCGGCAGCAGGTTCAATCCAGTAACGAGAAAGCCGACGACGGCCGCGTCGGTCAGCGGATCAGTGTAGGGGATCGCGTTCGGCGGCAAGTGGACGGTACGCTGCATCAGCTCCTCGACGATCCACGGATAGAACGGCAGAGTCGGCAGAGACGAGAGGAACGGGCGCACCTGCGCGAGGTCGAGGACGACCGTCCGCTGCAGGCCGACGAACAACACCGGGATGGCTAGCAGGATGCCGGCGAGCGGACCGGAAGCGCCGAGATCAAACAACCCATCGCGATCCGGCGCTGGCTCGCGCGTCATGATCACCGCGCCCATAGTCCCAAATGAGAACTGGCCGAAGATCAGCGGCGGAAATGGGATGAAGTACGGCCAGGACGCGTCGATGTGGTGGACGCGGGACGCGATCTTGTGGCCCATCTCATGGGCGCCGAGGATCAGCAGCAAGCCGAGGCTGAAGGTGATCCCGTCGACGACCGGATTGGGCATGTATCCGGCCCGCAGCACCGCGGTCGGAACTTGGGCCAGCAGCTCCGCGAACCGTTGCGATCCGAGGTAGGCGGTGAAAAACGTCGTGACGACCGTCGCCGCGAGCAGGAGCAGATTGAGGCGAACGTTCGTGCCGGCGCGCCGCGGCTCCGACGCCAGCGTCAGGACGATGCGGTCCTCGCGCTGCCGCAGGAACGGCAGATACCCGTACTCGCGCATGAGCACGCGGAACTGCCAAAAACGGTCCGCGAGGTCGGGCGCGTCGGCGACGATGAACGTCGGGCGCCCTTCCTCGAGCGCAACCTCTTCGACGGGGAAGTACCGACCGACCGTGGCGCTCAGCTCGGCCGGAACATCGGGTGCGAGCTCCATCGGTGCCTAGCGCTTCCGCAAGAACGCGGGGATGTCGATGTCGTCGATGACCGGTCTGGTGGGTGTGGGCGCGGTGGGCGCGGGCGACGCTTCCGGCATTCCCATCTGGGCCGGCAGGTCGTCCGGCACGGCCTTAATGCCGCGCTCGAATCCGGTCGCGATGACGGTGATGCGCACTTCGTCGCCGATCGCCTCGTCGATGACGGCGCCGAAGATGATGTTCGCTTCCGGATCGGCCGCGTCGGTGATGACCTGCGCCGCATCGTTCACTTCGGAGAGGCTGACGTTCAGGCCGCCGGTGATGCTGAGCAGGACGCCGCGCGCGCCTTCCATCGAGGTTTCCAACAGGGGGCTGCTGATCGCTTCCCGGGCCGCGCGGACGGCCCGATCCTCGCCGGCGGCGGCGCCGATGCCGATGAGCGCGGCGCCGGCCTCAGCCATGACCGTGCGTACGTCCGCGAAGTCGAGGTTGATCAACCCCGGCACTGTGATGAGATCGGCGATGCCCTGCACCGCTTGCCGCAGGATGTCGTCGGCCTTGCGGAACGACTCGATCAAGGACATGGAGCGGTCGACGATGTGCAGCAGGCGATCGTTGGGGATCGTGATCAGCGTATTGACCTGCTGCTTGAGGTTGTCGATCCCGACTTCGGCAGAGACGGCGCGGCGTCGGCCCTCGAACGAGAACGGCCGCGTGACGACGCCGATCGTCAGGGCGCCGAGATCGCGCGCGATGCGGGCGATGATCGGCGCGCCGCCGGTCCCGGTGCCTCCGCCCATGCCGGCCGTGACGAAGACCATGTCCGCGCCTTCCAGCGCTTCCTGCAGGTCGTCGTGGGACTCCTCCGCCGCGGCGCGCCCGACTTCCGGATCGCCGCCGGCCCCGAGGCCGCGCGTCACCTTGGCGCCGATGTGGATCTTCTTCTCCGCCTGGGAGATCGCGAGCGCCTGACTATCGGTGTTGATCGCGATGAATTCGACGCCGCGCAACCCGGCGCTGATCATGCGGTTCACGGCGTTGCTCCCGCCGCCGCCCACTCCGACCACTTTGATCGAAGCGAAACGCCGCAGGTCGCGTTCGAGGTTGGCCATCTGCTTCCTCCGTCCTGTCTGGTGCGGATGTTTTCTCGATTCTACTCCCGGCTGGTCCACGCGCGCCCTACTCTCCTTGCAGCGCGCCGCGCAGCCACGCGGTCGCGCGCTGCCACCATCCGCCGCCAGCGCCGTCACGATCGCGGGCCGCGAACGCCTCGCCGCGGCCGCGGGCCTCGTACAGGACGAGTCCGACCGCCGTCGCGTACGCCGGGCTGTTCACGGTATCGGCCAGGCCGGAGATGTTCTCGGGGCTGCCGATGCGCGTCGGAATGCCGAGCCGATCCGTCGCCATCTCGGCCAACCCGCGCAGCTGCGCCGTGCCGCCGGTCAATACCATGCCCGCCGGAATCCGTTGCTGGTACCCGGAGCCTCGCACTTGGGCGCGGATCATGCCGAGAATCTCGTCGACGCGAGGCTCGATGATCTCGACCAAGAATCGCCGCGGCAAGACCTTGGGGTCGCGGTCGCCGACGCCGAGAACCTCGACGAGCTCGCCTTCGGAAGCCATGTAGGACGCGGCGGCGCCGTAGCGGGCCTTCAGCTTCTCCGCCTCGGCCGCGGCCGTCCGCAACCCAACCGCGATGTCGTTCGTGATGTGATGACCGCCGACGGGCAGCACGACAGTGTGGACGAGGCCGCCATCGATGAAGATGCCCAAGCTCGAGGTGCCGCCGCCGATGTCGCAGACCGCGACGCCAAGATCGCGCTCGGCCGCCGAGAGGACGGCTTCGGCCGAGGCGAGCGGCTCCAAGACCATCTCGTCGACCTCCAATCCCGCTTCCCGAACGCACTTCACGACGTTTGCCAGCAGCGTGGTCGCCCCGGTGACGATCTGCGCCTCCATCTCGAGGCGCGTTCCGAACATGCCGACGGGATTGCGTACGCCTTCCTGGCCGTCGACGACGAAGTGCCGGGAGAGCAAGTGGATGACTTCACGGTCGGCGGCCGGAATCGCCGCGATGCGCGCCGCTTCCTTCACGCGCGCGACGTCCGACTCGCCGATCTGCCGGTCGCTGCGCGCGACCGCGACGACGCCGCGGCTGTTCTGCGATGCGATGTGCTGTCCCGAGACCGCCACGAAGGTCGACGAAACCTCGTGGCCGCACATCCGCTCCGCTTTTTCGATCGCTTCTTGGATCGCCCGGGTCGTCGCGTCCAGGTCGGTCACGACACCGCGTTTCAGGCCGACCGAAGGCGCCCTGCCCATGCCTGCGATGTGGACTTCGCCGTCCTCGTCGCGCTCGGCGACAATCGCGCAGACCTTGGTGGTGCCGATGTCAAGGCCCACCAATACTCTCTTACGGGGCAAGGAGAACCTCCGGTGTCATCTCGATAACAGGCAGGTATTCCATGGACCGCGCAGGGGGTCCTCCCGCGGTGAATCGCGGTCGGTCTCGCGCTAGTGCGACGATTTCGCTGGATTCGCGGGCGAAGGCGCGCCGGGCGCGGGTCGCACGACGACGTTATCACCGAATCGGAGATCGATGGTCCCGATCGTCTCGATGCGCGATCCCAAGCCCTGCGCGATCTGCCAGGCGAGCGGCAGCTTCTCACGCAGCGCGCTCGGCGATCGCACGAGGGCCGACGGCCCGGACGAGAGCGTCACGTCGAGATCGCCTTGCCCTGTGATGCGAATGGCGCGCACGCGGGCGCGATGGGTCGGATCGAGTGCCTTCAACGCCTCCGCCGTCTCGCGCACGAGCCGCAGCGGGATCGGCTGTCCGAGGCGCAGCCAAGGCAGCAGCGCATCGTCGACCGACACCGCGAGCAGCGCGCCCGGCTCTTCGGCATGCCGGAACGGCACCGCCTCGGCGTCGAGCACGAGAAACGCGGCTGGCGCTTCCGTGAAGCGCAGCGCGATCACGGGGACGCGTTCGACGACCTCGATCTGCAGCGTCGATGGCCAGGCGGCGCGAACGGACGCCGCCCGCACGGCAGGCAACGCCTCCAACCGCTCGGCAGCCGCGGCGACGTCGATCGCGCTCAGCCGTGTTCCCAACGAGATGCCGGCGGCAGCGGCGATCGCTTCGGCGGGAAGGGTCTTCGTGCCGGCCACCTGAATCTGCTCGACGCGGAAGAACGAGGACGACGGCAGCGAGAAGAGGGCCGCGACGAAGCAAGCGAGGATCGCCAAGCGAAGCGTGGGCCAGGGGCAGCGTTCGCGACGCGACGGTGCCGATCGCGCGCCGGCGCGCGCGTCCTCATTCGGCGGGACCTCTCCCGGGCGCGGCGGCGCGGCGGCGTCCGTCATCGGGAAGGGAACTCCCCCACGAGCTTCACTTCCAGCTCCAATTCGACGCCGAAGCGCTCGCGCACGCGATGCCGCACGTCGTCGACGAGCGTCAGGACGTCGGCGGCACGCCCGCCGCCCGCGTTGATCATGTAGTTCGCGTGCACGTCGGAGACTTCGACCGCGCCGGAGCGGAGACCCTTCGCGCCAGCGGCGTCGATGAGCCGGCCGGCAGCGTCGCCCGGAGGATTGCGGAAGATGCATCCGGACGACGGCGGCCCGATCGGTTGCGTGCGGGCACGGTCGTCGAGCCAGCTCGCGAGGGTCGCCCTGGTCCGCCCCGGATCGGCCGGGGTCAACCGGAGCGTTACGTCGAGCACGATCCCGGGCTCGCGTTGCAGCCGGCTCGTTCGATAGGCGAACGCGAGATCGTGGCGTCCCCACGTCTCCTCGCCGGACGGGCGCAGCACAGTCACGAAATCGGTGATCTCGTCCATGCTGTGGCCGTGGGCGCCGGCGTTCATCGCGATCGCGCCGCCGACGGACGCGGGGATGCCGGCGGCGAACTCCAAACCGCCGAGCCCGCGCTCGGACGCGCGCATCGCCAGCGCCGGCAGGCCGGCGCCGGCTTCGGCCGTCACGCCCGTCGCCGACCACCGCGCGCGGTCGAGGCCGTGACCGATCTTGAGCACGATGCCGCTGACGCCGCGATCGGAGATCAATAGGTTGGAGCCGCGTCCGAGGATCGCGTACGGAACGCCGGCGGCGAACAACGCGCACGCGACCGCGCGCAGCTCGTCCGCCGAGCGGGGCACGACGAGAACCTCCGCCGGGCCGCCGATGCGGAAAGAGACGTGCAGATGCAGCGGTTCCTCGCGACGCACGTCGGCGCAGGCGCCGCAAAGCGCGGCCAAGACCTCCGGCGACACGGTGGCGGGCGACCGCGGCGCGCGCGCTCTCTTCATACCGGCACGCCCTCGAGATCGCGCGCCAGCCATTCGCTGACGCGCCAGACGTCGCCGGCCCCGATCGTCGCGACGATGTCTCCGGGGCGCAGCCGCGTCCGCACATCGAGCGCGACATCCTCCAATCTCGGAATCCAGTGAACGGGCCGTCGCGGGCCGACCGCGTCGACGATGAGACGTGACGAGACGCCGGGCAGCGGCGCCTCATCCGCGGCATAGATGTTGGTGACGATGACCTCGTCGGCGTCGTCGAACGCGCCGGCGTAGGCCGCGTGCGTAGTCTTCGTGCGCGAGTACCGATGCGGTTGGAACACGGCGATGATGCGCGCGTCCGGCCAACCCTCGCGCAGACCGCGCAGGAACGCCTGGACCTTCACCGGGTTGTGCGCGTAGTCGTCGACGACGAGCGGCGACTCGCGGTACACCTCGAACCGGCGGCGGACGCCTCGGAATGAAGCGAGCGCGTCGACCATCGGCGTCAACGCCCCGCCCATCTGCAAGCCGGCGGCAAGCGCCGCCGCCGCGTTCGCGGCGTTGTGCCGTCCCGGCAGCCGCAGCGTCACCGCGGCCAGCTCACGCCCGCCACGGGACAAGAGGAAGCGGGACCGCGCGCCGCGCTGCTCGAGCACGCGCGCTCGGTAGTCGCCATCGCTCAGCCCGTACGTGAGGACGCGCCCGGGCGCCGCCGCGCGCAAGCGCAGGACGTTGGGATGATCCGCGCACAGCAGTACGAAGCCGTCGGTGGACGCCCCGCGCAGGAACGACGTGAACGTCTCCATCAGAGCCTGCAGGTCCCCATAGTGGTCGAGGTGATCCGTCAAATCGAGGCTCGTGATGATCACGGAGTGCGCCCGCACGTGCCGCAGCGAGCCGTCGCTCTCGTCGACCTCGGCGACGATCGGGCCGCTGCCGCAGCGGGCGTGGCTCTCGAACTCGCGCACCTCGGCGCCGACGAGCGCGGACGGATCCAAGCCGCCCGCCGTCAGCGCGATGGCGGTTAGTGCCGCCGTCGTCGTCTTTCCGTGTGTACCGGCGACGCCGATCGCGGGGCGGTCCGCGAGCAGCGCCGCCAACATCTCGGCGCGGTGCCAGACCGGCAGCCCTCGTTTCCGCGCCGCGACGATCTCCGGATCCGTCGCCGGCACGGCGCGCGACGCGACGAGCCGGGTCGCGCCCGCGAGGTGCTCGGGCGCATGACCGATCGCGACGGGAATGCCGAGGTTCGTCAAACGCCACGTCGCCGGGGATTCGCGGATGTCGCAGCCCGTGACGGCGACGCCGCGCCGGTGGAGCATCTCGGCCATACCGCTCATGCCGGCGCCGCCGATGCCCATGAAGTGGATCGGCCCGATCATCCTTCCAGAACGCCCTCGATCTCCCGCCACACGCGCGCGGCCGCGTCCGGCCGTCCGACCGCGCGCGCCGCCGACGCCATGCGCGCAAGGCGATCCGGGTCGGAGCGCAACGCGCCGATCAGCTCCGCGAGCGCCCCGCCCGACAACGCGGCATCGGCGATCGTCAACGCGCCGCCGGCCGCCGTCAGCTCGCACGCGTTGTCTCCTTGATGCCCCGCGGCGCCAGGCAGCGGCACCAGCACCGCGGCCCGGCCGACGGCCGCGATCTCGGCGCACGTCAGCGCGCCGGCCCGCGCAATGACGAGATCGGCCATCGCATAGGCATCGCCGATCTCTTTCAGATACTCCGTCTGAACGTACCATACGCCGCCCGCCGACGCGCCGCCGGGGGGCATCCCGGCCCGCGCCGCGCCCGATTGATGCAGAATCTGCACGCCGCTGTCGTCGAGCCGGGTCGCGGCCGCGGCGACGGCGCGGTTGATCGTCGCCGCCCCTTGGCTGCCACCGAGGGCCAGGACGGTGAATGGGCCTTCCCGCAGGCCGTAGGCGGCGCGCGCGTGCGCGGCGTCGCCGCGCACGACGTTCGCCCGCACGGGCGCCCCG
>VGFF01000063.1 GCA_016868955.1 Armatimonadota bacterium
CTCTTTGACCAGCCGGACCGCTTCCGATCGGAACTCCTTGGGGTACGGCTTCTTGCCTGGACCCATCGCAGACCCCCTTCCTGGGGGCTACCCCAAACGATCAGGTGTCCACGACATCGGGTCAACTGCAGGGGATCGTCCGTACGGGGGATGCGGCGGGCCTAGAAGCGCCCGCGGATGCGCGGATCGATGTAGTCGCGCAGCCAGTCTCCGAAGAACACGACGCCAAGCACCGTGTAGACGATGGCGACGCCGGGAAAGACGGCGAGCCACCACGCAGTGACCACGTATTCCCGCCCGCCGGCCAGCATCCGCCCCCAGGTCACGACGTCGGCGCTCAACCCCAGGTAGCTCAACGCCGATTCGGCGATGATGACGCTGCCCAGCGCCAGCGCCGCCAAGGCCAGCGCCGCCGACAGCACGTTGGGCAATACGTGCCGCCGCAGGATCTGTCCTTCCGGCAGCCCGATCGCGCGGGCGGCATCGGCGAACTCGCGCCGCTTCACCGACAGCACCTCGCCGCGGACGACGCGCGCGTAGCCGCCCCAGCCCGTGAACGCGAACACGAGGATGATCGTCGACAGGTGCGGTCCCAGCACCCCGATCAGCGCCAGCAGGACGACGAGCGAGGGCATCGCCTGCAAGATGTCGACGACACGCATGAAGAACGGGTCCCAACCGCCGCCGTAGAACCCGGACACGAGCCCGACCGTCACGCCGATCGAAAACGCGCCCGTCACCGACAAGATCGAGATAATCAGCGACGTGCGCGCGCCGTACAGGACGCCGCTGAACACATCGCGCCCGAGCTGGTCCGTGCCGAGCGGATGCGCACCGCTGCCGCCGGCGAACACTGGCGACAAGAATTTCTTGTCCAGCGCGATCTCGCGCGGGTCGTGCGGCGCTAGCAGCGGCGCGATCAGCGCCACGAGCACCACCGACGCGAACATCACGAATCCCAGCGTGCCGACCTTGCTGCGGCGCAGGCGCGCGAAGAACAAGCGCAGCGCGCGCGGCGGCCCGCTCGTGCCGCCGGCGGCGGCGCGTGCGACGGCTTCAGTCATATTGGATCCGCGGATCGATCAACGTGTAGCTCAGGTCCACGAGCAGGTTGATCGTCGCGACGATCAACCCCAAGAACACGACGGCGACCTGCACGATCGGCATGTCCTTTCGGAAGATCGACTGCACAATGAGGCGCCCGAGCCCCGGCCAGGCGAAGACCTGCTCGACGACGACGCTGCCGGAGAAGATGAACGCGACCTGCACGCCGAGGATCGTCACGACGGGGATCAGCGCGTTGCGCAGCGCGTGCTTGGCGATGACGGCGCCGCCGGACAGGCCCTTGGACCGCGCCGTGCGCACGTAGTCCTGGTTGAGCACCTCAAGCAAACTGGATCGAACGAGGCGCATCTGCGTCGCGGCGGCGTCCGACCCGAGCACGATCGCCGGCATTACGAGGTGCAGCCACGTCCCTCGTCCCGAGATTGGCAGCACTTGGAACAGGACGCCGAAGACGAGGATCATCATGATGCCAAGCCAGAAGTTCGGCACGGCGCGCCCGAAGGTCGCGATCCACGACGCGGCCAGATCGATCGTCGAGCCGCGTCGCGTCGCCGCGAGAACGCCGGCCGGCACGCCGATCAACAGCGCCAGGCAGAGTGCCGTCGCGCCCAGTTGGAACGTCGGCCCGACACGCTCGAGCACGACGTGCAGCGCCGGCTCGCGCAGTTGCCACGATTGTCCGAAGTCGCCTCGCATCGCCTTGCCGAGGAACCGGAAGTATTGCACGTGCAGCGGGTCGGCGAACCCCATTTCCTTGCGGATCTCGTCCAGCAGCTCGGGCGTCGAATGTTCGATCGGCACGAGGAACTGCACGGGGTCGCCGCGCAAATAGATGATGAAGAACGCGAATACGGAGACGCCGAGCAAGACGATGACGACCTGGAGCAGTCGGCGAAGCAAGTAGGCGGTCATTCGGCGTGTCTCCCAGCCATGCTTTGCGCACCCGCCCAGTGCCGGCGAGTCCACATCCTCGGATAGCGGGGGATTCGATTCGGCCGCTGCAAGTCCTGCGCTGCAACGCCCGCGGAACGCCCAAGGGGGAATCGATGGACGACCTGCTCGCCCGCGTCGAACGGCACGTCCGCGCGCACCTCGACGAGGACATCGGGCGCATCCAAACGCTCATTCGCCAACCGAGCATCTCGTCGGAGAACCGCGGCATCCGAGAGACGGCAACGATGCTCTATAACGACTTCCAGGCGCTGGGCTGCCGCGAGGCGCGCATCTTCGAGACGCCCGGCCATCCGATCGTCTACGGCCACCTGGACGCCGGGGCGCCGAAGACGCTCATCGCCTACTTCATGTACGACACTGAGGCGATCCTCGAAGACCAGCCGTGGATCGCGCCGCCGCTCGCGGGCAACCTCGTCGACTTCCCGCCGTTCGGGCGCTGCATCGTCGGTCGCGGCGCGATCAACACGAAGGGCCCGATGGGCGCGTTCCTCAACGCCGCGCGCGCGATCCAAGCGGTCGGCGGACCGCTACCGGTGAACCTGAAGTTCGTCGCCGAAGGCGAGGAAGAGCTGGGCAGCTGGAACCTCGGCGAGTTCATCCGCAAGAACGCGACGATGCTCGCGGCCGATGCGCTGCTGTTCCCCATGCCGCGCCAGGAAGCGGACGGTCGCGTCACCGTGGCGCTCGGCTCGCGCCGCGGCGTCATCTTCGAATTGGAGTGCAACGGAGAGCTGTGGGGACGCGGACCGGCGAAGTTCGGGATCCACAGCGGCAACCGGTCGCTCGTCGACAGCCCGGTGTCACGCTTGATCGAGGCCGTGGCGTCGATGGCGACGGACAACGGCAACAGGGTATTGATCGATGGCTTCTACGATGGCGCGCTGCCGCCCGACGCCGAGCAGAACGAGCTGCTCGATCGGCTCGCGACCCAGTGGAACGAAGAGGCGTTCCGCGGCAAGCTCGGCGTGCACGGACTCATCGACGGGCTGCACGGCCGCGCCGCACTGCAACGGCTGATGTTCACGCCGGAGCTGAACATCCGTGGATTTCACGGCGGCGACGTCCGCCCCGGCGACGTTACGGTGTCGATGGCCGTCCTGCCGCACCGGGCCGTCGCGAAGATGAGCGTCAGCCTCGTGCCGAACATGAACAAGGAAGACGTCGCGAACAAGATCCGCGCCCACCTCGACCGCCACGGCTACCGCGACGTGAAGATGACGCTGCGCCCGGGCACGACGACGGAGCCGGGAAGCTGGGGCCGCGTGTCGGTCAAGGACGACATCGTCGCGGCCCTGCTCGCGACGTACGAACGGTTCGGCGTCGCGCCCGAGATCTGGCCAATCAGCCCCGGCGGCTGGCCGGGACACCTGTTCCAGAAGTACCTCGGCACGTCGTTAGTCGCCGGCGGCGTCGGCCACGGCGGCCGCGCCCACTCGCCGAACGAGTACCTCGTCGTCGACGGCAACGATCGTGTGAAGGGACTCGTGGACTGCGAAGTCGGGTTCGCGGCGACGATGCAGGCGTTCGCGCGGCGGTAGCCGCGTTGGCGCCAGCGGGCGGTGTAAAGCCGCGTGGGGGGACCGCCGGGCGGGCGGCTATGCCTCGGCAGCCGCCTTGCGCTTGTTGTGGTCGAGGTACCGCTTGCGGATGCGCAGCGCCGCCGGCGTGACCTCGACGACCTCGTCGTCGTTGATCCACTCTATCGCCGACTCGATCGTCAGCTCGCGCGGCGGCGTGAGGATGATGCCCTTCTCCGCGGTCGATGAGCGGATGTTCGTCAGGTGCTTGCGGCGGCAGACCTGCACGACGAGGTCGCCGTCTTTCACCTGCTCGCCGACGACCTGGCCTGCGTAGACCTTCTCCATCGGCCGGACGAAGAACGTGCCGCGGTCGGCGAGCTGATCGAGCGCGTACGCCGTGACGTCGCCGCCTTCCTTCGCCACCATCGCGCCGCGCTTGCGGTTCGGCAGCGGACCGCGATGCGGGCCGTACCCCGAGAACAAGTGGTGCAGCAGCCCCGTGCCCTTCGTCAGCGTCAGGAACTCCGTGCGGAACCCGAGCAGCCCGCGCGACGGAATCGAGAACTCCATGCGCGCGCGATCGCCGTGCTTGCCGAGGTGTTGCAGCTCGCCGCGACGCTCGCCGAGCGCCGAGATGACCGCCCCGGTGAACTCCTCGGCGCAGTCGATGATCAGTTCCTCGTAGGGCTCTTCCAGCACGCCGCCGTCGCCGCGGCGGAAGATCACCTGCGGGCGGCCCAGCGACATCTCGTAGCTCTCGCGGCGCATCGTCTCCGCGACGATCGACAGCGACAGCTCGCCGCGACCTTGGACGACGTACGCGTCCGCTTCCGCCGATCGCTGCAGGCGCAGCCCGACGTTGCGCTCCAGCTCGCGCTCCAGCCGTTCCAGCAAATGGCGGCTCGTCACGTACTTGCCCGACATGCCCGCGAACGGCGAGTCGTTGACGCGGAACTCCATCGAGAGCGTCGGCTCGTCGACGCGAATGCCCGACAGCGGCTGCGGATCGACGAGATCGAGGATCGTCTGACCGATCTCGATCTTCGGAAACCCCGACAGGACGACGATGTCGCCGGCGCCGGCGCGCTCGACCTCGATGCGTTCGATGCCCTGGAACATGTAGATCTTGCCGACGCGCCCGCGCTGGACCATCGTGCTGTCGGGCTTCACGGCGGCCAGTGCCGTCGCGCGCGTGATCTCGCCGGAGAAGATGCGCCCGATCGCCAGGCGCCCGAAGTAGTCAGAGTAGTCGATGTTGGCGACGATCATCTTGAACGGCGCGTCGGCGACGATCGGCGGCGGCACGACCTCGAGGATCGTATCCAGCAACGGCCGCAGGTCGCCGCTCGTCGCTTTCGGGTCGGTGGACACGAACCCGATGCGCCCCGAGCCGTACAGCACCGGAAAATCGAGGTGGCGGTCCTCGGTCGCCAGCGACAGGAAGAGGTCGTGGATCTCTTCCTCTACCTCCAGCGGCCGCGCGTCCGCCCGGTCGATCTTGTTGATCAGCACGATCGGGCGCTTGCCGCTCTCCAGCGCCTTCTTAAGCACGAACCGCGTCTGCGGCAGCGGACCCTCGGCGGCATCGACGAGCAAGAGCACGCCCTCGACCATCGCCAGGATGCGCTCGACCTCGGCCCCGAAGTCGCGGTGGCCTGGCGTGTCGACGATGTTGATGACCGTATCGCCGTAGCGGATCGCGGTGTTCTTCGCGAGGATCGTGATGCCGCGCTCGCGCTCCAGCTCGCCGGAGTCCATGACGAGGTTCTCCACGTGCTGGTGGGCGCGAAACGTGCCGCTTTGGCGCAGCAACGCGTCGACGAGCGTCGTCTTGCCGTGGTCGACGTGGGCGACGATCGCTATGGCGCGGCGGTCGGTGCGGGTCTGGGTCGGAATCACAACGTGTTAGCCTACCACACCGGCGCCTGTCGTACAGTACAGATATCCCCATGCACACCGTGCCGGAGGCCCCGGCGCCAAGGAGGACGTCGTCTATGACCCACCCGGATCGTATGCAGGTACTCGGCGAGCTGACGTGCGCCGCGATGCTGCCCGCGTTTCACGCCGCGGACGTGGAACGCACGGATACGCTCGGTGCGGCCGCGGCTGCCGCCGGCGCCCGCGCCGTCGAGATCACGCTTTCCGACGAGCCGTCACGGCGCGTTTTCGCCGACTTGGTGGCACGAACCAAAGCGGCGCACCCGGCCCTGATGCTCGGCGCTGGTGGCCTCGTCGACACCGCCGCGGCGCTCGCGGCCCTCGACGCCGGCGCGGCATTCGTGCGAGGCGCCGGATTCAACGAGGACATCGCACGGCTGTGCAACCGGCGCCGGGTCGCCTACCTGCCAACGTGCGGCAGCCCGGCTTCGATCGGGCGGGCGGAGGAGATGGGGACGGAGATCATCGGCGTTCCAGTGGGCGGCGCCGGCGGACTCGAAGCCGTTCAGGCCGTACGCCGGGCATCGCCCGCGTCGCGACTGATGGTCAGCGACGACCAGCCGCTCTCGGAAGCGCGCGTTCGACAGTGGATCGACGCCGGCGCTTCCCTGCTCGTCGTCGGGCCTGGCACGCTGACGACCGATCTGCTGGCGGGGCCCGCCGACGGCGTGCGCGCCAAGATCGCGGACGTCCGGCGCTGGATCCGCCGGGCGAGTGGCGGCAAGCTCTTCCAGGGCGTCGAGCACGTGGGCTTGTACGAGCATCAGGGCTCCAGCGCGGCCGCGATTACGAACTGGTACCGCGACACGTTCTCCTGGGACGTCGAGGAGGGGAAAGCGTACTACTTCGCCGCCGGCGACGGTCCCGGCCGCATCGAGGTCATGAAGGTCGGCAAGACCGACCGTTGCCACCTGGCGATCAAAGTCGCCGACCTCGAGGAAGCATCGGCCGTCCTGAAGGAGAAGGGCATCGACCTCGTGCCGCCGGAGACCCGGCCAGACGGCCGGAATATCTTCTTCACCGTCACCGATCCGGCCGGCAACATCCTGCACTTGTTGCCGTAGCCGGACGGCCTTCGCCGCGCACGGTGCCCTAGAAGTCAGAGAGTCCGGGGCGCGGAACTCCGCGCCTACCGGACTCTCTTTCTCTTATCGAGCGACGCCGGCGCAGAACCCGGCGCGGCGCCTAGTAGCGGCGACCGCCCCCGAATCCGCCTCGGTTGCCGCCGCCGCCGGAGCGGCCGCCGCCGCCGAACCCGCCGGACCGACCGCCGCCGAAGCCGCCCTCCTTGGGCCGCGCTTCGTTGACCGTGATGTTGCGCCCTTCGATCTCACGGCCGTTGCAGGCCGCGATCGCCGCTTGCGCTTCCTGATCCGTGCTCATCTCGACGAAACCGAACCCCTTGGACCGGCCGGTGTCGCGGTCCGTGATCACGTCCGCGGAGACCACCGTGCCGTGCGGCGCGAACAACTGCTGCAAGTCGTCGTTCGCTACCCCATACGCTAGATTGCCAACGTACAATTTCTTCCCCAATCGGGCACCCCCAGAAGTCTTACCACGCGAGGCGCCGATTTCCCGAGTCACCTCTCGCCCAGTATGCCGCATCTCAGGCAATTTCGCGAACGATTTCGGCAGCCGACATCGGTCGTTCGCCTGGTCCGGCGTCGGTCCAGCGGTTCCGGGGCGGCGTGACGAGCCCCGCAGCCGTGGCCCCGATCCCGCCGACCGACTGCTTCCGGGTCTCGGCGCGACGGCGGCGCGGATTTCGCGGGCGGACACCCTACCAGGGGCGTTTCCGTCGCGAAGGCGGCACGTTTGTCGCCTGCGGCGGTTTCGGCCCGACGGGCGGCGCCACCGCCGCCTCGGCGCCGCCGCAGGCGCTCCACCGATCGACGATCGCATCCGAGAATCCGAAGTCCGATCGCAGGCACGCCGGTATCTCCTCCGCGCGCAAGTCACGGCGGTCGAGGCCGGCCGGCGTCTTCTCGAATCGCGTCGCTCCGGCGAAGACAATCATCCGCGCCGCGCCGCCGCGCCGCGCGTAGATCAGCTGATTGAACGGGCTGCTCTGCCGCGACGCCTCGTAACGTTCCGCGTAGAAGGCGTGGTCCACCGCGCTGGGAAAGATGCGGCACGGAACGTGGCGCTCGTTCTGCGGCGCCTGAACCCACAGCAGGTGCGCATCATCGACCGGCTCGACTTCGGCAGCCACGATGCCGTCGCCGGAGGCGACGATTCCCTAATCGAGCGGCAGCGGCGCGTTCGTCAGCATGGAAGAGTCGACGACCCAGTCCCGGTTCGCCAAACGCACCTTCACGCTGCCGTGATTCGGCGAGCCGATATCGTGCATGCTACCCGCGACACGGCGCGCATCGAAGTCGAGCGCGCGCAGCAGCGCGTGCAACGCGTTGCTCGCCGGCCAGCAGGTGCCGCCGGCACTGTGGGCGAGCCATTCCTCGAAGAAGTCTTCGGCGGAGGCGCCCGGCAACGGCCCGGCCGGCTCCGTGCGCAGCGCGACGAGCTTGCGGATGTTGTCGAACGTTACGTGACGGCACCATGCCGCGTAGACGGCCCGCAGTCCGTCCAGGTCGCGCGTCTGGCGGCGTGAGAACCCCTCGGATAGCCCCAACCGCCCGCGGACCCGATCGCGCCGCGTGCCCGGCAGCGGTCGCGCGTCTGCGCCCGATGTCACGACTCGGCGTTCCCGCCCGGCGCCGCCTGCCCGTTGGGACCGCACGGCGCGCCCAAACAAAGACGACCGGAGAGGATGTCTCCGATCGTCCGAAACGCGCTCCTCTGCGCCATCGCGGCGCCTACGGCAAGCGTAGCGCTAGTGGATGCCGCAGCCGCCGTGACCGCACCCGCACACCCCGCCGGCGCGCGGCGCCGGCGCGTAGTTCGTCCCCGCGCTCGCGCCGTTGGCCGACATGAATTGGATCGTCGCCGGGACCTTGCGCGTGTGCGTGCCGCAGTCCGGGCAATCGGGGGCGTCCGCGCCCATGGCCGTCAGCTTCTCGAACTTCGTCTCGCAGTCGGGGCACTGGTACACGTAGATCGGCATCTCGGCTCCTCGTCGCTTCGCCTGTCGTCCTACCTAGCGCAAGAATATCACGCGGGCCGTCGGCGCGCGGACGGCCGGCTACCCGTCGGGCAACGGCTGCGTCATCTCGGCCGCGAGGTCATCGTAGGATAGCGCCCGCCCCGTGCATCGGCGCACCTTCTCCAGCCAGGCGACAGAGTTGCCGGGCTCCCAGTAGTGCTTGCGCAGGTGCGCGACAACCTCGGGGCGGCCGAAGACCGGCGGGAACGTCCGGCGCAGGTACGCGTGCGTTTGGGTCGAGATCAAATCGGCGATGAAGTAGCTTTGCATCTGCATCGCGCGCACCCAGCGCGGCGTCGCCGCGAACGGCCGCGGCCACGCCGCGCAACCGAGGAACCGCGCCGTCGTCCGCCCGTAGACCTCGTCGAGGTTCGCGGACGGATCGTCCCAGACCGCCAGCTCGGCGAGCACGTCGGTACAGATGCGGCGGTGGCGGTACATCCAGGGCAGGCGCCGCGTCCGGCGGTAGCGCGCGATCTCGTCGTCGGGTACGCCGCTGCGCCGCAGCCAGCTCGGGTAGTGGACGAACAGCGCCCACAGCTGCGCCATGCCCTCCGAGAACATCGACGACTCGCGGCGCAGCGAATACGGCTGGTGGTTGTGCCAATCGTGCAGGGCGTGGCCGTACTCGTGATAGGCGGTGTGGTAGTAGATGAGGCCGTCGCCGCGATTCGTCAGGATGCGCAGATCGTCTTGGGTGATCCGCGTCCACTCGCCGCCGTAGGGACTGTCGTACCAGAAGATGCGGATGCCGAGCTCGCGCGCCGGCAAGCACAGCGCCTCGGCGCAGTTCAGCGTGTTGTCGATGAGCCGGTCGGCCGGGAACAGCTCGGCGCGCGGCCAGGGATCGCGATCGTACAGGTACTGCACGTCCCACGGCTCGACCGCCTCGATGCCGGCGGCGTCGGCCTGCGATCGCAGGTACGATGCGTACTCTGGGCCGGTCGTCGTCTCCATCTGGTGGACGAGACCGGTGAGCCACTCCCGCGTGACGCCGTCGATCTTCAGCCGCAGGTCGCCGTACGTCGCGTGACCGAGCGCGCGCGCCGCGTCGTTGCGCAGATAGAACATCTCGCGCGTCGGAGCGTCAAGCAGCGCGCCGAGCGCGGCCACGCTCTCCCAAGCCCGCTGCCGCAATCCGCGATCGGGCTCGCCGCGCAGGATCGCGGTCATCCGCGTGTACGAAAGATCGTCGCCGTCCAGGGTCGGACGCCACGACATGTATAGGTCGGCGATCTCGCGGAGCGCGCAGCGCAGCTCGTTGCCTTGGTCGATGCGCGCGAGGGTGAACGCGTTGTCGAGAACGTGGACCGAGCGCCGCAGGAGAGGATCGGACGCCAGGTCGCGGCCGCGTCGAAGCCGGTCATGATGCAGTTCCGAGTAGACGTCGTCGAGCGCGGCGTCAATCGCTTCGGGGGGAGGGCCGTCGTAGGGCTCGCCGCGCTTGCGCGACCAGTCGAGCCTCGCGCGGGCAGCGCCGATAGCCTCGAGACGCCGATCCAGTGCCTCGAGGAAGGAACGCAGTTCCGCCTCGGTACGGACGGCGTCCGGCACGGCATCGAACGAGAACCAAGACAACGCGGATTCCTCCGGGCGCGTGGATCGGCGCGGAACCTCCGGGCGGCGCGCGCGTCAGGCGCGCTCGAACTTGATTCCGTAGACCTCTTCCGCTTCCTTCAAGGAGACGAAGCCGAGCGCGACGTCCTCGCGCACGCGCTCCGGATCCCGCTCCTTGGGGTCGCCGAAGCCGCCGCCGCCGGGCACGTGGATGACGCAGACGTCGCCCGGCTTGAATTCCAGCGCCGGGAAGCGATCGAGCTTCTCGCCGTTCAGCCACACCGCGCCGAGCCGCCCGGGATGGCCGCCGAGCAAGCCCGGGGCCGGGTAGACGATGAGATCCGGACGGATCGTCATCGTGATCGGCTCCTGAGCCGTGCAGCGCAAGATGATCTCCTGACCGAGCCCGCCACGGCGCTTGCCGGGGCCGCCGGAGTCGGCGAGCAGCACCTTGCGCTCCATGACGACTGGGCACTGCAGCTCCATGATCTCCGTCGGGGTCAGCGTGCTGTTGTGCGGGTACGCGACGGGCGGCCAGCCGTCGACCTCGGCCATCGCGCCGAGGCCGCCGTGCGGCAGCACGTGCACGGAAAACGTTCCGTAGCGCGGATCGGAGCCGGCGAACCGGTATGGGAAGATACCGCCGGCGGCGGCAATCGCTTCCTTGGGCATCAAGGGCGCCAGCGCGCCGAAGATCAACGGCGGAATGTGCTTACCGATCTTCGCGCGCGCCCGCACCGGCGCCGGGAACTTGCAATTGAGCACGGACCCTTCCGGCACCGTCACGCGAAGCGGCCGCACGAGCCCCTCGTTGTTCGGGATGCGCGGCGTCAGCATGCACTTCACCGGGTAGACGGTGTTGGAGAACGTCATGTTGTACGACGAGTTGATCGCGGCGTTGCGCTGCTGCGGCGAGGTGCCCTCGAAGTCGAAGTAGATCTCGCCGCCGCGGATCTCCGTACGCAGCTTCAAGATGACCGGCTCGAAGTATCCGTCGCACAGCTCCTCGGTGTGCGTGACGCCGTCGGGCAGCGCCTCGATCGCTCGCCGCAGGGCCGATTCGGACCGCGTGATGATCTCGTGCGACAGGCCGTCGAGGTCCGGCAGATCGTAGTCGTTGAGGAACTCCTGGATGCGCGGGATGCCCATGCGGTGCGTGCCGACGATCGCGAGCAGGTCGCCCATGACCATGTCGGGAACGCGGCAGTTCGACGCGATGAACTCGTGGATGAATTCGACCGGCTCGCCCTCTCGGAAGAAGAACGTCGGCGTGACGCGCGTGCCTTCCGTGAACAGGTCGACCGCCTCCAGGTCGCCGCGGTGGCCGCCGACGTCCGTCACGTGCGCGGTCGTACCGATGAACGCGACGATGCGCCCGCGGTGGAAGACCGGCGAGATGAGCTTGTAGTCGGGCAGGTGGCCGCTGCCGATCCACGGGTCGTTCGTGATCAACACGTCGCCCGGCCGTAGCGTCTCCTTCGGGTAGCGCTTGAGCATGTGCCGCGTCGTGATCGGCAGCCGTGTCGAGAACCCGGGCGGGCTCCACTGCGCCTGCGCGATCGCCCATCCGTCGGCGTCGGTCAGGACGCATCCGAAGTCGTGGCTCTCGCCGACGATCGTCGAGAACGACGTGCGGATCGTCGCCGTGTCGACCTCGTCGATGATGCTGATCAGGCGCTGCCATTGAATCTCGAGCGTAATCGGGTCGATCGCGCTCGCCTTGGCGCCGGTCCGGCTCATGCGTTCGTCCTCTCCCAGATGATGGAATCGGTGTCGGCGACGTGGATCACGTAGCTGCCGGGGTTCATCGGCACGCGCACTCGGCGGCTGATGATGATGCCGTTGACGGGCGACCGGCACTCCTCGACGACCTCGCTCGTCACCGGATCGACGAGGCGGCCGACGATCTCGTCCTTCTTCACGTGCGTGCCGAGCTGGATGTGCGGCTCCGGCTGGTAGAATCCGCCGCACTGCGCGCGATACACGACGTAGTTCGTGACCATGATCTGCTTCTTCGGCAGCACCGGCGCGCCGTCGATCATGTTCAGCGCCTTGAAGACGTTCAGGGAGCACTCCACGCCCTGATCCAAGGTCGGATCGAGCGAGTGGCCGCCGCCGCATTCGGCGACGATCGGGACGATGCCGTTGAGCATGCAGCTGCCGGACAGCATCGCCGGATTGACCGGGCCGGGCCGCCACCACGTGACCTGGGCGCCGAACGCGATCGCCAGCTCGCGGATGCGTTCGTTCATCGCCCGCATCTTCTCGACTGTAAGTCCCGCCGGCACCGCCGCGCCGCCCGC
>VGFF01000064.1 GCA_016868955.1 Armatimonadota bacterium
CACGGGACGGGACGCTAGATACTCCCGAATCGCCCTCGCCGTGACCGGAGAGACAAATGCAACCCGGTCCTTCGACCCTTTGCCCGCCCGCACGAACAAACCCCGTTCGGAAGGCTGCCAGTGCTCGACGAGCAGCCGGAGCAGCTCCGAGGCACGGAGCCCCGCGTCCGCCATGACGAGTAGCATGGCCCGATTTCGCTTGCCCTCCGTCTGCTGAGAACAGGTCGACAACAACGACCGCAATTCGTCTTCTGTTGGCACTTGGGGAAGCGTCTTCGGCAGGCGCACCTGCACGCCGCGAAGGAGTCCCTCGGGGAGCTTGCCGACGGCCGCGCCCCACAGGAAAAAGGTCTTCAGGGTTCGGTAGGCTTGGTGTCGGGTGCTGGCAGAGACGTTGCGCTCGAACAGCCGGGTGAAGAATGCCTGCAGTTGTTGGCTGTCTAGCGGTATGGTGGCACCGCTCACAAACAACCTTGTCCAGTGTGCGTAGACGCGGAGAGTCTTCGGGGAACAACCTGCCACGCGTTTTGATAATAGGAAAGACTCGGCGAGGTCAGGCAGAGTCGGGGACGGCCGAACCTGGAAGGACTGCGTCATCGCGAACCCCCTGAACCGCTGCTTATCAGCGGTGATTTGGAGGTCCACAATCGCTGAAACCCAGTTGTGACTTGACTGGTGGAGACGACGGGATTCGAACCCGTGACCCCCTGCTTGCAAAGCAGGTGCTCTCCCACTGAGCTACGTCCCCGCGAGCGTCCGTCGTCGCGATTCTACCAGACCGCGCGCGCCAACCCGCATTTGGTGTCAGCGGTCACGCAAAACTCCCCATATAGGGTCAACGACAACTCTCCACCCTAGTAAGGAGAGGCAAAGGAGGTAAGGGGATGGCGGCATTGGGTGGAATCCCTGGGCAGATCGAGCCTGGGGAGGAAAGCATGCTGGGGAAAGCGCGGTGGGAGCAGGTCCACCGTCTGGCCGAGAACGGGACGACGCTAGCGGAGATCGCACGGCAGCTGGAGGGGGCCTGCCCCCCCGTTTCTATACCAGTTGCTAAGTGACTACTATCGCCGCAGCGCGTGTGATCTGACGTAGCTGTTCGGTCGCCGCGAAGGCCGCTGGCGACATGCGCCCCAGACTGCCATGCGGCCGTTGTTCGTTGTGCTCTCTGCGCCAAGCTTCAATGGTCCTGCGCGCGTCGGCGATGCTTATAAACCAGTGCGTATTCAGACACTCGTCCCTCAGTCTGCCTTGAAAGCTCTCGACCAGCGCGTTTTGCACCGGCTTTCCGGGATCGATGAAGTGTAGCTTCACCCCTGCCGCATAAGCCCAGCGATCCATCGCACGTCCCGTGAATTCCGGCCCATTATCGACGGTGATCACTTCGGGGATGCCGCGGCGCTGTCCAAGCTGCCCCATGACCTCGACCACGCGATCTCCCGGCAGCGAGGTGTCTACTTCCAGCACGAGGCACTCCCGTGTGTGGTCTTCGATGACACTGAGGACACGAAAGCGCCGGCCGTCGGCGAGCGCGTCGACCAGAAAGTCCATCGACCAGCGCTGATTGACACCCGTCGGCGGGGTCCGCGGTGCAGCACGCAGAAGCGAAGGACGCTTACGCCGTCTTCGCCGTAGTGCCAGGCGATCCTGACGGTACAGCCGGTAGACCCGCTTGTGATTGACTGCCCACACCTCGCGTACCAGCGCGTCGTGCAGAAAACGATAGCCGTGGCGCACTCGGCGCTGGGCCAGATCCCGCAGCCGCTCCCGAAACGCCTCGTCGCTCGCTCGATGCCCCTGGTAACGGGCCGTTGATCGGCCGACGCCTACCAGTCGACACGATCGGCGTTGCGAATACCCGAAGTCTCGTTGGATCTGCTGCACCATTCCTCGCCGTGCAGTTGGCGTCATGGCTTTTTTGACAGCACGCTCCGCAACGTGTGATTGTCCAGCGTCAGATCCGCAACAAGGCCTTTGAGGCGTCGATTCTCGTCCTCGAGTTGGCGAAGCCGTCTGGCTTCACTGACGTCCATCCCACCGTACTTCGCTTTCCATCGGTACAGGGACTGCTTGGTGATCCCGTGACGCCGAGTAAGCTCCGTGACGCCGACGCCGCGTTCAGCTTCCCGCAGCACCTGGATTATCTGCTCATCTGTGAACCGACTCTTCTTCATCCCGACCCTCCTGGCCGTCGTTTCGGCCCAGGGACGGTAGTCTCATCTCAACTGGATCAGTTTTTCGGGGGCAGGTCCCGCACCGTCTACACGGCCGCGTTTTCGACTGGCGCGCCCAGCTACGGGATCGCACGTAGCGGCGGCGGGTTCAACGTCAACGGGGAATGTCCCGCCGCCGCTACGATCGACACGACGGTCACGATCACGTTCTCGCCGTTCGGTCGTCGGGACGCGGCGCGCGCCATCACGATCCGCAGCGGCGGCGTCACCGGTGCGGTTTCGATCGATGCCGTCGGCGGAGTCTCCTACGTATATCCGTAATCACGCCGAGGCGCGCGGAATCCGCCGGAGCGGTCAGCGTGGACGCCAGAGGCCACGACCGCCGATGCGCGCCTGATCCTCGCATGACCTCAGCAGCGCCGCGTATCGCACGTTCGGCGGAAACGGCGAGGCGACCGCGTAGCCGTCCTCGACGATCAACCGGTTGAACAGCACGTCATCCGGCAACCACACGTAGGCGAGCAATCGGCCGTAGCGGTCGCGCGTCCGAACGTCGGTCGATAGCCCGACATCGCGGCGGTCGAGGCGCGCCATGGCGTAGGCTTTGGCCTGCTCGCCGAGCGCGCGAACGGTCTCGCGGCTGCGGCTCCACGAGCGCGCCTGGCGGTCCATGTGCGGCAGACTCCGCGTCTCCGGGGCGTCGATTCCGATCAACCGCACGAGCTCGTTCCGCCCCTCGACGCGGGCCCGCACGGTGTCGCCATCGACGACGGTCACGTTCGCGCCGCGGACGAGCTCGTTGGGCGGCGTCGGGTCGTGACATTCGACGGCCGGCCCGGTAGGCGACGCGACGCCACTCGCTGCCAAGCTCGCGCACGCACCGATTGCTAGGAAGATTCCACTTAGGAATAGCCACGCCAAACGGGGACGCATGTTCCCCACGATACCGCCGCCGTGCCCCAATCCGGCGATGACCATCGGCTGGCGGCGGCGCGGCTCCCGGGTCGCAGCCGCGAAAATCCGGCCGATGACGGATCGCCCGCGGCGCCTGGCGGCCCAATGATGGAGCTGAAAAGGGGGGATCTCCATGCGCTGGCTTCGCCCGTTCGAAGAAATCGGCATTACGGACGTGCCGCTCGTGGGTGGCAAAAACGCTTCATTCGGCGAGATGCTGCGTGCTCATCGGCGTGCCGTCTTGCGCCATGTGCAAGTCCGTCACGAAGTACCGCAGCCCGCGATCGGCGATCCACTCCTCGATGCCGGGCCTCACGCCCCGAGTTTCGCGGCGATGCGGACCGGTCGGCAGGCTCCAACCGTAGCGCGGACGATACGCGGACTCCGGCAGCCAAATGCCGCGCGGCGACCGGCCGAAGTGCCGCTCGTGCGTCGCGACGGCGACGCGCAGCTGCAGGTCGATCGAGGCGTCGCGCCCGAGCAGCGGCAGGTAGCCGTGGGTGGCGGCGCACGTCATGATCTCGATCGCGCCCCGTTCTTCGAGGGCGCGCAACGCCGTCACGACGTTTCCGTTCGCCTTGTCGAATCGATCGAGGTGCCGTCGCATCTCCGCTCGCCAGAAGTCCGTCAGCGTCACGCCATCGTCGTCGCCAGTGCGCGCGAACGCCGCGCGATCGTCTTCGAGGTGCGCGATGCGATTGGCTGCGAACGCCCCGAACTCGCGGCGGAATGCCGGGTGTGAAAGCTGCTCGCACAGGACGGGCGAGAGGCCGATCGTCCAGGCCGGAGATACGCCGTCCGCGAGCAACGCGTCCGCTCCTTCCAGGAGCGGCAAGTAGCAGCCCAGCACGATTTCGTTGAGCCAATCGCTGCCGTGCGGCCAACGACCGTGACCGAGAACCCAGGGCAAGTGACTGTGGAGAATCAGCGTGAAATCGCTCACTTCAGCTCCATTCTACGTACAAATTCGGGTGCGTAGGGCGTGGCGCGCGCGATCGTCGGCGATCCGCCCACGGAAAGAAGGGACGTCGAGGCACGGGTTCGGGCGTGCGCAGGGAAGCCCGAAAATCGGGCCGAATAGCGCGGCCATGGCTCTCTTTCCGCTGGACGATTTGCGCGCCGTCAATTCCGTCGACCCCAATGACATGATGGGGTCCGTGCTGAAACTCGGTTCGACGTTTCAGGAAGGGTGGCGAATCGGTCGCGACGCGCCCATCGGCGCAAGACCGCATACTTGCGGCGCGATCGCCATCCTCGGCCTTGGGGGCTCGGGCATCGGTGGCGACCTGCTGCGGGGATTCCTGTTCGATCAAGGCAAGCAACCCGTGACGGTTGTCAAGGACTACGCCGTGCCGGCGTGGATCGGCCGAGACACCCTCGTGCTCGTCTGCTCCTACTCCGGAAACACCGAGGAAACGCTGGCGGCGTTCGAGGCGGTGCGGCGGGCCGGCGCCCCTTGCGTTGCGATCACGTCGGGCGGAACGCTGGCGCGGCGCGCCGCCGAGCAAGGCGTGCCGGTCGTGACGATCCCCGGCGGCTGGATGCCGCGCGCGGCGCTCGGCTATCTCTTCGGGCCGATGCTGGGCGTTCTCGAACAGTGGAAGCTCCTCCCGTCGCAGCGCGATCACGTCGATGAGGCGGCGGCGGTGTTGGCCGCGATGAACGGTGAGCTTGTTCCGAACCAGCCGCAGGTCGACAACGCCGCGAAGCGCGTCGCCCAATCGCTCTTGGGCCGAATCCCAGTCATCTATTCGGTCTCCCGTTTCTCCGAACCGGCGGCGTTGCGCTGGAAGTGTCAGATCAACGAGAACAGCAAAATGTATGCCGTTTGGAACGTGTGCCCGGAATTGCATCACAACGAAACTGTCGGCTGGCAATTGGCGGGCCAACCGGAGGGTCTACTGCACGTGGTCGCCCTGCGCGACGCCGCCGATCCCGTGCCCCACGTGCGCCGTCTCGAGATCACGCGCGAGGTCGCGCTCGATCGCGCCAGCGGCTACGACGAGGTGTGGAGCAGGGGCAGCGGCGCGTTGGCGCGGCTTCTGTCGCTGATCGCGTTCGGAGATGTGGTCAGCGTCTATCTCGCGTACTTGAACGGCGTCGATCCGCATCCCGTTTCATTGATCGACGAATTGAAGCGGCGATTGGCAGGATCCTAGGCACCACGACGAATCGGGAGCGAATCATGGCGCGCGTATGCCTCGAGAAGATCGTCAAGCGCTTCGGCAACGTCGTCGCTGTCAATGACGTTAACCTGGAGATACCCGACCGCCAGTTCACGGTGCTCTTCGGGCCGTCGGGCTGCGGGAAGACGACCTGCCTGCGCATGGTCGCCGGGCTCGAGGAAGCGACGTCTGGCGATATCTTCATCGGCGATCGTCGCGTCAACGATGTCGCGCCGAAGGATCGCGATATCGCGATGGTTTTCCAGAACTACGCGTTATACCCGCACATGACGGTCTACGGCAACATGGCGTTCGGATTGCGGCTGCGGAAATATGGCCGTGACGACATCGACAAGCGCGTCAAGGAAGCGGCGGCGCTGCTCTGCATCGAGAAGCTGCTCGATCGCAAGCCGAAGCAGCTCTCGGGCGGCCAGCGGCAGCGCGTCGCGTTGGGTCGGGCGATCGTCCGCGAGCCGCAAGTGTTCCTCATGGACGAGCCGCTGTCCAACCTCGACGCGAAGCTGCGCGTGCAGACGCGGGCCGAGATCAAGAAGCTCCACGCCCGCCTGCAAACGACGACGATCTACGTGACCCACGATCAGGTCGAGGCCATGACAATGGGGGACCGCATCGTCGTGATGAAGGACGGCGTCGTCCAGCAGGTTGATTCGCCCCTGCGCCTGTACGGACAGCCCGCGAACCTGTTCGTCGCAGGGTTCATCGGCAGTCCGGCGATGAACTTCATGGACGGCGAATTGTCGCGCGCCAACGGCAGCTACAGCTTCGACGCCGGGAACTGGCGGATCGCGCTGCCGTCGGAGCTGAACGATTACCTCAAGGCGTGGGAGCGAAAAAAGGTCATCTTCGGCATTCGGCCCGAGCACATGGCCGACGCCGGCGCCCGCGACGAGTTGCCGCCGCACTACGCGCGCGTGCCGGCCAAGGTCGAGGTGCACGAGCCGCTCGGTTCCGACGTCATCTTGTACCTCGATGCCGGAGGGCACCCGATCGTCGCCCGCGTGGATCCGCACAGCCGTGCCAAGATGGGCGATGACATCACCGTCGGCGTCGACCTGCGCAAGCTGCACCTGTTCAACGCCGAAACGCACGAAGTTATCGTGTAGCGCCGTCGCCGTCGTTCATCGAGCGGGACGTCATGTCGCCGAGACTCCCGAGCAGCCGCGTGAACTCCATCGGGAAGATGAACTTCGTCGCCGGGCTGGCCCCCAGCGACTTCAACGTGTCGAGGTACTGCAGCCCCATCGTCTTGGCGTCGACGGTCTGCGCGACCTGATAGATGCGGTCCAGCGCCATCGAGAAGCCCTCGGCCCGCAGCAGCGTCGACTGGCGTTCCGCTTCCGCGCGCAGGATCGTGGCTTGCCGATCGCCTTCGGCGCGTAGGATCTCCGCCTGCTTCTGGCCTTCGGCGACCTTGATGTCCGCTTCCCGGCGTCCATCGGCCTCGGTGACGACCGCGCGGCGCGACCGCTCGGCGGACATCTGCCTCGTCATCGCTTCCTGGACTTCCTTCGGCGGCAGGATTTCGCGGATCTCGACCGTCGTGATCTTCACGCCCCATCGCTCCGTCACTTCGTCGAGCTTCGTGCGCAGGACCTGGTTGATCTGGTCGCGCTTCGCGAGCACGTCATCCAAGGAGATGTCGCCGACGACGGCGCGCAGCGTCGTCGTCGCGATCCCTCGGGCGGCACCGGCGAAGTCGTTGACCTGGATGACCGACAGCTCAGGCTCGAAGACCTTCCAGTAAATGAGGAAGTCGATGTTGATCGGCGCGTTGTCCTTCGTGATGCACGTCTGCGACGGGATCTCGAGGAACGCCTCGCGCAGATCGACGAGCACGGCTTTGTCGATGAACGGAATGAGGAGCACGATGCCGGGACCGCGCTGTCCGATCGCCCGCCCGAACCGGAAGACGACGAGCCGCTGGTACTCGCGGACGATGCGAATGGCGGTCGTCAGGAACCAGAGCCCGAGAAATAGGACGACGAGGAAAGAGACATAGGCATTCATGGTTGAAAACACCTCCGGGTTCTCCGTGCACGGCGCGGCCGGCCGCCTTTCTATGATACGTAATCGGAATAGCGTGTCGCCGGAGAAAGCTTATCAGACGAGCCTGCGCCCGACGCGGCGTGCGGCGCCGCACGGGTTCGGCATTGACGTCGTCGGCACCAAGATCCTCGTCGGTTTCGTCGATCGTGGCGGCCGCGTCATCGGCAGCGCGCGCATCGCGACGCCGGACGGACCGATCGCGGCCGTCGCGGAGATCGGGCGGCCGTCGACGCCATTCAAGCCGGCAGGCGCTCGGCGCTGGCGAGTATCCCGAATCTCGACGCGGCAGCGATCGCGCGTGCCGCGGCGGCGCGGACGGCGTTCCCGCTTCCCTACCGTCGTGTTCGCATCGTCCGCGCGCGGCGTTGCTCGCCCGCGATCAGGCCGCGGTCAAGTAAGCAGCAGCAGCGGGTTCTCGAGCAGCCGTTTCACTTCCACGAGTAACCCGGCAGTGCCGACGCCGTCCGTGACGCGATGGTCAGCCGAGACCGTCAGCTCGAGGATCGGCCGCGCGACGATCTGACCGTCGCGGACGACGGCGCGGTCCTGCGCCCGGCCAACGGCCAGGATACCCGCCTGCGGGTGACCGAGGATGGCCACGAAGTGCGTCACGTCGTACATGCCAAGATTGCTGATCGAGAAGGTCGCGCCGGCGAACTCGTCCTGTCGCAGTTGTCCCTTGCGCGCGCCCTCGATCAAGCGGCGCGTTTCGCGCGCCAGCTGGAGCAACGGCAGCGTGTCGGCGTCGCGCAGGACCGGGACGATCAAACCGTCCGGGATCGCGACCATGACGCCGATGTGCACGCGATGGAACTGCCGCAACGTCTTGTCATCGACGATCTGGGCGTTGAGCGCCGGCAGCTTGCGCAGCGCGAGCGCGGTCGCCTTGACGATGAGGTCGTTTACCGATACCTTGCCGTCGCTGTCGCCGTAGGCGGCGCGCAGATCGTCGCGGAACTGGAGCGCGCGTGACATGTCCGCTTCGCTGGTAACGTAGAAGTGCGGCTGCTCCCGCTTGCTCGATACGACGCTGCGCGCGATCGCCTGGCGCATGCGGGACAACGTGACGTCGCTGAAGTCGGGGCCCGTACGTGGCGCCGCGGAAGGCTGTGCGGTCGGCGCCGCGGCCGGTGTCGGTGCGGCCGGCGCGGCGGCTGCGGGTGCCGCTGAACCGCGCGCCGAGGCTTCCTCGACGTCGCGTTCCACGATTCGTCCGCCCGGCCCGGTGCCTTGAATTTTGGTGAGATCGACGCCGCGCTCGGCGGCCAGCCGCCGCGCCAGGGGAGACGCCTTGATTCGTTCATCAGCGATCTTGGTCTCGGGCGCGGCCGCCGCTTGCCGGGCGGTGGGCGATTGCGGCGCAGCGGATTTCTGCGGCGGGGTGGCTTGTGATGCGGCGGGCGTCGGTCCCGGTGCCGCGGCGGCTGTCGCGCGCCCGCCGCCGCCGTTGATGTAGGCGATGACGCTGCCGACCGCGGCCACCTCGCCGGCGGGCGTGACGATCTGCGTCAACGTACCGCTTCCCTCGGCTTCGATCTCGACGTTGACCTTTTCGGTTTCGATCTCGGCGATCGCTTCGCCGCGCTTGACGGCGTCGCCCTCGTTCTTCCGCCACGCGATGATCTTTCCTTCGGTCATGGCGTCGCCCATCTTGGGCATGATGACTTCCGACATTTCGCCTCCGAATCGCCGCCGCGCGGCCGCCGGCGCTCAGCTCAGCGCGCGACGAACCGCCTCCGCGATGTCCTGCTCGTGTGGGATTGCCATCAACTCAATGCTACGGGCGTAGGGCATCGGCACGTCGGCGCCGGTGACGCGCGTGACCGGCGCGTCGAGGTCGTCGAAGCACCGCTCGGCGATCTCGGCCGCGACCTCGCCGGCGGCGCCGAACAGCCGCCACTGCTCCTGCACGACGACGGCGCGGTGCGTGCGCCGCACCGAGGCGATCACCGTTTCATAGTCGATCGGACGCAGCGACCGAAGGTCGACGACCTCGCACTCGATCCCATCGCGCGCCAGCGACTCGGCAGCCGCGAGCGCGAAATGCAACATCCGGCTGTAGGCGATGACCGTAGCGTCGCGGCCGGCGCGGGCGATCCGCGCTTTTCCGAACGGCACGACGTAGTCGTTCTCCGGAACGTCGTCCTTGTGGCCGTACAGACCCGCGTGCTCGAGGAAGATCACCGGGTCTTCGCCGCGAATGGCGGCGCGCAGCAACCCCTTCACGTCGGCGGGCGTGCTCGGCGCCGCGACCTTCAGGCCCGGAAAGTGTCCGTAGAACGATTCGAGGGACTGGGAGTGCTGCGCCGAGAGCTGAACGCCGGCGCCATTGGGGCCGCGGATCACCATCGGGACGCCGACCTGGCCGCCCGAGAAGTAACGGATCTTGGCGGCGTTCTGGATGATTTGGTCGGCCGCCGGCAAGGAGAAGTTCCAGGTCATGACCTCGATGACGGGCCGCAGGCCGAGCATCGCCATCCCGATACCGGCGCCGATGAAGCCCAGCTCCGAGATTGGCGTATCGACGACGCGCCGCGGTCCGTACTTGTCGAGCAGCCCTTCCGTGATCCGGAAGGTGCCTTGATAGACGCCGATGTCCTCGCCCATGAGGATGACGTTCGGGTTCCGATCCATCTCCTCCACGAGCGTGGTCTTGATGGCGTCGCGGTAGGTCATTTCCGGCATTGGGGCTCCTCGACTCGTGGACCACGCTCAAGCGCTACGCCGGCCGCGCGACGCGCGACGCTCGCCACGACGAATTACGCGTCCGCATAGATGTCCGTGTACAGCTCTTCGGCGGGAGGCTCCGGACTGGCTTCCGCGAACTTAACCGCCTCTTCGACCATCCGATCGGCCGCCGCCTGGATCTCCGCGATCGCGCCGTCGGTGAGGTGACCGTCGGCGCGCAGGCGCCCCTCCAGCATCCGGATCGGATCTCGCTGGCGCCACGACTCGACTTCGGTCTTCTCTCGGTATGGCTGGAACAGATCGGCTGCGCCGTGGCCGCTGAATCGGTACGTCAGCGCCTCGACCGCGTACGGCCGCCCCGTGCGACGCGCTTCGTCGATGGCCCGTGACGCGACCCCATGAACGGCGAAGATATCCATGCCGTCGACTTGCTCGTTCGGGATGGCGTACTGGTCGAAGCGGGACGCGAGGTTCGTGACAGCGGACGACCGCTTCACCGAGGTGCCCATCGCGTAGAGATTGTTCTCGATGATGAAGACGACGGGGCACGTGCCGTCGTGGCCCCAGAGGCCCGCCATGTTGATCGGCTCATGGAACGCGCCGCTGTTCATCGCGCCGTCGCCGAAGAAGCACAGACAGACGCGGTCGGTGTTTTGGTAGCGAAGCGCATAGGCGGCTCCGACCGCCAGCGGAATGTGCCCGCCGATGACCCCATAGCCGCCGTAAAAACCGCGGGACACGTCGAAGATGTGCATCGACCCGCCCTTGCCCTTGCAGACCCCGGTCACCTTGCCGTACAACTCGGCCATGATCGCGCCGGGATCCGAGCCTCGCAACAGCGGGTGAGGGTGGTCCCGGTACCCGGTGAACATGATGTCGTCCGGGCGGGACGCCTCGAGGAAGGCGGTCACGACCGCTTCTTGGCCGGTGTAGACGTGCAGGTAGCCGCCGATCTTGCCGCGCCGGAAGCTGCGTTCCGTCTGCTCCTCGAACGTGCGGATATAGATCATGTCCTTATACCACCGCAGCGCGACCTGAGGATCGATTTGCGGCTTCTCGACCTGCTTCATGCGTTGGCCACCCGTTCGCTGACTTCCGGCGGCCTGCCGGCGCCGTCTTCCCAATTCTATATCAATCCCCTTGGATCGATCGTCAGACCCGATCGCGCCGCAGTGCCGTCAGATCGACCCGCCGCTGGATGAAGTTCGTGTAGACTTCGCCGCGCCGGAAGAACGCGTTATCGAGCACCGCCCGATGGAACGGGATCGTGGTGCGCACGCCGGAGATCTCGAACTCGGCGAGCGCCCGCGACATCCGTTCGATCGCTTCGCTGCGGTCCCGGCCCCAAGCGATGAGTTTACCCAACAACGAGTCGTAATGCGGCGGAATGACGTATCCGGGGTACACGTGGGAATCGACGCGAATGCCGGGACCACCGGGCACGACCCAAGCGGCGACCGCCCCAGCGGACGGATGAAAGTCGTAGCCAGGATCCTCGGCGTTGATGCGGCACTCGATGGCGTGCCCGCGAAACTCGATCTCCCGCTGTTGCCACGACAAGCGCTCGCCGGCCGCGACCCGGATCTGCTCGCGCACGAGATCCAAGCCGGTGATCCGCTCCGTCACCGGGTGCTCGACTTGGATCCGGGTGTTCATCTCGATGAAGTAGAAGTTCTCGTCCCGATCGACGAGGAACTCCATCGTGCCGGCGTTCGTATAGCCGACCGCTTGCGCGATCTTCACCGCGGCCCGGTGCAGGTTCGCCCGCAACCGGTTCGAGATCGCCGGCGCCGGCGCTTCTTCGATGAGCTTCTGATGCCGCCGCTGGATCGAGCACTCTCGTTCGCCGAAGTGCACGATCGCGCCCTTGTTGTCGCCGAAGACTTGGACCTCGATGTGCCGCGGCTCGTTCAGGTACTTCTCGACGTAGACCTCGCCGCTGCCGAACGCGGCCACCGACTCCGACTGCGCGGCGTCGATCGCACGGCTCAACTCTTGCGCCGTGTGGACGACGCGCATGCCGCGGCCGCCGCCCCCGGCCGACGCCTTGATCACGACCGGATAGTCGATCTTCTCGGCGATCGCCAGGACTTCCGATTCGCCGCGGATCGGCCCCGGGCTCCCCGGCACGACGGCGACGCCGGCCTTCTGCGCGATCTCTCTGGCGCGCGCCTTGTTGCCCATGGCCTGGATGGTCTCCGGCGTCGGTCCGACGAACGTGACTCGTGTGTCGCGGCACACTTCCGCGAAGTGCGCGTTCTCGGCGAGAAACCCATACCCGGGGTGGATGGCGTCGACGCCGAGGATCTCCGCCGTGCTCATGATGTTGGGGATGTTGAG
>VGFF01000065.1 GCA_016868955.1 Armatimonadota bacterium
GGAAGAGCTGCGCCGCATGCGCCGCGACATGCAGATCATCTTCCAGGATCCGTATTCGTCGCTGAACCCGCGCATGACCGTCGGCGACATCATCGGCGAGCCGTTGGAGATCCATAAACTGGCGCGTGGCCGCGATAAGGTCCGCCGCGTCCAAGAGCTGCTGGAGATCGTCGGCTTGTCGCCGTACCACGTCAACCGCTACCCGCACGAGTTCTCCGGCGGCCAGCGCCAGCGCATCGGCATCGCGCGCGCGCTTGCCGTGAACCCGAAGCTGATCATTTGCGACGAGCCGGTCTCGGCGCTCGACGTGTCGATCCAAGCGCAGGTCATCAACCTACTCGAGGAGCTGCAGCGCGAGTTCAAGCTCACGTACCTGTTCATCGCGCACGACCTGTCGGTCGTGAAGCACATCTCCGACCGGATCGCCGTCATGTACCTCGGCAAGATCGTCGAACTGGCGCCGGCCGACCAGCTCTTCGAGAACCCGCAGCACCCTTACACGGAGGCGCTGCTGTCCGCCGTGCCGATTCCCGACCCCGAGGTGCGGCGCGAGCGCATCATCTTGCCGGGCGACGTGCCCAGCCCCGTCAACCCGCCGTCGGGATGCCGGTTCCACACGCGCTGCAACTACGCGCAGCCGTCGTGCAAGACGAATGATCCCGGGTTCGCGCAGGTGCTCAACGAGCACTGGCTGGCTTGCCCTGTGCAGCCGTTCAAGAGCCAGCGCAGCGGCGCCGCGGTGCTCAAGCCCACCTCCACGGCCTAGACGTTTTCGTCGCGTCCGAATCGAAGACGCCACGACGAACGAACAGAATGTAGAAGAGACGGCGCCGGTTGGTCGGCGCCGTCTCTTCTTTCTTTGGCGGCGCGGCCAGTATCCGCGACAATGCACGTCGCGCCCGCATGGCGCCGATCCGGGCGCGTCGCTGTAGCGCGCGGTTACGGTCGATGGAGCTCAGCCGCGCGCAGCCCTTCGCAACGGATGAACGCGAACGTCCGAATCGGGCCGCGGGGGCTCGGGATGACGACGGGATCGAGGATTTCGTGCCGATTGCACAACAACCTCCCGGCTTGTCCCTGAAATAGCGGCGTCGCGGGATCATAGACGATCAGCGCGGCCCGTCCCCGGTAACGCACCGGCGGAGCCCACTGGCCGAACGCGCTCTCCCGCGTGGGGCTGAGCACCACGTAGCGATCGCGCGTCGCATACGCGATCTGTCCCGCCGATTGATAGGAGCCGGTTACGAGCACCGTGGCCGCCGGATCGGGAGCGACCTGTCGAATGCGCTCCCGCACCTCCGCCCAGCCTATGGTTTCGCGGATCATGCCCGGCGCCAGAATTGGACCGACGGATAACGCGGCTAACGCGACGACCGTGAACGAGAAGCCGACGATCAGGCCGAGGCGCTTCCAGGTTTCGATTCGGTGCCCCGTCCACAGCGCCAACGCGGGAATTCCGAGAATCGCCGCCGGGAGGATGTAATGCGGCTTTCCGCGGCCGCTCGCTGCGGCCTGAAGAACGGCGACGATGGTCGGCAACGCTGCCGCCAGCAAGTACGCGCCCGGCGGCGTGCGCCGGATCGCCCCCGGGGCGGCCAACAGGAGAACGCCGAGAACCGGGGACAGGTAGAGAAGGCTTGCCGCGACGAGCGCGGCCGCGTTGGCCACGGGGTGGATCGGCGCCATCCACAGAGCGCGGCCGTAGACGTAGCGAACCGTCGCAAATTCGTTCGCCGTCAGCCACAGGAGATTCGGCGCGAACAAGATCCCGGCGATCGCGAGCCCAACGTAGAGATGCCCGTCGCGAAGCGCGCCGCGATATCGCGCCAGGCCGAGCACCGCCATGCCGGGGATCAACAGTCCCATCGAGTACTTACACAGCAGTCCCGCCCCGAAGGTCAGGCCAGCGGTGATCCAGGAGCGACTCTGGCCATTCAAGGCCCTCCAGATCGCCCACGCCGTCAAGACCCAGAAGAACAACATCGGCGTGTCCGGCGCCGTGAGGAAGCTCGCGGTCGCGACGACCGGCAGCGCGTGCAAGAAGAGCGCGGACGCGTAGGCCGTTCGTTCATCGCCGCCGAGGCTCCGCGTGAATCCATAGACGGCGATCGCGGTGCCGGCGGCGAACAAGATCGACGGCAAGCGGATCGCCAACGCGCCGTCGCCGAACAACTGCGTCGAGGCATAGACGAGCGTGGCGATGGCAGGTGGGTGATCGAGGTATCCCAACGACAGGTGCCGTGACCACGCCCAGTAGTACGCTTCATCGTCGAGGATCGGCACCGTCGCCGCCAGCGCGACGCGCAACAGCGCAAAACCCGTGACGATTACGATGAGGCGCCGCGGGAACGGCGAAGGCGCGTGCGGCGGAGAGGTTGTCAAGACTATTCTCTCCTGGGGAATGTCGCTATACTTTTCAACAATTCGCGATCCGGCTCGGGGGGGGGAATTGGAGCGTGGGTCGGCCATCCATCCAACAACTTCCGAAGGCCGAGCTCCACTTGCACCTGGAGACTTCGCTTCGGCTCTGCCGGTTGGCCGATCGAACCGGCTGCGCCGACACCCGCGAACCGTACCTCATCAGCGATCCGAAGCTCCACCACGGTTACGACCGCCTGCGCCGCCTTCGCTACCTCGGCCGCGCGGCGCGCGTTCCCGATAGTCTGTACACCATCGAAAACATCGCTCGCATCACCGAAGAGCTCATCGAAGAAGCCGCGACGAAGAACGTGCGCTACGTCGAGGTGCGCGTCGGCGGGCGCCGCGGGTTCACGTTGCTCGGTGTCCGCGGCATGCTCCAGGCCGTCGCGGAAGGACGGCGTCGCGGCGCGCGCTCCACCGGTGTCGCGTCCAGCACGATCCTCACGGTCGTGCGCGAGCGGGGCCCGGAAGAGGCGCTCGAGCTCGTCGAGGCCGCGGCCTCGTGCGAAGAGTGCGGCGTCGCCGGCTTGGACATCAGCGGCGACGAAGCAAACTTCCCGCCCGCGCTTTTCGCGCGCGCCTGCAACGCCGCGCGGGACGCCGGATGGGGCATCACCATCCATGCCGGCGAGTTCTCCGGCCCGGCGTCCATTTGGACGGCCATCTACCAACTGGGCGCCAATCGGATCGGTCACGGCTTTCGGGCGGTCGAAGATCCCGAGCTCGTGGACTACTTGAGCACGCACGGCATTCCCCTGGAGCTTTGCCCGACCAGCAACCTCCGACTGGGCATCGTCCGATCGTGGCGCGAGCACCCGCTGCGCACCCTGTTCGATCACGGCGTGCACGTGACGTTGAACAGCGACGACCCGATCCTGTTGGGCGCGACGCTGAGCGATGAATTCGAGGCGGCTCAGCGCGAGCAGGGCTTTCAAGACGCCGACCTGGAGCGTATGACCGGCTATGCGGCGAACGGCGCCTTCCATCGCGATGTCGCTTTGGCCGCAGTCGGAACGCCGGCGGCGACCCCCTAAGAGTAGCGAACGGCCATCCGCGGATGAGCACCGTCGGTCTCGACACCGATGACTTCTCCTAGTATTGTAACAACTGACCGACTGGTCGGTCGTTAAGTGATCCCTTTCGTGAGACAAACGCGCCTCGCCCTGCAAAAGGATCAAACGCGAACACGAATCCTCGTGGCTGCGCGTTCAGCATTCTCGCGCCGCGGTTACCACACAACCCTCATGGACGAAGTCGCGCGGGAGGCCGGGCTCTCGAAAGGCGCGGTCTATTTTCATTTTCCCGGCAAGGAAGACCTGTTTCTCGCGGTCGTCGAAGACGCGGGGACCAATCTGACCGAACGCGTCGTAGAGGCGATCACGGGCGCCCAGGGCGCGGTCGTGAAGGTCCGCGCGGCGCTCGGCGCCGCCCTGGATGCGTTCAGCAAGAATCGTATGCTCACGCGCCTGCTCGTCATCGAGTGGGTGGGCCTGACGCCGTCCTTCGAAGAGAAACGCTACGCGCTGCTCGCGGGCCTGGCGGCATTGATCCGCGGATACCTCGACGAAGCGGTCTCCGACGGCACGATCCGAGCGACCGATACCGACCTCGCCGCCCACGTATGGCTCGGCGCGATCTACGAAGTCGTGACCCGCTGGCTGCATACGGGACAGCCGGCGCGCTTGCAGGACGCTATCCCGGCGCTGACGGATCTGCTGCTCCGCTCGGTGGGCATCGAAACGGAGGAGGCCGCGTGAGTAAGGCGCGCGTCTTCCTGGAGATGATCAAGTTCGAGCACACGATCTTCGCGCTGCCGTTCGCCTACGTTTCCGTTCTCCTGGCCGTCGGCGTCCCGTCGGTCGCGCAGCTGCTGTGGATCACCGTCGCGATGGCGGGCGCGCGGACGGTCGGCATGGCGGCGAATCGCCTCATCGACGAGGCGATCGACAGCCGCAACCCGCGAACGGCGGGCCGGCCGCTGCCGTCGGGCCGGCTCTCGCGCGTCGAGACGTGGGGATTCACGGTCGTCGCGGGGGCCGTCTTCCTCCTCGCGGTGCACCAGCTCTCGCCGCTGGCGCGGCAGCTATGGCCGATCGTACTCGTGCTCATGATCGCCTACCCGTACGCGAAGCGGTGGACGTGGGCGGCCCACTTCGCGCTCGGGCTGGTGTACTTCGTCGTGCCGCCCGCGGTCTGGATCGCGCTCACGAACGGATGGACCGACGCGACCCTCTCCCTGGCGATCGCCTCGGCGACCTGGGTGGCGGGCTTCGACATCCTATACGCTTCCCAGGATGTCGACGTGGACAGGCGCCAGGGGCTGCACTCGATCCCGGCGGACTTCGGCATCCCCCGCGCGCTCGCGGTCGCGCGCGCTTTGCACGTGGTCACGACGCTCGGACTCGCCGGCGCCGGCTTCGCCGCCGGCGCCGGCGTCCTGTACGCGGTTGGCGTTCTCGGTTGCGCGGCGCTGCTGTGGTTCGAGCATCACCTCGTCCACGCCGACGACCTGTCGCGGCTGGACGCGGCGTTCTTCACCGTCAATGGCTTCGTCAGCGTCGGCTTCTTCGTCTTCACGTTGGCCGACACGATCCTGCGCGGCGGGGCGCGATGACGCTGCGCCGCGTCGTCGTCGGGCTCACCGGCGCCAGCGGCGCCGCCTACGCGCTCGGCTTCCTGCGCGCGACCTGTGCCCTCGGTTGGGAAGCGAAGGTCATCGCCTCGCCTTCGGCCGTCGATGTCTTCCAGATGGAGACGGACGTTCGACTCGGTGAGACGCCGCGGCAGACCGCGGGCGCGCTGCGCGAGGCGCTGGGGCTTGCGCCCGACGATCCCCGAATCGAGGTCTATGACCATAAGAACTTCGCGGCCCCCGTCAGCAGCGGGTCGTATCGCACCGCCGGGATGATCGTCGTGCCGTGCACCGCCGGCACGCTCGGCGGCATCGCCGCCGGAACGTCGCAGAACCTGATCGAGCGCGCCGCCGAGGTGACTCTGAAAGAAGCGCGCCGCCTCGTGCTGGTGGTGCGGGAGACGCCGTTCTCGGCCGTGCAGCTGGAGAACATGCTTCGACTCGCCCGCGCGGGCGCGATCGTACTGCCCGCGAATCCGGGGTTCTATCACCGGCCGCAGCGGATCGAGGACCTGGTGGATTTCATCGTCGCGCGCGCGTTGGACGCGTTCGCGATCGATCACGAAATCGGAAAGCGTTGGGGCGAGCGATGACAGCGAGAACGTTCGCGGATCTGCAAGGCTTCCTGCGGTACGTCGAGAGCCAAGGCGACCTGCTGCGCGTCCGCGCCGAGGTCGACCCCGAGCTGGAGATCACCGAGATCGCGACGCGAGCCGTCGCGGCCGGCGGACCGGCGCTGCTGTTCGAGCGCGTGCGCGGCGCGTCGTTCCCGCTCGTCATCAACCCGCTGGCGACGGCGCGGCGCATCGAGTGGGCGCTGGGCCGCCACCCGCAGCAGATCGGGGAGGAGATCGCCCACGTTCTGGAGCGGATCAATCCGCCGCGGCTGTCGGCGCTCTGGGCGCTGCGGGACACGCTGAAGAAGGGCCTATACCTTCGCCCGCGCCGCGTCGCGACCGCACCGGTCCAGGAGTTCTCCGCCGCGCCGGACCTTGACCGCTTGCCGATCCTGAAGTGCTGGCCCGCCGACGGCGGGCGCTTCATCACCCTCGGCCTCGTCCACACGCGCGATCCGCGGACGCGGCGCGGCAACCTCGGCATCTATCGCATGCACGTCTACGGCAAGGACGAGACGGGCATGCATTGGCAGATCCAGAAGGGCGGCGGGTTCCACTACGGCGTGGCCGAGCAGCTCGGGAAACCGCTCGACGTCGCGGTCGTGCTCGGCGGGGATCCGGTGCTGCTGCTCGCCGGCGTGCTGCCGTTACCGGAGGGGCTGGAGGAGACCGCGTTCGCCGGCTTCCTGCGCGGCGCGCCGACGGCGATGGTCGCCGGGCGCACGATGCCGTTGGACTACCCCGCGAACGCGGAGATCGTCCTCGAGGGGCAGGTGGCGCCGCACGAGCGACGCCTGGAAGGACCGTTCGGAGACCACTTCGGCCACTACTCACACGCCGCCCCGTTTCCCGTGTTCCGAATTCGTCGCATGGTGCATCGTGCGAACGCGGTGTATCCGGCCGCCGTCGTCGGCCGCCCGCCTCAGGAAGACAAGACGATGGGCGACGCTGTGCAGGAGATCCTGCTGCCGCTCGTGCGCTTCCTGCAGCCGGAGCTGCGCGATCTCTGGGCTTACTACCAGGCCGGATTCCACAACCTCGCGGTCGCGGCCGTCGACGTCCGCTACACGAAGGAAGCGATCAAGACCGCGCTGGGTTTGATGGGGTCGGGGCAGATGTCGCTTACGAAGTGCATCGTCCTCGTCGACCGCGACGTCGACGCCCGCGACTTCCGCGCCGTCCTGCGCGCGTTGCGCGATCACTTCGAGCCCGTGATGGACTTCGTGTTGATCTCGCGTGCGCCGTTAGACACGCTGGACTTCACTTCCTTCAAGATGCACCTGGGCAGCAAGCTGATCCTCGACGCGACGCGCCGCCGCAGCGACGATCCGCGCGACGGCGAAGACGGGGAGATCGGGTCTCGTGCCGACCGTGCCGCCGGCGTCGAGGAGGTCGACGGCCGCATCCTCGGCTGGCGGATGCTCGAGGACTGTCTGTTGGCCGTCAAGGTCCGTGCCGAGGCCGGGGCGGACGGGCGCGAGATCGCCGAGCGGCTCGTTCGCGCGCCGCAGTGCGGCCCGGCGAAGATCGTCGCAGTCGTCAGCGACGACGTGAACCTCGACGATGACGTCAACCTCGTCTGGGGCATCTTCACGCGGTTCGACGCCGCGCGCGACATCGTCTTCGAGCACGCGTCGCTGCGCGGCGTCAAGCCGATCTATCGCGGGCGCATGGGCATCGACGCGACGTGGAAACCCGGGTATCCGGATCCGCTCGTCATGCCCGACGAGATCGTGAGGCGGGTCGACGACCGTTGGGGAGAGTACGGCTTCCGCGGATGAGCGGCGGCCGACGGGAAACGCCGGACTGTGGACGCGGCCGCGCTGCGGCCGGGCGGAGGGACTCGTGACGATGTTTCGATTCAGCGACCGCGCGTTGCACCCGATCTGGGAGAAGGTCCAGGCGAAGGCGCGGCTGTCCGCGGCCGAGGGCGTGACGCTGATGCGCAGCGACGATCTCCTCGGCGTCGGCCGGATGGCGGACTGGGTGAAGCGGCAGCGCCACGGTGAGCACGCGTTCTTCGTCATCAACCGTTACATCAACCCGACGAACGTCTGCGTCCTGACGTGCCGGTTCTGCGACTTCGCCAAGAAGAAGGGCGACCCGGACGCCTATGAGCTGACTAACGACGAAATCGTCGACCTCGTAAACGAGGAGATCCGAGAGATCCACATCGTCGGCGGCCATCACCCCGACTGGAAGTTCGAGCACTTCGAGGACATGATCCGCCGCGTGCGCGAGCGCTGGCCGCACGTGCAGATCAAGGCGTTCACGGCCTCCGAGATCGACTACTTCTCGCGCCGCTGGAAGATCTCGCCCGAGGAGTCGCTGCGGCGGCTCAAGGCGGCGGGTCTGAACACGATGCCGGGCGGCGGTGCCGAGGTGTTCAGCGATCGCGTCTGGCGCCTGCTGTTCCCCGGCAAAGCGGGGCCCGACCGGTATCTGGAGATCCACCGCATCGCACACCGGCTCGGCATCCATACGAACGCGACCTTGTTGTACGGGCACATCGAGACGGACGAGGAGCGCGTCGAGCACTTCGTCCGCCTGCGCGAGGTCCAAGACGAGGATCCGGGGTTCTTCACGTTTATCCCGCTCGCCTACCAGATCAGCAGCCACCAGCTGCGGACCCGGCAGGCGTCGGCGCTGGAGGACCTGCGCGTCATCGCGACGTCGCGGCTGATGCTCGACAACTTCGACCACGTCGAGGCGTTCTGGATCGATCTCGGCGTCGAGTGCGCGAGCATCGCGCTCAACTGCGGCGCCTCCGACGTCAACGGGACGCTGATCGAGGAGCGGATCGCGCACGCCGCTAGCGCCGAGAGCCCGATCGGTATCACCCGTCAGAAGCTGATCAATATGATCCGCGACGCCGGCAAGATCCCCGTCGAGCGCGACGCATTGTACAACGTTGTGCGCGTCTACGACGGTGACGAAGGCGCGCCCTCGGGGTACGCGGCGGCGACGATCAAGACGGCGGCCCACGCATGATCCGCGTCGGCTCGTTCCCGTACCTGAACGTCGCGCCGTTCATGTGGGGGAGCGAGCGTTGGGAAGTCGCGCTGCTGACGTGCGTGCCGCATCAGTTCGGGCGGCTAGCGCGCGCCGGGCAGGCGGACGCGGGCCCGATGTCCGTTGTCGATTGGTTCGCGCAAGAAGCGGAATTCGAGCCGGTCGGAGACTTCGGAATCGCCGCCGATGGCGCCGCACAAAGCGTCCTGCTGTTCTCGCGCCGCCCGATCGACAGCCTCGACGGCGCCGTCGTCGGATTGACGACCGAAAGCTCGACGTCCGTGATCCTGATCCGCCTGATCCTCGAGCGGCGGTATGGCGTGCGGCCGCACGCTTACGAGCCCGGAGGTGAGGGCGACGCCTGGCTGGTGATCGGCGACGGCGCGCTCGTCGAGCGACGTCGGGCCGATGCGCCGCACGTGTACGACCTCGGCAGCGAGTGGCGCGCCTGGCAGGGATTGCCGTTTGTGTTCGCGCGTTGGGTCGTGCGCCGGGCACTCCCAGGCGAGCAGAAACGACATCTGGCGCAATTGCTCGAGGCGTCGTTTTCGTCGGCGATGGCGAACCTCGAAGCGGTCGCCCGCGCGCGCGCCGGTCACGCCGGGCTCGACGCCACCTCGATCGCAGCGTACCTTCGCACGTTTCGCTATCGGCTGGGCCCCGCCGAAGAGGCGGGCCTCGCACGCTTCCGCGACATGCTGGCGTCGGCGCCGGGACTTCCCGGGCGCGACGCCAGCGCGGTCTGAGGAGACGAGCCATGTGGGACCGGATCGAGAGCAAAGTGATCGCGGGCGAGCGTTTGTCGAGGGACGAGGGGAGGTACCTCCTGACGGAGGCGGATCTGACCGCGCTCGGCTCGCTCGCGCAGGAGGCACGGTTCCGCCACGTGCCGGACCGCCGCGTCACGTTCGTGATCGACAGCAACCCGAACTACACGAACGTCTGCGACACGGATTGCCACTTCTGCGCGTTCTACCGCAAGCCCGGCGCGCCGGATGCTTACTGGCTGACCGTGGACGAGGTCATGGAGAAGATCGATGCCGCCGTCGCCGTCGGCGCGACGACGGTGTTGTTGCAGGGCGGCCACAATCCACAGATCCCGTTCTCCTACTACACGGACTTGGTGCGGCAGACGCGCTGGCGATTTCCCCAGGTCACGCCGCACTTCTTCACGGCTTCCGAGATCCAGGCGTTCGCGAAGTACTTCGGAAAGTCGGTTCGTGAGATCTTGACCGCGCTGGACGAGGCGGGTCAGTACTCGCTGCCCGGCGGCGGCGCGGAGATCCTCTCCAAGCGCGTGCGGCAACGCATCGCCGCCAAGAAGGGCGCGCCGGAGGACTGGGTCGACGTCCATCGGGAAGCGCATCGCCTCGGCTGGCGGTCGACAGCGACGATGATGTATGGCCACGTCGAGACGCCCGACGACGTCATCGAGCACTTCGACCACATCCGGAACCTGCAGGACGAAACGGGGGGCTTCACGGCGTTCGTGCCATGGTCGTTCAAGCCGAGCAACACGTTGCTCAGCAAATGGGTGACGACGGGCGCCGGCCCCAATCCCTACCTGCGCATGATCGCCGCCAGCCGCCTGTACCTCGACAACTTTCGCCACGTCCAGGCGTCCTGGTTCAGCGAGGGCAAGAAGACCGGTCAGGTCGCGTTGCTGTTCGGCGCCGACGACTTCGGCGGCACGTTGCTCGAGGAAAACGTGCACGCGGCCGCGGCGCACATCAACAAGACGACCACCGAGGAGACGAAGGCCATCATTCGCGAGGCCGGCTTCGTACCCGCGAAGCGAACGACCCTGTACGAGATCGTCGAAGTCTACGAGACCGAGCCGATTACCGCGTGAACGACGACGCACGCGCGCTCGCGGCACGAACCCACGGGCGCACCCGGGAGGACACGGTTTGAGCACGCACGAGGAGTCTCGCACCATTCGGTTCGGGCACAGCCCCGACGCCGACGACGCGTTCATGTTCTACGGCCTGGCGAACGGCAAGGCGACGATCCCGGGCTACCGCGTCGAGCACGTCATGCAGGACATCCAAAGCTTGAACGAGCGGGCGATCGCGCACGGCGACCTCGAGGTGACGGCGATCTCGGCGGCGATCTATCCGCGCGTCGCCGGCCGCTATCGCATCATGAGCACCGGCTCGTCCATGGGCCGAGGCTACGGACCGGTCCTCGTCAGCAAGTACTTCGATCAGGCGGCGCAGCTGCCCGGTCACCGAATCGCCATCCCGGGTGAGTACACGACCTCGTTCCTGCTGCTGAAGCTGTTCTTGGGATCGGACACCGAGATCGTCGACCTCGTGCCGATGCACTTCGAGCGGATCATGGAGGCCGTCGCCGAAGAAGAGGTCGAAGCCGGCCTGCTCATTCACGAAGGGCAGCTCACACACGAGTCGCTCGGCCTTCGTCGATTGGCGGACCTGGGACGATGGTGGGCCGAAGAGACCGGGCTGCCGATCCCGCTCGGGCTGGACGTCGTCCGCGCCGATCTCGGCGAGGACCTCTGCCGCGCCGTCAACCGCGCGCTGCGGACGAGCATCGAGGTGGCCTACGCCGAAGAGGACGCGGCGCTCGACTATGCGCTTGGGTTCGGCCGCGGCGTCGAACGGGAAACGTGCCGAAAGTTCGTGAAGATGTACGTCAACGACGACACGTTGGATATGGGCGACGAGGGCGCGCGCGCGCTCGCGGACTTGTTCGGCCGCGCGCACCGGGCAGGGTTCCTCGACGCCGAACCGCGGTTGGACATCGTGCGCGGCTGACGGCCTCGCTACATCAAGCCGCCCCTCGCGTTACACTGTTGGGGCGCCCGGACGCCGTGGCCCGATGGCCGCGAGCGGGGCCTCCAACGATTCCGATCTCACGAATTCTCCCCATCCTCCTCATCGCCGCCGTCCCGCCGATCGAGGGACACCTGCTCAAGGTCGAAGGCAAGGTCGCGCGGCTCGTGCGCATCCAGATCAACGGGGTCGAGGTCGTCCGCGGCGGCGCCCAGCCGATTCCGATCCGGGTCACCCAAGTGCTGCGCGACGGCGACAACACGATGGCGCTGCAGTTCGCCAGCGACCCGGCCGCCGCGTGGCGCGTCTCGATCGAGCGCCGTCGCGCGGGGGCGCCGCCGGCGACCCTGGTGCGCTACGATGCCGCCCCGGCGAGACCGGCGGCAACATCGCGACCCACTCCGTACAATTCCATGTCATCCTGCCGAAGTACCCGCCGTTCGACCTCACGGACGCCGATCGTCACGCCATCGTCGCGCTCATCGTGGCCCAGCATGCGGCTTTGAGCCCGCGGAGCTGACCCCCCCCCTTACCCGGAAGGAATCCGGCTGTGGCGTTCCGTGCAGGTCGCGTTCGACCGCCCGCTGCTCGCAGCCCCCGACTTCAAGATGACGCCCTTTCGCGCCGAGGGCCTCACGTTCACGCA
>VGFF01000066.1 GCA_016868955.1 Armatimonadota bacterium
GCGGGGCGATCCTCGCGTCGCTGATCGCGCCGGCGATGCTCGCCCCGCGCGGGCGGATCGAAGCCGGTCCGGATCTCTTGGCGAGCCTGTTCGGCGCGTTCATTGTGGCGCGGACCGGCAGCGTACTGATCACCCTGCTCGCCGGCTTCGCGGCGCTCGGCGCGCGCTAGGCGTCGGCCCGAGGAACGCTTTTCCCCGTGCTACAGTGGGGGATGAATTGAAACGCGTCGTCAGCATCAGCCTCGGGTCGTCCCAACGCAACGCGCGCGCCGAGCTCAAATTGCTCGGCGAGGACGTCGCGCTGGAACGCATCGGGACGGACGGCGACAAGCGGCGCTTCGCGGCGCTCATTCGAGAGCACGACGGGCGCGCCGACGCAATCGGACTGGGCGGCATCGACCTGTTCCTGCAAGCGGGGCAGCGACGCCACTACCTGCGGGACGCGGTTCGACTCGCGCGACACGCGACCCGCACGCCGGTCGTCGACGGTAACGGCATCAAGAACGCCTGGGAACCGCACATCGTCCGCGACGTCCTGCCCGTCCACCTTGGGCGTCGGCTACGAGACCTGCGCGTGCTCCTCGTCAGCGCCGTCGATCGGTACGGCATGGCGAAGGCTTTCGCGGACGGCGGCGCCCGCGTCGTCTACGGAGATCTCCTGTATGGGCTGGGCCTTCCTGTGCCGCTGCGCTCGTTGCGTACCGTGCACCTCCTCGCGGCGATCTTGCTGCCGGCGCTCTCGCTGGCGCCGATCGAGTGGCTGTATCCGACAGGGAGTCGCCAAGAGGTAACGACGCCGAAGTTCGCGCGGTTCTTCCTGGATGCCGAGGTGATCGCCGGCGACTTCCACCTCATCCGCCGATACATGCCCGATGAGCTCGCTGGCCGCGTCGTCCTGACGCAAACGGTCACACCCACCGATCTCGAGCAGCTTCGCCGCCGCCGCGTGAAGTCGCTGATCACGACGGGTCCGGTGCTCAACGGGCGGTCGTTCGGAACGAACGTGCTCGAGGGCCTCGTCGTCGCGTTCGCCGGACCGGGGCCGCACGATGCGGCGACCCTGACGGCATGGATGACGCGATTCGGATTCCAGCCCCGCGTCGAGCGGCTCGACGCGACCGCGCCGGACTCGCCGCGTCCGGCCGCCGGGATGACGTGAACGAACCCGTGGAGCGCTTCGCGTTCATCTTGCATCCGTTGTCCGCGGCCGACTACGCGCGCAAGTTCCCGATCGTTCGCTACCTGCCCGGGCGTTTCGTTGAGGGCGCGTTCAAGTACGTGCCGCCCCGCGTCGCGTCCCGGATCGAAGGTGTGCGATCGCCGACGGGGGTGGCCGCCGAAGGGTTGTTCATCGGCCTCCCATTCACGCCACGCACGTTGTTCTCGACGCCGCTGTCGGCCGTTTACGATCGCCTCGCGCAGGCGACGGCGCTCGCCGCCCGTCTCGGCGCTGGGATCGTCGGACTGGGCGCGTTCACGAAGATCGTTGGCGATCGCGGCGTGACCGTGGCGGCCCGCTCGCCGATCCCCGTGACGACGGGCAACTCGTACACGGCCGCGACCGCGATCGAAGGCGCGCTGCTCGCCGCCGACCGCTTGGGGATCCCGGTGGGCGAAGCGCGGGCCGCCGTCGTCGGCGCCACAGGGGCGATCGGCGCCGTCTGCTCCCGCATCTTGGCGCGCCGCGTGCCGCACCTGACGCTCGTGGCGCGGGCGCGAGATCGCCTGGAAGCCCTGCAGTCGGACATCCGCGGTGAGTCGGCGGCGTACGTCGACGTCAGCGACGACCCGCGCGCGGCCGTCTCGCGGGCCGACATCGTCCTGGCCGTGAGCAGCGCCACCGACGTGCTCCTCGAGCCGCCGGACTTGAAATCCGGATCCGTCGTCTGCGACGTCGCGCGGCCGCGAAACGTCTCCCGTGCGATTTATCAACACCGAAACGACTTGCTCGTCATCGATGGCAGCGTCATCGAGGTGCCGGGCGACGTGAGATTCAACCTCAACTTCGGGATGCCGCCGCGGATGTGCGAAGCGTGTATGGCCGAGACGATGATCCTCGCATTGGAGCGCCGTTACGAGAGCTTTACGCTCGGACGCGAGATCACCGTAGCGCAGGTCGATGAGATCGCGCGGCTGGGCGAAAAGCACGGTTTTCGTCTCGCGGGATTCCGCCGCGGCGAGCGGGCGATCGCCGACGATGAAGTCGAGCGCATCCGCGCCAACGCCCGGGCCAGCGTACGCTTGTGAGACGGTGAAACGTCGCGTATACTGAGCGCGAGGCCCCTCGTCGGAGGGGCCTTTGGTACTCTCTCGTAAGGACATGCTGTGGGCGCCTCGCCCACGGTTTTTTGTTTGCGGTCGAGCGCCGCGGGCGTCCGCTCGTTGGCGCGCCAGATGCTACGGTTCCCGAGGTTGGGTAAGGAGGACACGGGGCGATGCCGGAACGTGAAGTCTTTCTGACGTCAGACGGGCTCCGCAAGCTCGAAGACGAGCTCGGGTACTTGAAGACGACGAAACGGAAGGATGTCGCGGCGCGGATCAAGCAAGCCAAAGAGTTCGGCGACCTCAGCGAGAACTCCGAATACGAAGACGCCAAGAACGAACAAGCCTTCGTCGAAGGCCGAATCCTGACAGTGCAAGCGATGCTGCGCAACGCTCGTGTCATCACCCAGAACGGCGGCAGCGAGAAAGTGAACCTCGGATCGCGCGTGCGACTCCAAGAGGTGCCGAACGGAGACGAGTTCGAGTACCAGATCGTCGGCGTCGCGGAGGCAGACCCCTTGAAAGATCGGATTTCCAACGAATCCCCGGTCGGGCAGGCGCTGCTGGGGCGGCGGCTCGGCGACGTCGTCGAGATCAAGGTGCCGGCGGGGGCGTTTAGCTATAAGATCGTGGGCATTCTGCAGTAGCGGGGAATCGATCAGGACGGGACGATGAGCGACCGCCGGCCCGTCTGGCGGTTCGTGTTTTCCGGGAACATCGAGCGTCGGGCCCGCGTTCTCAGGCTTAAGCGGTTCGGTCCGGTTCGTGGCGGCGAACGTATGAACGAGTACGGCGACCGCGATCTCCGCTGGCAGGAAGCGGCGCTGGACCCTGCGAACAGATATTAAGATCGAAGCATATGTTCGATTGGGGGGCCGGTTTGTGCGCATCTTCCCTGGCGGTCGGGTCTTTGGCGCGTTGCGAGGGGGAAAGGAATGGGGATGTTCGAGCGGTTCACGGAGCGAGCCAGGCGGGTCATCATCCTCGCCCAAGACGAGGCGAAGCGCCTGAACCATAGCGCCGTCGGCACCGAGCACATCCTCCTGGGAATTGTTCGTGAGGGCGAGGGTGTCGCGAGCAAGGTGCTCGAGCACCTGAACATTCCGGCCGATCGCGTGCGGGCCGAGATCGAAGGGGCGATCGGGCGGGGCGACCGGACGCCGTACGAGGAAGTGGCTTTCACTCCGAGGGCCAAGAAGGTGCTGGAGCTCGCGCTCGACGAAGCGCGGCGGCTTGGTCATAACTACATCGGCACCGAGCACCTCTTGCTGGGCCTCATCCGCGAAGGGGAAGGGGTCGCGGCGCGCGTCTTGGAGTCGATGGGGGCGGATCTCGAGCGCATCCGCGCGCAGGTCGTCTACTTGCTCGGCGAAGAAGGCACGACGACGTACGCGAAGCAGTCGAGCAAGACCCCGACGTTGGACGAGTTCGGCCGTGATCTGACGAAGATGGCGCGCGAGAACAAGCTCGATCCGGTGATCGGCCGCGAGCGCGAGATCGAGCGGGTCATTCAGGTTCTCAGCCGGCGAACGAAGAACAACCCTGCGCTCATCGGCGAGCCGGGCGTCGGTAAGACGGCGATTGTCGAAGGACTCGGCCAGCGGATCGTCCGCGGTGACATTCCCGAGGTGCTGCGTCACAAGCGCGTCGTCCAGCTCGACTTGGCCGCCCTCATCGCCGGAACGAAGTACCGCGGCGAGTTCGAAGAGCGCATGAAGAAAGTGATGGACGAGATCCGCAAGGCGCAGGGCGAGGTCATCCTGTTCGTCGACGAGTTGCATACGCTCGTCGGCGCCGGCGCGGCGGAAGGCGCGATCGACGCGAGCAACATCCTCAAGCCGTCGTTGGCGCGCGGCGAGATGCAGTGCATCGGCGCGACCACGCTCGATGAGTTTCGCAAGTACATCGAGCGGGACGCGGCGCTGGAGCGGCGGTTCGCGCCCATCCTCGTGTCGGAGCCGTCGGTCGAGCAGACCGTGGAGATCCTCAAGGGACTGCGGGAGCGGTACGAGACGCACCACGGCGTCCGGATTAGCGACGAAGCGCTCACGGCCTCCGCGACGCTCGCGGAGAAGTACATCACGGACCGGTTCCTGCCGGACAAGGCCGTCGACTTGATGGACGAGGCGGCGAGCAAGATCCGGTTGCAAGCGTCGTTCCTGCCGCAGGAAGTGCGACAGGCGATGGAGCGCGTCGAGAAGGTGCGACGCGAGAAGGAAGAGTCCATCAGCAAGCAGGACTTCGAAAAGGCCGCCCAGCTCCGCGATCGCGAGCGCGTGCTGCGCCAGAAGCTCGAAGAGCTGGAATCGTCCTGGAAGAGCGACAAGAGGCGGGACATGACAGTCGTCAGCGAGGAAGACATCGCCGACATCGTGTCGTCGTGGACGGGGATTCCCGTGACGAAGCTCGTCGAGGAAGAAGCGCAGAAGCTTCTGGGCATGGAAGACCGTCTACATCGGCGCATCATAGGGCAGGACGAGGCCGTAGCGGCGGTGTCCCGCGCCGTGCGCCGTGCCCGCGCCGGATTGAAGGACCCGCGGCGGCCGATCGGCTCGTTCGTGTTCCTTGGGCCGACGGGCGTGGGCAAGACGGAGCTCGCTCGCGCGCTCGCCGAGTTCCTGTTCGGCGACGAGAACGCACTGGTCCGCATCGACATGTCGGAGTACAGTGAGCGCCACACCGTGTCGCGCCTGGTCGGCGCGCCGCCGGGATACGTCGGTTACGAAGAGGGGGGGCAGCTCTCCGAGCAGGTGCGCCGGCGCCCGTACTCCGTCGTCTTGCTCGACGAGATCGAGAAGGCGCATCCGGAGATCTTCAACCTGCTGCTGCAAATTCTCGACGACGGGCGCCTGACCGACGCGCAAGGGCGCACCGTGGACTTCAAGAACTGCGTGCTGATCATGACGAGCAACGTCGGCGCGCCGCAGATCGAGCGCGAGACACCGATGCTCGGCTTCCGCGCCGTCGTCGACGAATCGGGCGAGAACCAGCGCGCGTACGATCGTATGCGCGGCCAGGTCATGGAGGAGCTGCGGCGAACGTTCCGGCCCGAGTTCCTCAACCGCCTCGACGAGATCATCGTGTTCCGGGCCCTGACGCGGACGCAGATCGAGCTGATCGTCGACGTCCTGCTCGAGCGCGTGCGACGGGAGCTGCGGGGGCAGGGCATGGATATTGAGTTCACGCTGTCGGCCAAGGTGCTCTTGGCGAAGGAAGGATTCGATCCCACGTACGGAGCACGACCGCTGCGGCGGGCGATTCAGCGCCTTGTGGACGACCCCTTGTCGGATGAGCTGTTGCGGGGGTACTTCCAGCACGGCGATCGCGTGGTGGTGGACGCCGACGAAGAGCGGATCGTCTTCGAGAAGCTGCGAGAGCCGGTGACGGCACAAGCGGAATAGATCCCGACTGGCGAATTCGCAAGGGCCCGGGGTCTGGCGTCCGGGCCCTTTTCCTTCGCGTTCGCGAATTCAGGCGTTGATCAGCTCCTGCCGCAGAACGCCGATGTATGGCAGGTTAAGCAAGGTTTGGCGGTAGTCCAGACCGTAGCCGACCAGGAAGACGTCGGGGGCCTCGAAGCCGACGAACGAGATCGGTAGATTTTCGGAGATGCGGCGGACGCGCTTATCGAGCAGCGTGCAGATGCGAAAGCTCGACGGTTGCCGCGCGCGCAGCAAACGCGTCAGGTAGGCGACTGTGAGGCCGGTGTCGATCACATCGTCCACGAGTAGGACGGGGCGGCCGGCGATCTCTTCGTCGAGGTCCTTGAGCAGGCGGACCGAACCAGTATGAGCCTGGGAGGAGCCGTAGGCCGTGATCGCCATGAAGTCGAGCCGGTGGCGGCAACGGAGCGCTCGCGTGAGGTCCGCGAGGAAGTAGAGCGAGCCCTTCAGGACGCTGACGAGCGTGGGCACATCGCCGGCGTACGTGGCGTCGATCTCGGCGGCGAGCGCGTGGACCCGCCGTCGGATGCCGTCCTCGCTGATGAATACCCGGGCAACCTCAGGCGGCAGCATCGTCATGGGGCATTCTGAGCCGGGGGGCGCAGCCCGAACCGCGCCAGGAGACCGCGGAAGTCGCGGCCGTAGAAGATCTTGATTTGAACGTCTGGGTACAACTCGCGCAAGCGGCGGATCTTCTGGTTCTTATGGCGGATGAGGCTCTGCTTGAGCGTCGTCAGCTCGATGTAGAGCGCGAAGTCGGGTAAGTAGAAGTCAGACATGAACATCGACGTTGGGCGCCCTGCTGCATCGCGGGCGAGCACGAAGGATCGTGGCTCGTACTCCCAACGGACGCGGTAGAAGTCGAGGATGCGGGCGAACTCCGTTTCGCTGTCGTTCGCGAACTTCGAGTCCGGCACGGTCGCCGCAAGTATAGGCGGCGCGGAGCGCACGGGGCAAGGCGGGCATGCCCGTCGCAACTGGGAACGATGACGACCGGGAACGAGTCGTTAGGCCGGCGGTTGATTTGCCGCCGCCGCCGCGCCCGTGGAAGAATCATTGGTAACAACGAGAGGAGAGCGTTATGGCCCAGTGGGATTCGCTCGTTCGCGAGGCGTTGCAGAAGCTGCAGAATCCGGACGTCACCGTGCGCAGCGACGCGGCGCTGATGCTGGGAAAACTCGAGGATCCCGAGGCCCCGGAAGCATTGGTCGGGGAGGCCATTGAGGTGTTGAGTCGCGACTTGGACGACCCGGACGAGTACGTCCGCAAGAGCGCCGTGCATGCGCTCGGACGACTCCGGGTCCGTGACACGCGGGCGCTCGAGGGCATCCGCTTCGCGTTGGGCGATCGCTCTGAGCAGGTGGTGCTGGAAGCCCTCTCCCAGGTCCTCGCGGCCGGCGATAAGGGCGGGGTTGAGGGGCTGATCCGCGCGCTGGGCCGCCGGGAACGCACGGTTCAGGCGGCGTCGATGCAGGCGCTGATCAAGATCGGGCCGGACGCGGTCCGGCCGATGCTCGAGACGTTCAAGGATCGCAACCTGCGGCGCCGCGTTCACCAGCAAGTCTTGCGGATTATCATCGAGATGAGGGCGCGCGCGATCGAGCCGCTGCTGGCCGCGCTTGCCGACGACAATTTCCACGTGCGCGGATATGCGATCGCGTTGCTCGGCAAGCTCGGCGACGAACGCGCGATCGCGCCGCTGATGCGTTTGTTCATCGACGATCCGCGGTTGCAGGAGACGGTCGTCAATCAACTGCCGCGCTTAGAGGAGCGCGCCGTGCTCGAGGGCGGGCATGCCGATCGCGACGTCCACCTTCCGAAGGAGATCTCCGACGCCTTGCACGCGCTGGTCACCGGCGCGGATGAGGCGCGGCGCGCCGAGATCGTCGCGAGCTTGCTCGCGGCCGTCGACGGGCAGCACGCTAAGGTTCGCAAGTTCGCGCTGCGCGCGCTGTTCGAGATCTCCGGCGAGCAGGCTAAGGAGAAGCTCCTGACGCTGCTCCAGGACCCGGACCCGGACCCGGACATGCAGCGGTTGGCGATCAAGCTGTTTGGTCGCTTGCATGATCGTACGGTGATCGACGCGCTCCTCGAGGTCGTCAAGCGTGGCGGGTCTCACGTCGAGGAGACGGTCTGGAACACGATCAAGGTCCTCACCGACTTGCGCGAATACGAAGCGCTGCGCTCGCGCGTGTCGCGTGAGAAAGCCGGCGTCTCGGCGACGCCGACCGTGCGCGTCTACAAGCAGGCGAAGGATCAGTCGGCCGACTGGTGGCGCGATCAAGACTAGCGGCGCCGCCGCAACGGAGGGACACGTGAACGTCGCCACACTGCTGGAGTCGGCAGAGGGGCCTGCGTCGCAGGCCCCTCTCGTTTGCTTCGTCACCGCCGGCGCCGACGCCGAGGCGCGGCGCATCGGCTATACGCTCGTCGAGGAGCGGCTGGCGGCCTGCGTAAACGTCTTGTCCGGCGTTCGTTCGATCTACCCTTGGCAAGGCGCCGTCGCAGAGAGCGAGGAGGTCCTGCTGATCATCAAGACGACCGCGGCCTCGTTCGAACGCCTGGCGACCCGCATCCGGTCGCTCCATTCCTACGATGTGCCTGAGATCATCGCCTGCGCCGTCGACCGTGGCGACAGCGCGTACCTTGCGTGGCTTACCGCGGCCGTGAGCGCGTCGTGAGAGTCCTGCTGACGAACGACGACGGCTACCAGTCGGAAGGGATTCATGCACTGGCGCGCGCGTTCGCGCGCGTCGCCGACGTCCTCGTCGCGGCGCCGCACCACAACCGATCGGCAAGCGGCCACTCGATCACGTTGCACAAGCCGCTGCGCATCTTCCCCGTCGAGATTCCGGGCGCGAAGGTCACGGCTTGGGCGACGACGGGAACTCCGGCGGACTGCGTCGTCTTGGCACTTTACGATCTCTTGCCGGTCCATCCCGACATCGTGGTTTCCGGCATCAACGTCGGCTTGAACATCGGCCGCGATCTGACGTATTCCGGCACGGTATCGGGCGCCCTCGAAGCGGCGATTATCGGCGTGCCTTCGATCGCGGTCTCGGTCGACGCGGGAACGCCGCAGCGATTCGATGTCGCGGCCCGATTCGCCGTCATCCTCGCCGAGCACGTCGTCGCCCACGGCGTGCCGGCCGAGACGATCCTCAACGTCAACGTCCCCAATCTTCCCGCCGAGGCGATCCGCGAGGTCGCGATCACGCGACAGGGCGACCGCCGCTACGTCAGCAGCCTCGAGAAACGGATCGATCCGCGCGGCGAACCCTATTACTGGCTCTCGGGATCACGCGCGACCGTCGAGGAGCAAGCGGGAACGGACAGCCATGCGCTGGCCCGTGGCGCGATCTCGGTGACACCCGTGCATACGGACATGACGCTGCCGACGTTGCTGGCCCGGTTGCGCGAGTGGGAACTGGCGCGAGCGTTGGGGAAGGAGTCAGAATCTCGCTGATGAAAGTGTCCAGTTCATGCCGATGATCGAGCTGGAGTCGGTCTCGAAGCGATACGCGACGGGCATCCAGGCGCTGAACGACGTGACGTTGTCCGTCGAAGATGGGGAGTTCGTCTTCGTTGTCGGACCGACGGGAACGGGAAAGTCGACGCTGCTGCGCCTGCTCTACGCGGAAGAGTTGCCGACGAGCGGCGTCGTCCGCGTGCACGGGCGCCCGGTCGATGCGCGACATGACCATGACGTCTCGGCGCTACGCCGATCGCTGGGGGTCGTGTTTCAGGACTTCAAGTTGCTCCCGGATCGAACCGTGTTCGACAACGTCGCATTCGCGTTGCGCGTCATCGGTTCGCCGCCGGAATGGATCCCGGCGCAGGTTCGCCAGGCGCTCGAACAGGTCGGCCTCGCCGATTGTGAGCGCGCGTTGCCGCGGCAGCTGTCGGGCGGGCAGCAGCAAAAGGTCAGCATCGCCCGCGCCATCGTTAACCGGCCGCGCATCGTGCTCGCCGACGAACCCACCGGCAATCTTGACCCCGACACGTCCTGGGACATCATGAAGGTCTTGTCGCGCATCAACCTGCACGGAACGACGTTGATCGTGACCACGCACAACAAGACGATCGTCGACGTCCTGCGTCGTCGCGTCGTCGAGCTGGCGGGCGGACAGATCGTCCGTGACGAGCGTCGGGGTCGCTATGCGTCGGACCTTAACTGATGAACGCGTCGAGATCGTCGCCCCGGCTGCGACGGTGGTCGTTCCCGTGGGACCGCCGCAGACGCGGCGGCGATGGCACGCCACAGCGGTGAGCCTGGCGTTCGCGGCGCGCGAAGGCGCGACGAGCTTTTGCCGCAACGGGCTGATGAGCGTCGCCGCCGTCCTCATGATCTTCGTCACCTTGCTCGCGTTCGGCGCGGCGATCCTCGTCTTGCAGAACTTGCACCGCGTCGCCGCCGCCGCCGAAGAACAGGTCCTCGCCGTCGCCTATCTACGGGATGGGCTCAATACGCGACAACGCACGAACCTGGCGAATCGGCTGCGCGGAGTCGACGGCGTTGCCACTGTTCGTTTCGTGTCCCGCGCGGAGGCGCTGCGCCGGCTGGAGCAGTCCTTGGGCGGACGCGTCAACGTCCGCGACGTCGTTCGTGCGAATCCGCTGCCGGACTCGATGGAAATCCATCCGGAGCGCCCGGGGGACCTACCCGCGATCGCCGAAGCGGCGAGAGCCGTCGCCGGCGTCGCCGACGTGGTCGCTGGCGAAGAGATCACCGGTCGCATCGACGCGGCGGCGCGGTTCGTGCGTCTGGCCGGGGGCGTCGCCGCCGCGGTCCTCGCACTCGTCGCGATCATCGTCATCCTCAACACCCTACGCCTCACCATCGTTGCCCGCCGCACCGATATCGAGATCATGCGGCTAGTCGGGGCGACGGCGTCGTTTGTGCGGCGCCCGTTCTTCGTCGAGGGCATGATCCAAGGGGGCGTCGCGGCGATGGCGGCGGTCGTGTCGCTCGGCGCCGCCTATTGGCTGTTCGTGACGCGAGCGACGGCGGCATGGCCGTTTCTGCGACTCGTCCCGGCGGCGGAGGCGATGCCCGTAGTCGCGATCGCGCTCGTCGTCGTCGGCCTCGCCGTCGGCGCGCTGGGCACGGCGATCTCGGTCGCGCGGTTTTTGCGCACCCGATGAGATGAAAGGGCGCCGCTGCATTGCCGCGATCTTGGCCGTTGCGATTTCCGCGACGGCCGTCGGGTCGGCGGGGGCGGCGCCGGCCTCCGCCAGCAAAGCGCCCGCGGTCAGAGAAAAGGAACAGCAGCTCCAGGAGATCCGCAAAGAGCTCGTCGAGAAGCGGCAGGGCTTGCAGCAGGCGCGGCGGCGGGAGCGCGGCGTGCTCCGCGCGTTGCATCGCATCGAGGACCGCCACGAGAGGCTCGTCGCCGAGCGCGATCGCCTCGCCGTGCAGCTGCGCGGATTGACGAAGAGCCGGGCGGCGACCGCCATCCATGTCATGGCGACGGAACGTGTGTTGGCGGCGAATCGAACCAAGCTGGCCGGGCGTCTGCACGACATCCACCGGTTCGGGCGGATCGGTTATTTGGACGTGCTCTTGGGGGCCCGGGACTTCGCGGAGTTCCTGACGCGATTCTACTTCCTCGGGCGCATCGTCAGCGCCGACGCCGCGTTGATCGCGGACACCGAGCAGCAGCAAAAGAAGTGGCAAGCGCTTAGCGCCGACCTGGCGGACGAGACTAGGCAGGTCGAGACCGTCGCCGGCGAGGTGTCGGCGCGCGAGCAAGACATCAGGGTTGAAGAAGCGGCCAAGCGCGACCTCTTTCGGCGGGTCAAGAGAGAACGTATCGCATTCGAACAGGTCGTCGAAGATCTCGAGCAGGAGTCGCGGCAGCTCGAGGCATTGATCCAGAAGTTGGCGGGAACGGTGCCCGTCGTCGAGCCGCGCATCGGCTTGCGGATCCTCCAGGGGATGTTGTGGCCGGCGCGGGGGCAGATCACCTCGCGGTTCGGATTGCGCGTCCACCCCATCTTCGCCGTGCGCAAGATGCACACGGGCGTCGACATCGCGGGGCCGCTCGGCACGCCCGTCTACAGCGCGGCTGCCGGCAAGGTGCTCTATACGGGGTGGTTTGGCGGGTACGGTAAGATCGTGGTGATCGATCACGGTTCCGGGGTGTCCACGCTCTACGGTCACCTGTCGGCGATCCTGGTCGGTACGGGTACCAACGTACCGCGCGGCGCGGTGGTCGGGCGGATCGGGACCACCGGGTACAGCACGGGACCGCACCTGCACTTCGAAGTTCGGGTGAACGGTAGGCCGGTCAATCCGATCGGGC
>VGFF01000067.1 GCA_016868955.1 Armatimonadota bacterium
AACGATCAGGCCATCGGGCATTTGAACGACGCGTTGCAGGAAGCACTGACGGCGGTCGTGCGATGCGTCGTCGATGCGTACATGATGGAGAACTTCGGGTTCAAGGCGCTCGGAGACTACATCATGAAGCAGGCCATCGGCAAGATGCGGCACGCGGAGACGCTCATCGAGCGCATTCTGTTCCTCGAAGACGCGCCGATCGTCGATCGCGCCCTGGCGCCGAAGATCGGCAACAACTCGAAGGCGAAGTTCCAGAACGGGCGCGGCGCCGACTACCCGGAGCCGCAGCTCGTCTTGTTCTCGGGGCAGACGCCGACGGCGTGCGGCATCGGGCAGTCCGCGATGGGACCGTTCTATTGGCCGGTCGATCGCAAGGTCTACATCGATCTCGCGTTATACCAGTAACTGCGGGACCCCTTCCAAGCGCCCGGCGACTTCGCGCAGGCCTACGTCATCGCGCACGAGGTCGGTCACCACGTCCAGAACGTGCTCGGCGTCCTGGCAAAGGTCGACGAGATGCGCGCGCAAGCGAACGCGTTGTCCGTGCGCGTCGAGTTGCAAGCCGACTGCTTCGCCGGAATGTGGGCGCGCCAGGCCGACGACGCGCAGCGCGATCGGCGACGATACGTTGCAACGGCAATGGCAGCGACGCATCGTGCCCGACTCGTTCATGCATGGGACGTCCGAGCAGCGCGTGCGTTGGTTCCGGCGCAGTTTCGAGTCCGGACGGATCAAATCGTGCGACACGTTCGGCGCGCGCAGTCTCTGACGAGTGCGGCGCGAAGCGTACGCGAGCAAGAAGGTCGAAGTCTCGTGCGGGAGCGGACTGGTCGGGCCGGGCGGACTTGAACCGCCGACCTCCTGAACCCCATTCAGGCGCGCTACCAAGCTGCGCTACGGCCCGACGTGACGGCTGTCAGTGTATCACAAGCCGGTGGATGGCACCGCCCCGCGACGCCGCGCGCCGCGGGTTCCCGTGTTGGTATGCTGGGACCGTATTCTATGATAGATGACCGTCTCCCGCGCCACGTTGCCTCGTCTCGATCCATGAGGACGTTGTCCTGATGGGCCTGCGCCTGTACGCGCTGCTCTTCGTCGCGTTCGTGCTGTTCGTTGGCGGGGCCTGGGCGATGACGACGCCGCAGGCCGCGGTGATCCAGTTCGCGCAGGAGCTGCGCGACGGCCGCGACGACGATGCGCTCGCGCGCGTCGACGTTCCCGCCGTCGCTTCATCCACCGCCGAAGTGCTGCAGCGCGAGTGGTCGAAGGCGAAGGCGGGCGATCCCACGAGCAATCTGCTCAGCGAGGTCATGCGCCCTTTGTTCGCGCAGCTATTCGGGCTGGCGCGGCCGGTGATCGAGCAACGCCTGCGGGACGAGATCCGCGTCGTCGTGCGTCAGATTGCCGACGGCGATCCGAAGGCGCCGCTGCAGATTCCGCGCGAAGGCGGATGGCCTGCGGCCGTGGTCGCGGTGTTATGGGGCGCCGAGTTCACGACGGAACCGGACGGCCGCGTCTCCGTCGTCGTTCGTCAAAAGGAAAAGACGGTCATCCACCTGCGCCTCGCGCGCCAGAGCGATCAGTGGCGCATCGTCGAGGCCGACGCGAGGTGGCTGTCGTCGGTGCTGCGCGACCGCCTCGTCCCGGGCGCCGTCCCTGACTTTCCGAAGCCCGAGCAACCCCGAAACTAGCGCCCTCGGCTCGCGCGCGTGGCATCCTCGACCGCCGCGACCAACACCGTGGGATCTTGCCGATACGGCGATCCGTCGCGCGCGCCGGACGCGATCTCTTCGAGCAGCGTCGTGATCTTGGCGTTGGCCGGCGCGGCAAGGCCGGCCTGCGCCGCCGCGCGCGCGACCGCGCCGTTGACGTAGGCAACCTCCAATCGCGGCGCGCCGCGCCGCAGATCGGCGAGGAACGACGGCAGCTTGCCGCCGCGCCCGGTCGCCATGCGCCACCGCAGCAGCGGCCGCACGAGCGGCCCCGGCAGGCGCATGACGCGAGCGAGCAAGCGAACGGGGAATCCCGGCAGATCGACGACGTCGACGCGCAGCACGGGCATGACGTCGAGCGCTTCCAGAAAGGCGCGCCGGTCGATCGCGAAGAGTTGAGGATCGGCGTAGATCGCCTCCGGCGGTTGATCGACGATCGCCGCCGTGGCGTTGCCCAGCAAGTTGAGCAGCAGCTTCGACCACTTGAGATCCAGAGCGCGTGCGTAGACGCGCGTGCGCAGCCCGGCCGTCGCGAGTGCGGCGGCGATCGGCGCCGGATCGGCGCCGCTCCAAGGGGCGATCCCGACGCCGCCGCGATTGTGCTGGACGACGTGCCCCGGCGCGACCAGCGACGCCGCGATCGTGGTCGCGCAAGCGAGGACGCGTTCACCGCCCAATCGCGCGGCCAGCGTCTCCTCGTGGCCGACGCCGTTCTGAAACGACAACACGCGTGCGCGCCGCGGCGCGCACGCCGCGATCTCTTCGGCCGCTGCCTGCGTCCGATCGCCCTTCACCGTGACCAAGACGAGGTCGGGATCCCTGGGCGCGGCAGCGAGCTCGGTGACGACATCGAGGTTGCCGATCTCGGTCCGCGCGCCGTCGGGCATTTCGATGCGCAACCCGCGTTCGCGGATCGCCTGCGCGTGCGCGGCGCGGCACAGCAGCGTGACGCGCTCGCCGGCGGTGGCCAATCGCCCACCGAGCAGTGAGCCGACCGCGCCGGCGCCGTAGACCCAGACGTTCATGCGCGCGAGCGCGGACGGTCGGTGATGCGATTCTCGGTGCCGCTGAGCAAACGGAGGATATTCGCGCGATGCTGATAGAAGCCGAAGACGATCGCGATCAACGCGAACCCGAAGTGCTCGGCCGGCGCGCCGCGCGCCGCCATTGTGACCGGCAGCGACAGCAGTCCGAGCAGCGACCCGAGCGACGCGTACTTCGTCGCGGCGACGGTGACGATCCAGACGGCGGCGGCGACGAGCGCCGCCAGCGGCGACAACGCGAGCAGAACGCCGAAGCTCGTCGCGATTCCCTTGCCGCCGCGGAATCCAAGGAAGATCGACCAGTTGTGGCCGGCGATCGCGACGAGCCCGGCGAGGACGGCCCAGCCGGGATCGGGGAAGAGCCACCGCGCGATCAACACCGGCAATCCGCCCTTCCACGCGTCCGCCGCGAGCACGAGCGCGCCGACCGCCGGACCGGCGACCCGATACACATTCGCGACACCGATGTTGCGGCTGCCGTGATCGCGCACGTCGACGCCGCGCAGCGTGCGCACAAGCCACAGCCCCGACGGGATAGAGCCCAGCAGATAGGAACCGATGAGGAGCAGTACGCCGGTCACGCGCCTGAAGTTCTCGAATCCGCGCCGCTTCTCCTCCGCGCGCGCGCGACGAGGCGGATCGGCGTGCCGTCGAGATCGAACGCGGCCCGGAGCTTGCCTTCCAGGTATCGCCGGTACGAGGTCGTGACAATCTCGGGGAAGTTGACGAACAGCGCGACGACCGGCGGGCGCGACCCCACCTGAGTCGCGTAGTAGATCTTCAGGCGGCGCCCGACGCGGTCGGCCGGCGGTTGCATCGCTTCCTCCGCCGCCTCGATGACCTTGTTCAGCGGCGAGGTCTGCAGGGCGATGCGGTGGGCGGCGTCAGCCTTCGCGGCCGCGTCGAGGATCTTGGTGACGTTGCGCCCGGTGACCGCGGAGACGAACAACGTGCGCGCGTATCCGACGTGCCGCAGGTCGTACAGGAGTTTCTTGGCGTACGTCCTCGTGTCGGTGCCGGCCATCAGATCCCACTTGTTGACTGCGATGACCATCGCCCTGCCCTTTTCGGCGACGAGCTGCGCGATCCGCTGGTCTTGGTCGACGACGCCGGCCTGCGCGTCGATGACCAGCACGACGACGTTGGCGCGCTCGATCGCGCGCTCGGTGCGGGTGGCGCTGTAGTACTCGACGGACTGGTGCACGCGCGCGCGGCGCCGCAAGCCAGCGGTGTCGACGAGCACGTAGCGCCGATCGCCGGTCCGCAGATCCGTGTCGGTCGCGTCTCGCGTCGTTCCCGGCGCGTCGTGCACGATCGCGCGCTCCTCGCCGAGGAGCGTGTTGACGAGCGACGACTTGCCGACGTTGGGCTTGCCGACAAACGCGATCCGCACGGATTCGTCGTCGGGCGCCGGCTCGGCGGCGACGGGCAGCCGCAGGCACACTTCGTCGAGCAAGTCGCCGGTGCCGATGCCGTGGATGGCGGAGACGAGCATGGGTTCGCCAAGCCCGAACACGAGGAAGTCCGTCGCCGCCGTCGCGTCCGTTCGCGGATCGTCCGCCTTGTTCGCAACGAGCAACACGGGGCGCCGGCTGCGCCGCAGGATGTCCGCGACCTCGTCGTCGTCGGGCAGCACGCCGGCGTGCAGATCGACGAGGAAGACGATCAGATCCGCCTCAGCGACCGCGATCTCGGCCTGACGCCGGATCTGCGACTGCATGCGGTCGGCCGGCCCTTCGACGATGCCGCCGGTGTCGACGAGGCGGAAGCGGCGGCCGCCCCACTCGACCGTTTCGTAGAGGCGGTCGCGGGTCACGCCCGGCTGGTCCTCGACGATCGCGACGCGGCGGCCGACGAGGCGGTTGAACAGCGCGGACTTGCCGACGTTCGGTCGCCCGACGATCGCGACGAGTGGCCAGCGCGCTTCGTCGGCGCTGCCGGAGGACGGCATGACGGATTCGGCCACGACGGTGGGGCGGCGCCGGCTAGGCGTCGACGGCGACGCGGATGTCTTCGAGCTTCAACAGGACGCGTTCGATGATCCAACCGGGCGTCGACGCGCCGGACATGACGCCGATGACCGAGTCGGCGCCGAACCAGGAAGGCTGGATCTCCTCGGGCGTCTCGACGTGATAAGTGGGCAGACCGTTCGTGCGCCCGATCTCGGCGAGGCGGGTGGTGTTCGCGCTCTGGTGCCCGCCGATGACGAGGAGGATGTCGACCTCGCCGACGAGCTTGTCGGCCTCCTCCTGCCGCACGGTGATCGCCGGGCACAACGTATTGATGACCTTCGTCTCCTTCACGCGCAAGACGATGTCGCCGACGATCTGCCGGAAGTTCTCCAACGACTGCGTCGTCTGCGACACGACGCCGATCTTGCCGCGCAGCTTCAACGCCCGCGCTTCCGCCGGCGTCTGCACGATCGCGACGCGTTCCCCGAGCTTCTCCTTCAACGTGACCATTTCGGGATGCCCGTGGTCGCCGACGACGACGAGGAAGTACCCTTCGTCGACGAGGGCCTCGGCGAGCGCGTGCGCGCGCGTGACGACCGGGCAGGTGGCGTCCACGACCTTCATGCCACGGTCGCGCACGATGTCGAGCACAGCCTCTTCGACGCCGTACGCGGAGACGACGAATGCCTCGCCTTGCAGATTCTCGGCCCGTTCGGCGACCTGCACGCCAGAGTCTTGCAGCCGGCCGACAACCTGCGGGTTGTGGATGAGCGGTCCCCACGTCATGACCGGGCCGGCGTGCGAATCGGCCGTCTGCCGCGAAATCTCCACGGCCCGCTTCACGCCGCCGCAAAAGCCCATGTGACGCGCAACGATGATCTTCACGACGACCAGGATAACACTCAGGGCTGTGGCCGGTCCGCCGCGGCGGCTTCGGCGCGCGCGGCTGGCGGCGGCGGATCCACTTCGAGCAGCGTCGCGATCGCGCGCATGATGCGGTCGCTGGCGATCGCGACCTGATCACGGCCGCGCGGAATGTCGTCGAGGCGGATCGGCGGCCCGATCCGAACCTGGATCGGCCGTGGGCGCGGCAGCTTCGCGCCCTTCGGGAACGCTTCCAACGTCCCGCGGATCCCCATCGGCAGGATCGGCACGCCGGCGCGCAGCGCCAGAAACGCCGCGCCCGGCTGCGCCGGCATCAGGGCGCCGCGCGGGTTGCGCGTGCCCTCCGGGAACATCGCCAGCGCGCCGCTGCGCGCGACGACTTCGAGCGCGGCGCGGATGGCCGCCCGATCCGATTCGCCGCGCCGCACCGGAAACGATCCCATCGATCGCATGAACCAATTCAGGATGCCGGGCCGGAACAGCTCTGCCTTCGCCATGAATGCGAGCCGCCGCCGCACCGCGCACCCCATCGCCGGCGGATCGATGTAGCTCCAATGGTTGGCGACGACGATGAACGGGCCGTCGCGCGGCTCGTGCTCGCGCCCGGTCACCCGCATGCGGAAGACCGCGCGCAGCAACGCGGTCAGTCCGAGCTTAACGATGGGATACATGCGGATCCTTGCGGAGGATGGATTCGATCTCGTCCGCGACCTGCTCCGGCGACCGCCCCGTCGAGTCGATGCGGATCGCGCCCGGCGCTTGCCGCAGCGGCGCCGTCGTGCGCATCATCGCCCGGTCGTCATCGTCGGCGACGATGCCGCACACCGTTTCGAAGGGGACGCGCTCGCCCTTCGCCGCCAGCTCGGCACAGCGGCGGCGCGCGCGCTCGTCCAAGGTCGCGTCGAGGTAGATCTTCACGTCGGCGTCGGGCAGCACCACGGTGCCGATGTCGCGTCCATCCATGACGATGCCGCCACTCTGCCCCATCTCCCGCGCCCGCCCCGTCAACGTCGCGCGCACGGCCGGGTGCGACGCGACGCGGCCGACCGCAGCGTTGACGTCAAAGGCGCGAATGGCGGCCGTCACTTCCTCGCCGTCGCAGAACACGCGCAATCCTTGCGGCGTCGGATCGATCCGAATTTCGGTCGCCGCCGCCAGCCGGCCGACCGACGCTTCATCGTCGAGGTCCACCTGCCGTTGCAACGCCTTCCAGGCGATCGCCCGGTACATGGCGCCCGTGTCGACGTACACGTAGCCGAGGCGATTGGCGAGCAGGCGGGCGACGGTGCCCTTACCGGCGCCCATCGGTCCGTCGATCGCGATCGTCAGCCGCCGATGCACGCGTTCTCCCCCCTCGCGGTCGCAAGCACGGGCGCACCGCCGTGCGGGTGCGCTATGCCCACGAGCGGCACGCCGAAAACCGCACCCAGCACCCCCGGTTGCAACGTGCGTTCGGGAACATCATCGGCGACGACGCGACCGTGCGCCAGCAGCAGTACCCGCGTCGCGAACGCAGCCGCGAGATTGAGGTCGTGCAGCGCGCAGGCCACGGCCGCGCCGTCCGCCGCGAGCGACTGCAGGAGCGCTGCGATCGCGACCTGATTGGCCAAGTCGAGATGCGTCGTCGGCTCGTCGAAGAGCAGGATCGGCGCGGATTGCGCCAGGGCCCGCGCGACCAACACCCGCTGCCGCTCGCCACCGCTGATCTCGTCGAACGGACGGTCCGCGAGCGCCCGCGTGTCCGTGCGCGCCATCGCGCGATCGACGGCACGCGTGCCGGCGTCGCGATCCTCGTCGGCGATCGCGTAACGGCCCATGCGGACGACCGCGCGGCAGGAAAACCCCGGCAGATCGGCGGCGTGTTGCGGGAGGTATCCGATGCGCATCGCCCGCTCGCGCGCCGTCCAGGCCGTCGCTGCCCGCCCGTCAAGGGTCACCGCACCGCGCGCCGGCGCCAGGAGGCCGGCGGCGGCGCGCAGCAGAGTGCTCTTGCCGGCGCCGTTTGGTCCGCAGATCGCGAGAAACGCGCCGGCGCGCAGGGTCCACGATACGTCGGCGAGCACGGCGCGGTCGCCGTACGCGACGTGCACGCGCTTCCCCTCGAGCGCCGCTGTGGTCAACGTGGCGTCGCGTCCCCACGGTGCGCCGGGTACAGCAAGCGCGCGACGTGCTCGGCGCCTTCGCCGAGACGAGGCCCGGGCCGCGTGACGAGCGAGGCGTCCAGCTCGTACACGCGCCCGTTCTTCAGCGCGGGCACCGATCGCCAGGCCGCCCGGGCGCGCACGCGCGCGGCGGTCTTACCGAGCAACAGTACGACGTCTGGCGACCGCCGCACGATCTCTTCCTCGGCGACCTGCGGCCAGCCTCGCACGTCCGCGAAGACGTTACGTCCGCCGGCGATCCGGATCAAATCGTCGAGCAGCGTATCGCGCCCCACCGTGAGGAACGGCTGATCCCAGACCTCCACGTAGACCGCCGGTATCGGCTTCGGGGCGACGCGCGCGCGCACGGCGGCGACCTGCGCGCGCAAGCCCGCCGCGATTCGTGCCGCCGCTTCCGGGCGGCCCATCACGCGGCCGACGACCTGGATCGCGGCGGCCGTCGCCTCAAGGGAGCGGCCGTCGACGGCGAAGACGCGATGACCGGCCCGTCGCAGTCGCGCCAGGACGTCGGCCTGCAAGCCTAGCACGCCGATCACGAGGTCCGGCCGCTGCGCGGCGACGCGCTCGTCGTCGACCTGAAACCCGCCGACGCGCGGCTTGTCACGGACGCGCGTCGGATGGTCGTCGGCCGCCGACACGCCGACCACTTGATCCTCGGCGCCCACCGCGTAGAGCATCTCCGTCACGCTAGGGGCGATCGAAACGACGCGCCGCGGGGGCGCGACGAACCGGTGCGTCACCCCGGCGGCATCGGTGACGACGAGGGGAACGGCGAAACGCTCCGCCGGGACTGCCGCGAAGGGCGACGACGCAGCCGCCGCCGGTCGCGGTCGCAGCCCCACGGACGCGCGACCGAACCAGCGGAACACCCAACGCAGAATCGACGTCAGCACGGATTCGCGGCGCAGCGCGCGATCGGCGATCAGCGGCACGTGCCCAATGATCTCGTCGTCGACGCGCACCTCCGCCTCACCGATGATCTGTTCGGCATCAACCGGGGCGCGCAAGCCCACGGTGGCGATCGGCTTCACGCTGGCGCGCGCGCCAACCGGCATCGTCCAGGAGACATCCTGCGCCGCGCGCGCCTCAACCTCGCCGAGGGCGCCCACCGCGCCGTACCGCGCCAGCGTCTCGCCGCGCCGCACGAGCGTTTGCAGTCTCGTCTTGGCAAACCCATGCCCGATCAGCGCCCGAGTATCCCGAAAGACGAACGGCGCGTCCAGCAACACCGTGATCAGCCGCCGGCCGTCGCGGCTCGCCGAGCCGATCAAGCATTGGCCCGATTCGTTCACGAAACCCGTCTTGATGCCGTCCGCGCCGTCGAGCTGCCAGAGCAGCCGGTTGCGGTTGACGAGCTCGATCGGGGCGGTCGGGCCGGCGTACGGCGCCGTTCGCATCGCGACGAGCCGGGCGAAGTCTTCGTTGCGCATCGCGGCGCGCGCGATCAACGCCAGGTCGCGGGCCGTCGCCAAGTGTCGTGGGTCATGAAGTCCGTGCGGGTTGGCGAACATCGAACGTTCGGCCCCGAGCGCCCGCGCGCGGCGGTTCATACGGGCGACGAAACGTTCGACCGTCCCGTCGATCCCTTCGGCGAGGACGATCGCGGCGTCGTTGGCGGACTTCAACAGCAGCGCCCGCAACAGGTCCTCGACGGTATGGCGCTCGCCGACCTCGAACCCGATCGCCGAACCCTCCCGCGCCTCGGCGGCGCGTCGGCTCGCGGTTAACGTCCGCGCGAGAGGAAGCGTCTCGAGCGCGATTAGCGCCGTCAACGCCTTCGTCGTGCTCGCCGGCGGTCGGAGCACGTGCGCGTTGTGCGCAGCGAGTATCTGTCCGGTGTGCCCTTCCATCAGCACGTACGCCGAAGCGTCGATGCCCAGTCCTATCGGATCGGCGATTATACGCGCGGGCACCGCCGCCGACGCGGTCGCGGGGAGCCCGATCACCAAGCACAGCGCCGCCGCGACGATGCGAAGCATGGTTTTCAATCCGCCGCGGGCGGCCCGCTCGCGGTTGCGACCGCTTCTGTCAGGCGTTGTTGGCCGAGCACCGGCGGCAGGTCGTTGAGATCGCGGAGGCCGAAGTGGCGAAGGAACAGCTCGGTCGTGCCGTAGAGGACCGGTTGGCCAGGCGTTGGTTTCCGGCCGACCTCCCCAATTAGGTTGCGACCGAGGAGCTTGCGGATGTGATGCCCGCAGCCGACGCCGCGCACGGCTTCGACCTCCGGGCGCGTCACCGGCTGCTTGTAGGAGATGATCGCGAGCGTTTCCAGCGTCGCTTTCGTCAGCGGTTCCGCTTGGATCTCCAACAGCTTCGTGACGTACGGTGCGAACTCCGGCCGCGTGCACAACTGCCAGCCGCCGGCGACCGGCTGGACCATCAATCCCCGCCCGTCGTAGCGCGCGCGCAGCGCGTCGATCAGCGTTTCGGTCTCCGCCGGCGATCGCTGGATCGCCTGCGCCAAGCGGTCGATCGGCACGGGACCGCCGCTGACGAGCATCAAGCACTCCAGCGCCGCGACGAGGTCTTCGGTGCCTTCGACCGTCATGACTCCCCTTCCGCCGGCGTCGTGGCGAAGAGGAGGATCGGAGAGAACGGCCGTTCCTGCTCGACGCGGACGCTGCGGCGCTTCATCAACTCCAGCAGCGCCAGGAACGTGACAATGACGACGAGGCGAGACGCCTTTGGATCGAAGATCCGCTCGAACGCCAAACCGCGCGGGAACGCGCGCAACGCGCGTAGGACCGTCCGCATCTGCGCGCCGACCGTCACGCCGTCGGCGGGGATCTCGGCGACGACGTCCTCGGACCGTTCCAACACGCGGCGAAACGCCGTGAACAAGTCTTCGACCGTGATGCCGACGAGCGGCAGGTCGTCCGGCGCGACGTCGGCCGGCGGACTCGTGAACACCTTCTGCTGCACCGCCTCGAGCACCGCCAGCGCGGTCGCAGCCTCCTTGAACGCGCGGTATTCGGCGATCTGCTCCTCGAGCCGGGCCGCGAGGTCGCTCTCGTCCTCGACGACCGGCGTTTCCTCGGGCGTAGGCTTCA
>VGFF01000068.1 GCA_016868955.1 Armatimonadota bacterium
CGATCCTGCGACCGACCGCGGCGGCGCTCGCACGCGCCGGGACTCCGTTTCGCGGCGTGTTGTACGCCGGCCTGATGATCACCGACGCGGGACCCAAGGTCTTGGAGTTCAACGCCCGGTTCGGCGATCCCGAGGCGCAGGCATTGCTCGCGCTGCTCGATGTCGATCTCGCCGATCTCCTCGTGGCCGCGACGACCGGCGACTTGCGCGGCGCGACATTGCGATGGCGGCCGGGCGCGGCGGTTTCCGTCGTCGCGGCGTCGGCGGGATATCCGGAGCGTGCCCCCGAGCCGTGCGCGATCACGGGTCTGGAAGCGGCGGCGGCCGAACCGGACGCGCTCGTCTTCCAGGCCGGTACCGCCCGCCGCGACGGCGCCCTGCTCGCGACCGGCGGCCGCGTCTTGAGCGTCGTCGGTCGCGGCCCGGACGGGCACGCCGCACGCGACCGCGCCTACGCGGCGCTGGATCGGATTCGCTTCTCCGGGGCTCAGGTACGGCGCGACATCGGCCTGCGAGCGCTCGGCGCGACCGCCCCGGCGACGCGCCGGGAAAGAACGAACGAGGTGGCGCATTGAGCGTAACGGCAATCATCGGCCTGCATTGGGGCGATGAAGGAAAAGGAAAGGTCATCGACGCGCTGGCGCAAGACACGAAGCTCGTCGTCCGCTACAACGGCGGCGCGAACGCCGGGCACACGATCGTCAACGAGTTCGGCACCTTCCGATTGCACTTGGTGCCGGGCGGCATCTTCAACCCCGGGTGCCGCAACCTCATCGGCCCGGGCTGTGTCGTCAATCCCGACGTGCTGCTCCAGGAGATCCGCGAGCTCAATGAAGCGGGTCACCGCCGCGGCGAATTGTTGATCTCCAACCGCGCGCACGTGACGCTCGACCATCACATTCTCGTCGACCGGCTCGAAGAGGAGTCGCAAGGTCTCCACGCCCATGGCACGACGAAGCAAGGCATCTGGCCGACGTACGTCGACAAGGTCGGCCGGATCGGTGTGACGTTCGGCGACCTCGTCGAGCCCGCCTACTTGGAGAAGCAGCTGGGCGCGATGGTACGGCGGGTCAATGGCGCGATGGCGTCGTTGTACGGCCAGCCGCGGCTGCAGGTGCCGCCGATCCTCGAGCGCTGCTTGCGATGGGCTGACACGTTGCGACCGTACATCGTCGATGGCTTCGAGGTCGTGCAGAGCGCCCTCGACGCCGAGGCCGCGGTCCTCGTCGAAGGGCACCTCGGCACGATGCGCGACCTCGACTGGGGCATCTATCCGTACGTCACGTCCTCGACGACGCTCGCGGGCGGCGCCTGCGCCGGTGCGGGCATTCCGCCGCGTCGGATCACGCGCGTCGTCGGCGTCGTGAAAGCGTATACGACCGCCGTCGGCGCCGGCGCAATGCCAACGGAGGAGCGCGGCCAGATCGCAGATTGCCTGCGCGAGGTCGGCCACGAATACGGCGCGACGACTGGCCGCCCGCGGCGCTGCGGTTGGTTCGACGGCGTCGCCGCCCGGTTCGCGGCCCGCCTGAACGGTTGCACCGACATCGCGATCATGAAGCTCGACGTCCTGGATTCGTTCGATCCCATCCGCCTCTGCGTGGCCTACGACGAGGGCGGCAAGCGCATCGACACCGTCCCGACTGCGCCGATCTTGGAGCGCGTCCGTCCAGTCTACGAGGAGATGGCGGCGTGGAAGCGGCCGGTCGCGGGCGCGACGCGTTACGACCAGCTGCCCGATGAAGCGCGCCGCTTCCTGACCCGCGTGCAGGACCTCTGCGGCGTGCCGATCACGTGGATCGGCACGGGCCCGCGGCGCGAGGATATGATCCACACGCCGGGAGGCCTGCCGTGATTCCGCGCTACACGACGGCGGAGATGCGGTCGCTGTGGAGCGACCGCACGAAGTTCGAGACGTGGTTGGAGATCGAGATCCTCGCGGCCGAGGTGCAGGCAGAGCACGGACTGATCCCCGCGGCAGCGGCCCGCGAGATTCGCGCGCGCGCCCACGTCAGCGACGTCGACCGCATCCACGAGATCGAAGAGACCCAGACGCGTCATGACGTCGTCGCGTTCCTGCGCGTCGTCGGCGAGACCGTCGGAGAGGCGGCGCGATTCCTCCACCACGGGCTGGGATCCTCCGACGTCGTCGACACGGCGACGTCCGTCGTATTGACGAAGGCGACCGACCTCCTCGTCGCCGAGGTCGACCGGATGGACGCCACGCTCGCCGCGCTCGCCGCGGCACACCGTGCCACGCTGATGGCCGGCCGCACCCACGGCGTGCAAGCCGAGCCGTTGACCTTCGGAATCAAGGTCGCCGTCTGGCTCGCCGAGATGCGCCGCAACCGGGAGCGGTTGTCTCGCGCGCGCGACGTCGTTCGCGTCGGCAAGATCTCCGGCGAGGTCGGAAACTACGCGCACCTTCCACCGTGGGCGGAAGCGTACATCTGCGCGCGTCTGGACCTCGCCGTCGCGGAAGCGTCGTCCCAAGTACTGCAGCGCGACCGCCACGCCGAGTATCTGAGCCAGCTCGCCGTCGTCGGCGGCACCCTGGAGAAGATCGCGACCGAGATCCGGTCGCTGCAACGCACGGAGATCCTCGAGCTCGAGGAGCCGTTCGCGGCCGGACAGACCGGCTCGTCGGCGATGCCGCACAAGCGTAATCCGATCGTCTGCGAACGCGTCGCCGGGTTGGCGCGCATGCTGCGCGGGAACGCGCTGGCGGCGATGGAGAATCAGGCATTGTGGGGCGAGCGCGACATCAGCCACTCATCGGTCGAGAGGATCGTCCTGTCAGGAAGCACGTCGCTGTTGCACTACATGCTACGGAAGATGAATGCCGTGCTCGCCGGCCTCAACGTGTATCCGGGGAACATGCGGCGTAACCTCGAGCGCACCGGCGGCCTCGTCTACTCGCACCGCGTCCTGCTGGCGCTGATCGAGCACGGGATGTCGCGCGACGCTGCCTACCGCGCCGTTCAGGCAGCCGCGCTGGCCGTCTGGCAGCACCCCGATCGCGCGCCGGACGCGCTGCGCCGCGGCTTGCTCGCCGATCCGGCGGTCGCGGCCGCGATCTCGGTCGATGCGCTGGACGCGTGCTTCGATCCGGCGCCGTACCTTGCCCACGTCGACGAGATCCTGTCGCGCGTCGGCGTTCCGATCGGCGAAGGAGCGGTGCCTTGAACGAGGCGTTGTACGTCGACTACGTGCCCGGCCGCACACCGTTGTTCCGGGGGAAGGTCCGGGACGTCTACGCGCTCGGCGACCTGCTGCTCCTCGTCGCGACCGACCGGCTGAGCGCGTTCGACGCGGTGCTGCCGACGCCGATTCCCGACCGCGGCCGCATCCTCAATCAGCTGTCGGCGTTTTGGTTTCGCCGCACCGCCTCGATCGTCGCGAACCACTTCTTGTCGACCGATCTCGACGACATCGCCGCCGCCGTCCGCGTCGACGAATCCGAGCTCGGTCTGTTGCGCGGGCGCGGCATGCTCGCGCGCGCGGCGCAACGTTGCGACTTCGAGTTCGTCGTCCGCGGCTATCTGGCGGGCTCGGGCTACCGCGAGTATCGGCGCAGCGGCGGCATCGGCGGCCTCGTGCTACCGAAGGGAATCGCTCACGGCGGCCGCCTGCCCGAGCCGATCCTGACTCCGGCGACGAAGGCGGACGAGGGTCACGACGTCAACGTCAGCTTCGCCCAGGTCGCAAACGAGATCGGCGCGACCGAGGCGACGCGGATGCGCGACGCCAGCGTCGCGCTCTACCGCCACATGCACGAGCACGCCTGGGATCGCGGGCTCGTGTTGGCCGATACGAAGTTCGAGTTCGGCCTCGTCGGCGGGCAGATCGCGCTGATCGACGAGATCGGAACGCCGGACTCGTCGCGCTTCTGGGATCGCGAGACTTACGAGCGATCCGGGTGGATGACGGCGTACGACAAGCAGTTCGTGCGCGACTTCCTCGAGGAGGTCGGTTGGGACAAGATCCCGCCGGCTCCGCCGCTGGCCGATAGCGTCGTCGCGGCGGCCCGGGCGCGTTACCTGGAGCCGTTCCAGCGGCTCACGGAGCTGGCGTTGGAAGGGGAGGGAGCGAATTGACGACGGCGAACGCGACGGCGGCGCGTGTACGGCTGACGATCCTGCTCAAGGACGGCGTCCTCGATGCGCAGGGCCAAGCGGTGGAACGCGCCCTGCGCACGATGGACTACGACGCGGCGCACGTCCGAGTCGGCCGCGTCATCGACCTCGACCTGCCGGCGGCGAACTGGCAGGAAGCCGCGCGCGAGATGTGCACGCGCTTCCTGGCGAACCCGTTGATCGAGGAATTCGAGATCACGCGTCTGGACGAGGAGGCGCGGTGAGCGCGCCGCGCGTCGCCGTCGTGATCTTTCCGGGATCTAACTGCGACCGCGACGTCCTGCACGTGCTGCGCGGCGTCCTCGGCGCCGACGCGCACACCGTCTGGCACGAGGAGCGGTCTTTGGCTGGATTCGACGCCGTGATCCTGCCGGGCGGATTCTCCTATGGAGACTACTTGCGCGCCGGCGCGATCGCCGCGACGAGCCCGATCCTGGCCGCGGTCCGTGCCGCCGCCTCCGCCGGCGTGCTCGTCGCTGGCATCTGCAACGGGTTCCAGATCCTGCTCGAGGCCGGTCTGCTCCCGGGCGCCATGCTGCCTAACCGCGACGCCACGTTCGTCTGTGACTGGACGCGTATTCGCGTCGAGCGCGACGACTTGCCGTTCACCTGCGCGTATGGGCGCGGGCAGATCGCGCGCATGCCGGTCGCGCACGGCGAGGGGAACTACTACGCCGATGCCGATACCCTGTCGCGGTTGGAGGCGAACCGCCAAGTCGTCTTTCGCTACGTCGACGACGACGGCGCCGCGACCGCGCATGGCAACCCCAACGGCGCGTTGCACAACATCGCCGGCATCGTCGACGAGCGCGGCAACGTTCTCGGCATGATGCCGCATCCGGAGCGGTGCAGCGAGGCCTTGTTGGGTTCGTGCGACGGGCGCGCGTTTTTCGAAGGATTGCTGGCGAGCATCGCCAAGCGCGCCCACTCGGTGGCCGGCGGTGGGCGTTGAGAACGGACGCGGCGGTCGACGCCGCGTTCTCCCTCGCCGACGTGCGGGCCGCCGGCCTGCGGTGGACCGAGTACCTCGAGATCCGCGGGCGTCTCGGCCGCGAGCCGAACCGCGTCGAGCTGGCGATGTTTGGCGTCATGTGGTCGGAACACTGCGCCTACAAGCACTCGCGCCGCTACCTCAAGCTCCTGCCGACGCAGGGAGACGGCGTCCTGCAGGGCCCCGGCGAGAATGCCGGCGTCGTCGAGGTGGCGCCGGGTATCGGCGTCGCCTTGAAGGTCGAGAGCCACAACCACCCCAGCGCGATCGATCCGTTTCACGGCGCCGCCACCGGCGTCGGCGGGATCCTGCGGGACGTCCTGTCCATGGGCGCGCGTCCGATCGCGATCCTCGACTCGCTGCGCTTTGGGTCGCCTGCACACGCCGCCAGTCGTCGTTTGCGCGACGGCGTCGTCTCGGGCATCGCGCACTACGGCAACGCGATCGGCGTGCCGACGGTCGGCGGCGAGCTCGTCTACGAGGATCGCTACGCCGAAAATCCGCTCGTCAACGCCGCCTGCATCGGCATCGTGCGCGCCGATAGACTCGCGCGGTCGGCGGCGGCCGGGCCAGGAAATCCGGTGCTGTACGCCGGCGCCCGCACGGGGCGGGACGGCATCGGCGGCGCGGCGTTCGCGTCCGACGAGCTCGACGTCGCGTCCGTGGATCGCGACCGATCGGCGGTGCAGATCGGCGATCCGTTCGCCGGCAAGTCGCTGATCGAAGCGACGCTGGCAGCGCTGGACACTGGCGTCGTCGTCGCGATCCAGGACATGGGCGCGGCAGGCCTCACGTGCGCGACGTCGGAGATGTCCAGCAAGGGCGGCGTCGGCATGCGGATCGATCTGGCGCGCGTGCCGCGACGGGAAGCGGGCATGACCGCCGGCGAGCTGCTGCTCTCGGAGTCGCAGGAGCGGATGCTGCTCATCGTGCGGCAGGGCGAGGCCGACACCGTGGCCGCGATCTACCGTCGGTGGGGCTTGCAGGCCGAGGTGATCGGCGAGGTGACGGCCGAACCCGCGCTGCGCATCTACGACGGCGGCACGCTCGTCGTAGATCTGCCGCCGGAGTCGCTCACGGAAGCGCCGGCCTATCAAGTTCCCGAGGAAGAGCCGAAGGGGAGAGCGCTCATCGTCGAAGCTCCGGAGTCGCCGCGATCGGTGGCCGAGGCGTTATTGCGTGTATTAGGCGCTCCCACGGTCGCGTCAAAGCGTGCGGTGTTTCGGCAGTACGACCACATGGTGCAGCTCAACACCGTCGTCGCGCCGGGTGCCGACGCCGCCGTCCTCCGCCTCAAGGAAGCGCCGCCCGTGGCGATCGCGGTTGCCATCGACGGTAACGGGCGCACGACGTGGCTGGATGCCTGGGCTGGTGGCGCCGGGGCGGCGAGCGAAGCCGCGCTCAACGTGGCCTGCACCGGTGCGCGGCCCGTCGCCGCGACGGACGGCCTCAACTTCGGCAGCCCGGAAAAACCCGAGACCGCCTGGGACCTTCATAACGCGATCGCCGGCATCGCCGACGCCTGCCGCGCGATGCGCGTGCCGATCGTCGGCGGCAACGTCAGTCTGTACAACGAGTCTCCCGTGGGCTCGATTTTCCCGACTCCGATGGTGGCGGTGATCGGCGTCCTGTCCGATGTTTCTTGCGCGCTGACGTCCGCGTTCCGCGACGACGGCGACCTCATCGTGTTGATCGGCGAGGAGGCCGCCTCGCTCGACGGCAGCGAGTATGACAAGATCGTGCGCGGACGCGTCGCCGGTAAGCCAGTCCGCGTCGATGTCGCGGCGCACGCGCGCCTCGTGGCGCTGCTGCCGGCGCTTGCGGCCGACGGTCTGCTGCAGTCGGCGCACGACGTCAGCGGCGGCGGCTTGGCGGTCGCGCTGGCGGAGTGCTGCATCGCCGGTCATTTCGGCGCCCGTTGCCGGATCTCCGGATCGAGCGATCCGGAACTCGCGTTGTTCGGCGAGGGCCCCTCCCGAGTCGTCGCGACCGTGACCAGGTCGCGGTTGGCGGCATTGGTCGCGCGCTGCCGGTCCGCCGGCGTACCCGTCGCCGAGCTCGGCGTCGTCGAGGGAGACGCGCTCGCCATTCGCGCCGCGTCCGCCGACCTCGTCGTTGGCCTCGACCAACTCCGTACCGCCTGGGAGGGCTGAACGATGATTGTTCGGACATCGATCGCCGGCAGGCAAGCACCGTCGCGACGAGGCGAGGCGGCCACCGAGGTGACGATCACGGACGACGGTGCGCCTTGGGACGGTCTGCGCGAAGAGTGCGGCGTCATCGGCGTGTCCCTGCCGGGAGGCGCGGCCGCGCCGTACCTTCATCTCGGTTTGCTGGCGCTGCAGCATCGCGGGCAGGAGAGCGCGGGGATCGCGACGCACAAAGGCGGCCGGCTCGCCGTTCACAAGGACATGGGACTCGTGGCCCAGGTCTTCAGCGACGCAAACGTCAAGTCGCTGACCGGGTCGGTCGGCATCGGCCACGTCCGCTACGCGACCATGGGATCGGCGGTGCTGGCGAACGCGCAGCCGATGGTCGCGAGCTCGCCCTGGGGACCGATCGCGATCGCGCACAACGGCAATCTCACGAACGCTGGCGCGCTGCGCACCGCGCTGGAAGCGCAGGGCGAGACGTTCACGGCCACGAGCGACACGGAGGTGCTGCTGCGCTGCATCGCGCGCTCGCGGGCGCCGTCCTTGGCGGCTGCGATCGCGGAGACGATGGGGCGGATCGAGGGCGCCTACACGGTCGTGTTGCTCGCCGGGGCGCGCGTGTATGCGTTCCGCGACGCGCACGCGATTCGCCCGCTCGTCCTCGGGCGCTTGCAGGACGGTTGGGTCGTCGCCTCGGAGACGTGCGCCTTCGACAACATCGGCGCCGAGTTCGCGCGCGACGTCGCGCCCGGCGAGATCGTTTCGTTGGAGGGTGCGTCGCACGCTTCGATGCGGGCGATTCCGCGGGCGCGCGTCGCGCAGTGCGTCTTCGAGTACATCTACTTCGCGCGGCCGGACACGACGTTGGCCGGCGTCAACGTTCATCAGGCGCGGCGCCGAATGGGGCGGGTCTTGGCGGCCGAGCATCCGGTCGCCGCCGACATCGTCGTCCCCGTGCCCGACTCCGGTACGTCGGCGGCGCTCGGTTTCGCCGAGGCGACCGGCGTGCCGTTCGAGTTCGGGATCGTAAAGAACCGGTACATCGGCCGCACGTTCATGCAGCCCGATCAAGGCACGCGCGACTTTGGCGTGCGCGTCAAGCTAAACCCCGTGCGCGAGATCGTGGAAGGGCGGCGGATCGCGCTCGTCGACGACAGCATCGTCCGCGGCACGACAGCGGGCAAGATCGTCGCCATGCTCCGCCACTGCGGCGCGTTGGAGGTTCACCTGCGGATCTCGTCGCCGCCGATTCGCTGGCCGTGCTTCTACGGCGTCGATACGAGCAACCGGCGCGAGCTCGTGGCCGCGCACCTCGAGGTCGATGAGATCCGGCGCCAGATCGGTGCCGACTCCCTCGGCTACCTCAGCCAGGATGGGCTCGTCAGCGCGATTCGACTGCCGCGCGACAAGCTCTGCATGGCCTGCCTCGACGGCGATTACCCGACGACGACGGGCGCCGAGGAGGACGCGGGCAAGTACGCGTTGGAGCGGCGGCCGTGAGCGACGCGTCGCGGTCCGGCGGCGCCACGTACCGCGATGCCGGCGTCGACATCGACGCGAAGGCGCGTATGTTGTCGCGGGTCGGCGATCGCGTACGGGGGACATTCACCGCGCACGTGCTCGGCGATGTCGGCCACTTCGCGGGCCTGGTGCGCGTGCCGGGCATGCGTGCGGCGGTGCTCGTCTCGTCGATCGACGGTGTCGGCACGAAGACCAAGGTCGCGATGATCGCCGGACGTCACGAGGTCATCGGGCACGACGCCGTCGCCCACGCGCTCAACGACGTCGCCGCGCAAGGGGCAGCGCCCTTGTTCTTCCTCGATTACGTCGGGGCGGCGCGGCTCGACGCGACGATCTTCGAATCGCTGGTGACGGGGATGGCCGACGCCTGCCGCGCGTACGGCGTCGCGCTGATCGGCGGCGAGACGGCGGAGATGCCCGGCCTCTACGTCGAGGGCGAATATGATGCCGTCGGCTGCGCCGTCGGCGTCGTCGAGCGCGACCGTATCGTCGATGGCGCGGCGATCGAACCGGGGGACGTCGTCGTCGGGCTCGCGTCCGACGGGCTCCACACGAACGGCTATACGCTGGCGCGCGCGCTGCTGCTCCGCGATCCGGCGGACGCCAGACGCCACGAACCAATGCTGGGCGAAACGCGGGCGGACGCCCTGCTTCGTCCGCACCGCTGTTACGCGCCCTTGCTGCTCGATGCGTTCGCACGCCTGAACCCGGCCGGCGAGGAACCGGTCGTCGTCGGGGCCGCGCACGTGACGGGCGGCGGCATCGCCGGCAACCTGGTGCGGGTCCTCCCGGCGAACCGGCGAGCCGAGATCGACGCGACGGCATGGGAAGTTCCGGCGGTGTTCGACCTGATTCGGCGCGAAGGCGGCGTCGCCGACGAGGAGATGTTCCGGACGTTCAACATGGGCGTCGGGATGTGTATCGTGGTTCGCGCGAACGCCGTCGACCGTTTCACCGCAATCGCGAGGGAAAATGGCGTGGCGGCGTGGACGATCGGCCGCGTCGTGGCGGGCGACCGCGCAGTGACGCTTCGTACGGGAGACCCATGACTGGCGCCGCGCGCCTGGCCGTCCTCGTCTCCGGCGGCGGCTCCAACTTGCAGGCGATTCTCGACGCCTCCGCCCGCGGCGACCTCGCGGCGGCGGTGGTCCTCGTCGTCTCCGATCGACCGGAGGTGTACGCGTTGGTCCGGGCGCTGAACGCCGGCGTGCCGGCCCACGTCGTCGATCGCCGCGAACGTGATCAAGCGCAGTTCGAGCGCGAGATCGTCGCTTTGATCGAGACGGCCCAAGTCGAGTTGATCTGCCTCGCCGGGTTCGTGCAGATCCTGTCGGCGGACTTCGTCGCGCGGTTTCGCGACCGCATCCTCAACATCCATCCGTCGTTGCTGCCCAAGCACGGCGGCAAGGGAATGTACGGGGAGCGTGTCCACCGTGCCGTGCTCGCCGCCGGCGATCGCGAATCTGGGTGCACGGTCCACGTCGTGACCGGCGAGACGGACGCCGGCCCGATCATTCACCAGGCGCGCGTCTCCGTGCATCCCGACGACACACCGGCCTCCCTCGCCGCGCGGGTCGCGACCGAGGAGCATCGCGCGTATCCGGCCGCGATCGCGATCGCGATCGAGCATCTCGGGGGCGGCCGTGCGGTGGCGGCCCGAGGCGAAGCGACCCAGGAGCGGCGCGACCGGAGGTGATCCCATGACCCGACCACGTGCGCTCCTCAGCGTCACCGACAAGACCGGCGTCGTCGCATTCGCGGTTGCGTTGCGCGACGCTGGCTATGAGCTGATCTCTACGGGCGGCACGGCGCGCACGCTCGAGGAGGCCGGTCTGACTGTGCTGCAAGTCTCGGCGATCACCGGTTTCCCGGAGATCCTCGACGGTCGCGTGAAGACGCTGCATCCGGCGATTCACGGCGCGATCCTTGCCCGCGATACCAAACCGCATCGGGAAGCGATCGCGTCG
>VGFF01000069.1 GCA_016868955.1 Armatimonadota bacterium
TTCGCCGTGACGATAGACCGTATTAGCGGCCTCAACGGTTCACGGAACCCTTGTGCTCAGACCCTGAGGCGAGCTCGAGCCTATTCATGACAGGTGACGCCTCCGGCGACGTCACGCGACTGCTTCAGGAAATGGGCGCCCGCGGAGAGGAGGCGCTCGCGGAACTCCTCCCGCTGCTCTATCAGGATCTGCACCGCCTCGCGGCGCAGTACCTCGGACGCGAGCGCGCGAACCACACGCTTCAGCCGACGGCCCTCGTGCACGAGGCGTACTTGCGCCTCGCCGAGCAGGACCGCGTCCGCTGGCAGAATCGCAGCCATTTCATCGGAGTCGCGGCGCGTCTGATGCGCCGAATTCTCGTCGATCATGCACGCGGCCACGTCGCGGCGAAGCGGGGCAGCGGCGCCACGCGCGTCATCCTCGACGAAGCGATCCCGGCGCCTGCTGGACGCGACGTCGAACTGCTCGATCTCGACGACGCGCTGAACAAGCTGACCGCGCTCGACCCGCGCCAGGCGGAGATCGTCGACCTGCGCTACTTCGGCGGGTTGAGCATCGAGGAAACCGCCGCGGCGCTCGACATCTCGGTCGCGACCGTCAAGCGCGAGTGGCAGATGGCGCGCGCCTGGCTGCACTGCGAGCTGCAGCGGACGCCATGAGCGAACAGGCGTCCCCGGACGCCGTGAGCGATCCCGCGTTCTGGGACAAGGTCAAAGCCGCCTTCCAGGAAGTCGCCGATCGACCGAAGGCCGATCGGCCCGCCGCCCTCGATCGGCTGAACCTCGATACCCACATTCTCGCCGAAGTCGCCATGCTGCTCGAGTCACACGAAGCATCCGGCGATTTTCTCGAAGCGCCGATCCTGACGGCGCCGAGCGCGCCGGACGACGTGATTGGCACGCGCGTCGGTCCGTACGAAGTGAAGTCCGTCATCGGATCGGGTGGCATGGGTGTCGTGTATCTCGCCGGCCGCGCCGACCGCGAGTTCGAGATGCAGGCCGCGATCAAGATCGTCAAGCGCGGGATGGACAGCGACGAGATCCTCCGCCGCTTCCGCGACGAGCGTCAGACGCTGGCGCGCCTCGAGCACCCGAACATCGCGAAGCTGCTCGACGGCGGCAGCACCGAATCGGGCCAGCCGTACCTCGTGATGGAGTACGTGCGGGGCACGCGCGTCGATCGGTTCTGCGACGAAGCTAAATGGACGATCGCAGAGCGCCTGCGGCTGTTTCGCGTGATCTGCGAGGCCGTCCAGCACGCGCATCAACAGCTGGTCATCCATCGCGATCTGAAGCCGGACAACATCCTCGTCACCGAAGAGGGGATGCCGAAGCTGATCGATTTCGGCATCGCGCGGGTCCTTGCCATCGACAGCACGGCGGCGCCCGAGGTGACGCGCCTGGTCGATCGCCGGATGACGCTCGCGTATGCGAGCCCGGAACAGGTTCGCGGCGAGCCGATGTCGACTTCCAGCGACATCTACTCGCTCGGCGTCATCCTCTACGAGCTGCTGACAGGTCAGAAGCCGTACCGGCAGCCGCTGCTGACGGTCTTCGCCTACGAAAAAGCGATCGGCGAAGGGCCGGTCCGGCCGCGCGACGCCGTCGTAGATCGGACGCTGCGCCGGCAGCTGCAGGGCGATCTGGACACGATCCTGCTGAAGGCGATCGACCCGGATCCCGCGCGGCGCTACGCGTCCGCGCAGCAGCTCGCCGACGATATCGATCGTCATCTGCAGGGCCTGCCGGTGATCGCGCAGTCGCCGACGTTCCGCTATCGCGCGGCGAAGTTCGTCCGCCGTCATCGCGCCGGTGTGTCGGCCGCGGCGATCGTCCTCCTCGCGCTCGCCGGCGGCGTCGCCGGGATTCTCTGGCAGGCGCGAGTCGCGCGTGCCGAACGTGATCGCGCGCAGGCGCAGGCGCGCCGCGCGCAGCAGATTTCCGATTTCATGGTCGGCGTGTTTCGCTCGGCGGATCCCGAGGAGCAGGGGCGCAACGTGACGGTGGCGGCCGCCCTTGACAGTGCGGTCGAACGCGCCGAGTCTACGCTGGCGAATCAACCCGACGAGCTCGCCACGATCCGCGCGACGATCGGTTCGGTCTATCTGCAGCTCGGACAGATCGAAAAGTCGGTCGCGCTGCTCGAACGCGCCATCGCGCTCCGTCGGGAACGCTCGCCGAATTCCGACGAACTCTTCGCGACGATGACGCAGCTCGGCGGTGCCTACCAGAATCGCGGCGATCTTCCTCGTGCCGAAGCTTTGTATCGCGAAGCGGTGGGCCTCGCCCGAGGTCTGCACGGTCCCGAACATCTCGCGGTCGCGCAATCGACGCGGAGTCTCGGCAGCGTGCTCTACGAGCGCGGTCAGTTGAAGGAAGCGGAGGCGGTCGACCGTGACACGCTGGCGCTGCTGCGAAGGTTGCCGAATGTCGATCAAGGCGAGCTGGCCCAGAGTCTGAACAACCTCGCGGTCGTGCTCGGCACGTCTGGCAAATGGAGCGAGGCCGTTCCGCTTCAACGCGAGGCGCTCGAGATCATCACGAAGCAGCGATCGCCGAAGCATCCCGAGGTCGCGTCGGCGATGAGCTCGCTCGCGTCCGCGCTCAGCGCATCGGGCCAATCCGCCGAAGCAGAGGCGATGTTCCAGAAGACGATTGCGCTGCGCGAAGAAGCCCTCGGTCCCGACCATCCGTCGACCGCTTTCTCCCGCTACAACTACGCCAGCATGCTGGTCGAAGAACAGCGCTGGGCGCCGGCGATCCCGCAGATCAAAACCGTCCTCGCGTTACGCGGGCGCGTCCTCCCGGATGGCCATCCGATCGTCGCCGCGGTGCTCGTACTCAAGGGGCGTGCGGAGATGGCGGCAGGCGATTTGGCGGCCGCTGAAAATGATTTTCGCGAAAGCGTGAAGCTGCGTGCATCGGCCCTGCCGCAGGGCCACTGGCTGCGCGCCAGTGCCGAGGGGTACCTCGGTGAATGTCTCACGCGTGCACGCCGTTTCACGGAAGCGCAACCTCTTTTGATCGAAAGCCACCGCGTGATGCAGAAGGCGGTCGGCGATTCCGACGAACGGACGCGAGCCGCGAGAGAACGCCTCGCGACTCTTTATGACAGTTGGGGACGGCCGGAGGAGGCGGCCAAATTCCGACAATTCCGGCCGCAATAATCCGACTGAGCCAGTTTGCCGACAATCTCCGCGTTAGGGGATAGATGGCCGGGATCGCGGCCAGGAGGCAAACCATGAACCGCATCGTGCTCAAGCACTTGAGTGGCTCGAAAGCGCACCAGTCGGAGGAATACCCGCTCGACGCGGCCCGTGACTTGCTCGTCGGCCGTGACACGGCCGCCCAGGTCCGGTTCGACGCCGATCGCGACGATCTCGTCGGCCGTCAGCACGCGCGCATCCTGCAGGATCCGGGCGACGCCTACAAGTTCTCTCTCGTCGATCTCAACAGCCGCAACGGCACCTTCATCAACAAGCAGCGCATCGTCGGCACCGCGACGCTGACGCCGGGCGACGTCGTCCAGCTCGGACCCGGCGGGCCGGAGTTCGAGTTCACGATCGATCCGCTGCCGGCGCATCTCGTGAAGGCCACGCGGTTGTCGGAAGCGGCCGGCATGCAGCCGACGCGCGAAGCCGCCGTCACCACTCCATCCCCGAAAGGGACTGTCGGCAAGGAGACCGTGGAGCGGATGGTCGTAAACGCGAAGCGCGAATCGCGCCGCTCGCTGGCGGCCCTCGCGGCGGTTGCGGTCCTCGCGATCGGCGGCCTCGGCTGGTGGCAGTTCCGCCAGTATCAGACGACGACCATCGAAGAAGCGAACAAGCCGTGGACGACGACGCAGCTCGCGGACGCGTATTCGGGATCGACGGTCCTCGTGGAGTTCGCGTGGCGGCTCGTCTTCGCCGGAACCGGCGAGCAGATTTATCACGAGTACGTCCTGATCCCGGGCAAAGACGGCAAGGCAATGCCGGTGCCGGTGTTCGAGAAGATGCCGGACAACCGCATCGTGCCGAAGCTGTCGCTCGATCGCGGCCGCGAACAGCAGAACCGCGCGATCGCGTGCGGCGGCAACGGATCCGGATTCGCGGTGTCGACCGACGGCTTCATCCTGACGAATCGCCACGTCGCGGCGAACTGGGAGTCGTATTACGGCTGCTTCCCGAAAGACGGCCCGGCGCTCGTGATCGTTCCGGGTCAGAAAGAACCGGCCGTCGTCTCGATGCAGCAGATCCCGGAATGGACGCCGGCGCGCGACGGACGGAAGGTCTCGGGCAAATCGTTCGAAGGCCAGAACACGTTCCTCGACGTGACGTTCAAGATGAACCGGCTTCGCTTCCCCGGCACGCTGGCGCGCGTCTCCGACCACGCGGACGTGGCGCTCGTGAAGATCAACACACCGCAGCCGGTGAAGAAGGTCGAAATGCTGGACAACTACGACACGATCCAGGTCGGCCACAACATCACGGTCATGGGTTATCCGGGCGTCTCGCCGAACATCTTCGTGGGCATCGAGTCGATGGATCCGACCAACCGCGAGAAGCGGTGGCAGGTCGTGCCGGATACGACGGTGACACCCGGCTCGATCGGCCGCCTGTTCAAAGGGCAGATGCAGCCCGCCGAGGGCACGGTGCTCGACTACGGCAGCGGCATGGGCGACGTCTACCAGCTCACGGTGAACGCCACCGGCGCGGGCAACAGCGGCGGCCCGGTGTTCGACGACCGCGGCCGCGTGGTCGGCCTCTACACCTACGGGATCAGCAAAGCGGGCGACGCGCACATTAGCTTCGCCGTGCCGATCCGCTACGGGCTCGAGCTGATGGGAACCGGGTCGGCCTTCAGTGCTAGCAACAAGAGCAGCAATTAACCCGTAACCCGTCACTCGCAACCCGTAACCCGCAACTAAGACCATGGCTCACCTACAGACTGGCAGCGCGGTCGGCGATTACAAGCTGACCGCGCTGGTCGGAACGGGCGGGATGGCGGAAGTGTACCGCGCGACCGACACGCGGAGCGGACAGGACGTCGCGGTGAAGGTCTTCGGGCCGAGCACGATCGAAGCGAACGACCTCGCCCGGTTCTATCAGGAAGTCCGCGTCCAGCGTGAGCTCTCACACCCGAACATCGTGGCGTATCGAGACCTGGTGACGGTGAGCGGACGGCCGTGCATGGTGATGGAGTTCGTGGATGGCGAAACGCTCGCGCAGCGCATCACGCGGCTCGGGCGTCTGCCGGCGGTCGAGTCCCTCCAGTATTTGCGCGACCTCGCCGCCGCCGTTGCCTACGCGCACGAGCATGGCGTCGTGCATCGCGACATCAAGCCGTCGAACATTCGCGTGACGCCGGCGGGCGTCGTCAAGCTGCTGGATTTTGGCATCGCGAAGCCGCGGCACGCGCAAGCGTTGACGAAGGCGGGACACGTCATCGGCACGCCGCGATATCTGTCACCGGAACAACTGCTGGGCGAGCAGGCGACGGACGCGTCGGATGTCTGGGCGCTCGGCGTCGTTGTCTATGAGATGGTGACGGGACGGGCGCCGTTCGATGGCGTGACGCCGGCGGAGTTGTGGAAGGCGATCGAGGGCGGCTGGCCGCTCTCGCCGAGCAAAGTCGTGAACGACGAGTCGGACGCCATGCGCACGGTCGAGGCGATCGTTCGCCGCTGCCTCGTGCGTGAGCCGAAACGCCGGCGTTCGGCGCGGCAGATTTCCGAAAAAGCCGCTCGCGGTCCGGTGTGCACCGGCGCGATGGCGTTCGTGAAACCTGGTTTGAGCCTGGTGGGCCTGCGGGGACGCGTCGTGTTGGATGCGGTTGGCCGATCGTGGAAGGGGCTGGCGCTCGCCAGCGCGACGCTGCTGCTCCTGGCGCTCATCTGGGCCACGACACCAGCGGACGGCGGCGGAAAAACCGGTGTTCGCGCCGAGCACCGGATCGATGTGTCGCTCGGATCGGCCACGGTTTACGTGAACGGCCGGGAGCTGGGCCACACGCCTGTCACCTATGTCGGCACGGCCGGGGAAGTCATCGACATCGAAGTGCGGCTCGACGGATACGAGACGCGTCGCGAGCGGATCGAAGTTCGACCCAACGGCACGACGACACTGACGCTCGACGCGCAGCGCCGCACGTCGGCATCGCAGGGAAAACTGCCATGAGCTGGGAAACCGTGTCGTGCCTGATGACCGACGTCGGGTGCGTGCGCACGACGAACGAAGACGCCGGCGGCATCGTGCAGCCGCACGACGTGGCCGTGCTCGCGTCGCGGGGCGTGCTGGCGGTCGTCGCCGACGGCATGGGCGGGCACTCGGCGGGCGAAATCGCGAGCCGCCTGGCCGTCGATCACGTGCAACGCGCGTATTACGACTCTGACGGCTCGCCGGACAAGGCGCTCGCGGCCGCGCTCGGCGCGGCGAATCGCGCGATCTTCGATCGGTCGCAGAAGGATCCGCAGCTTGCCGGCATGGGGACGACGTGTGTGACGTTCGCGCTGTGCGGCGGTATGGGCTATGCGGCGCACGTCGGCGACAGCCGCCTGTATCTGGTTCGCGGCGGCGGCATCTATCAGATGACGAACGACGACTCGGCCGTCGGCGAGATGGTGAAGCGCGGGTTGATTTCGCGCGCCGAGGCCCGCGGCCACAAGGAACGCAACGTCATCCTGAAGGCGTTGGGCACGCGCGCGTCGCTCGACATCTCGACCTGGCCGCAGCCGTTTCCGGTCAGGCCGGGCGATACGTTCCTGTTGTGTTCGGACGGTCTGACGGACGTGGTCGAGGATCAGGAGCTGCTCTCGGCGGTGCAGGGTGGATCGGTTGATGAGTGCTGCCAGGGGCTCGTCGCGCTCGCCAGGTCGTGCGGCGGCCTTGACAACATCACGGTGGCGGTGGTGCGCATCGCGGCGCGATTGGAAGCGCCGCGGGCCGTCCGCGACACGCGTGAAATACAGGTGAACTCATGATGGGCCAGACGCTTGGACAGTACCGGATTCTCGAGCGGCTCGGCGAAGGCGGCATGGGCGAGGTCTACCGCGCGCTCGACGAACTGCTCGATCGCGAAGTCGCGCTGAAGATGCTGCGGCCGGAGCTCGCGCATCGCGCCGACGTGCTCGATCGGTTTCGCGCCGAAGCGGTCATGCTCGCGCGGCTGGATCATCCCAACATCGCGCGGCTGTACGGGCTGACGAAGCAGGATCCGCATTTCTTCATGGTCATGGAGTTCGTGCCGGGGCAGACGCTGCTCGCGCGGATTCGCTCGTGGGCCGAAGCTTCAGCGTCGGGTTCCCGGTCGTCTCGCGTGCGTGACGCCGTGGACGTGATGGCCGGTCTGCTCGATGGGCTGGAGTACGCGCATCAGCGCGGGACGGTGCACCGCGACGTGAAGCCGGCGAATGTCATCGTGCGCCCGGACGGACAGGTGAAGATCACGGATTTCGGGATCGCCCGCGTGCTCGGCTCGGAGCGGGCGACGCGTGCCGGACACATCATCGGCACGTTGGAGTACATGGCCCCGGAACGAATCCGCGGTGAAGAGGTGGATGCGCGTGCCGATCTGTATGCCGCCGGCATCGTCTTCTACGAGCTACTGTCGGGACGCGTGCCGTTCACGGCGACGACGGAGTACGAAATCATGCGGCTTCAGATCGAAGCGCCCGTGCCCGCGCTTCGATCCGTCGCGCCCGATCTGCCCGGGTGGTGCGAAGACGTCATCGCGCGCGCGTTGGCCAAGGCGCCGGCGGATCGTTTTGCGTCGGCGGCGGCGTTTCGCGATCGGCTGCTCGAGCTCGTGGCCGCAGAGCCGGTCGTGGCGGCAGCGGATCGGCCGACGCGTCTTGCGCCGGCCATGCCTCCGACGCGTCTGGCGGCCGCGCCCGCGTCTGAAACACGCGTGGTCTCGGCACCCGCGCCGGCGACGCGCGTGCCCGAGACAGTCGTGGGTCGATCCGAGACAGTCGTGGGCCGACCCTTGAGGGTCGGTTCAGTCGTGGGCCGAGGCTTTAGCCTCGGTGGCACCCAGCTGACCTGGCGCCACGCCGTATCGCTGGCGGCCGTTCTCGTCATGGTCGTCACCGTCGTCGGAATGTGGCGCGGGTTCGGTCGCGCGGCTGCCGTCACGCCCCCTCCGCCGGAAACGCGGGTGAGCGGTGGCGGAGCAGCGGTTCCAACCCAGTCCCGCTTGCCGTTGTCGGATCCGATTCGTGAAACACCGGCGCCAATTCAGCCCGTACCGTCAGAGCCGCCATCGGCGGAGAAGCCGCGGCCGTCGAGACCGAAGCCATCGGAACCGTCGGAAACGCCTGGCAGCCCTGCGCCGGTTGTTCCGCCACCCTCGTTGCCGCAGCCGCCGATGCCGTCGGAGCCGTCAGCGCCTGAACGCATCGCGCCGCCGGCATCGTCTGCCGCTTCCGTCGTCGAGCGTCGGCCGGTCGCGCGTGAGCCGATCGAATTCGGCGACATCGCGCTGCTGATCGTGGAGGGCAACAAGTCGCGCGAACGCGATGGAATCCTTCGACTCGAAGCGGCGGGCCTCAGCATCCTCGACAAGAAGTCTCACGCGGTGCTGCGGACGATGTCTTATTCGACGATCGGATCGGCGACGTATTCGCAGTCGCGGCATCCGCGGTGGAAGACGGCGTCCGCCGGTGTCGCGCTCGGCGGCGTCTTCGCCGTGCCGCTCTTCTTCATGAAGGGCACGAAGCACTGGCTGTCCCTCGAAGGCAGCTCCGAGTTCATCGTCCTGCGCCTCGACAAGGACAACTTCCAGTCGATCGTGCCGGAGATTCAGGTGCGGACGGGCCTCACGGTCGCGCGGGAGACCCAGAAGTGAGGGCTCGCGTCCTTGTTTGCCTCATGACGGCAATGGCGACGGCATGCGGCGGCGGCACGCCACCTGCGCCACCAGCGGCGTCGCCGAACGTTCCGGGTTCGGCCCCACCTTCGAGTTCGACCTCGGCGGCGGCCGGCGCGCAGTTCGTCGCATATCGCGACCCGCTCGGCTTCTCGATGTCGCATCCGGCGGGCTGGCGTGTGGACGCCAGTAAAGAGGATGGCCTGATCTCTGCGAGGAGCGGTGACGAATCCGAGATGGTCATAGTCCAGCCGTTCTTTCTCCGCAAGTCCGTTGAACCCGCGACCTGGTTGAAGCAACTTCCGACGAACATCCCTGCGGTGTTTCGCGGCGCGACGATCGATCGTGTGAAGCGGGCGCAGGGGAGCGGGGACGAAGCGGCCGCCCTGATGAGCCTCTCGCGCGGCGGCCGCGACTACCGCGCGGCGGCGCTGTGCTCGATCTTCGGCAAGAGCGGCATGCTGTTCGCTGTCATCGCGCCGGCGGATCGCTTCGACGCGCGCACGAACGATCTCGTCGCGATTCTGAAGTCCTTCAAGTTTGTCGACGGTGATGGGAAGACGGCGCCTGCCAAGTCGGCCATGGCGTTCGATCGTTGGAGCGATCCTGTCGAACAAGCCTTCAGCCTCGAAGTAATGCGCGGCTGGAAGACAGGTGGCGGAAGCGCCCGATTCGCGTCGGTCGATGTTCGATCCGGTGTTCGAACGGAATCACCCGACGGCAATGCCTGGGTCTTCTTTGGCGACACCGAGCTCCCGCCCTTCACGCCGCCGAGTCAGATGCTCGCGGTGGGCGGCTTCCGCGAGGGTATGTGGTACTCGCCCGGCTACGGCGTGAACATGATGGTGCGGTCGTACGAAACCGGCCGCGGCTTCGCGCGTTCGTACGCCGAGTCGGTGCTCGGCCGCCGCTGCGGTGGCCTGAGAATCACCTCGTCGCGCGACCGCGCCGATGCATCGGACGCGATCAACGCCGTGTATGGGCAGTTCGGTCAGGGCGTCAACGTGCGCCTCTCGACCGGAGAGGCCGCCTTCACCTGCGGCGCGCAGGGATCGCCGCGTCAGGGCTATGTCTTCGCGGGCACGCTCGCCACGCAGGCCGGCATGGGCGCTATTTGGAACGTGCAGTATCTGGCCGGTTTCATCGCCACGCCCGATCAGGCGCCGAACGCCGAATCGGCCATGAAGCACATGCTCGACTCGATTCAGCTCAATCCAGATTGGGTCGCGCGTCAGCAGAGCATGACGATGGCAACGTCACAGATCGTGACGCGCACGAACGCCGCCATCGCCGACATGATCAAGGACACCTACGAACACCGCCAGGCCGTCATGGACGATGTGTTTCGGAAGTGGTCGAACACAACGCTGGGTGTGGCGGATCTCCGCGATCCGGATACGGGCGACACGTATCGCGTCGCGTCCGGGCACAACTATTACTGGCGCAAGGGGGAGACGGTCGTCGGGACGAATACTTACGAGCGGCCCGACATCAACTTCACGCCGCTGGTCGAGTGGTAAGTCGCTGCTTTCTTCTTATTTCTTCCGTACCTCGGCGACGGCATTCAGGATATTGAGGCTCACCGGTGATGAGACGATTCCATCGTAGCTGGCTTTGGACGATAGACCGTATGAGCGGCCTCAACTATTAACGGAACCCTTGTGCTCAGACCCTGAGGCGAGCAAGGGATTTCAAAACAAACGGTCTACGACTTCTTGAATCAACGACCGCCGGTTCTTTGGATTCAGGCCTCAGGCGGCCCAGCAGGTACTGGATGGCGTGGTACACGGGGCCGGCGTGCGGTTTGACCGCGACCCGATCGCACGGTCTCAGGATGTCGAAGTACGCCAC
>VGFF01000070.1 GCA_016868955.1 Armatimonadota bacterium
GTCTGCCCTGTCGGGAAGTTGACCTCATGACGAGGGCGTTCATCGATCGTCACGACCTCTGGGAGTACTGGCGCCACCACACCGGACACGCGATCGGCATGGACTACCATGAAGCGCCGTTTCTCGACCACGGCGACGATCGCGTCATCGAGCCGGGCATGGTCTTCACCGTCGAGCCGGGGATCTACGTGCCGGGTCTTGGGGGATTCCGCCACAGCGACACGGTCCTCGCCACGGCCACGGGGCATGAAGTGTTGACCTACTATCCGCGGGGGCTCGCGAATTTGACGATCGCCGGATGACGATGCCGTTGGCGCTCTCGACAGCGTGGAGCGCCCCGCGCGCCGATCGCGCGGATGCCTTGTTCGCGCAATCGGCGGCGCTCGGATTTCGGCACATGGAGCTCAGCTCCCTGGAAGCGCCGGTCGTTGCCGAGATCGAAGCGCGGGCGGCCGGCTTTTCCACGGCCGCGGCCGACGGGTCAACGGGGCCGCGCATCGTGAGCCTGCACGCTCCGTGTCCGATTCCCTACGCGGGCGCCGCCCGCCTCGACGACCTCGCCGCGCTAGACGAAACGCGTCGCCTGGCCGCGGTGGACCACACGAAGCGCACGATCGACGCCGGCGTGGTCGTGTTGTACCTCGGCAAGGCCGAGGGGCTCGTCCGGCAGCGCGCGATCGTCGAGATACGCCGATCCGGGGACCCGCAGTGGCGCGTCGTTTTCGAGGAGATGCTCCAGCGCCGGCGGGCGCAAGTGGACGCGCACCTCGATCGTACCCGCGCTAGCTTACAGGTACTGTTGGCGCACGCCGGCGGCGCGATTCGGTTGGCCGGCGAGACTCGGTACAACTACTACGACATCCCGAATCTCGACGAGTTCGCGGCGCTGCTGGCGGAGTTCGGTCCCCGTGGCCTCGGTTATTGGCACGACGTCGGGTACGCGCACACGCAGGCGACCTTCGGGCTCGGCGATCAGCACGCGTATCTCGTGCGCTACCGTCCTTGGTTGCTGGGCTTCCACATCCACGACGCGATCGGCGCGAACGACCACCTGCCGCCGGGCGAGGGCGAGCTCGAATTCTCAGGGGTCCTTGCCTATGCCCGCGAGGGCGCTCTTCGCGTGCTGGAAGTGAACGCCGCTCACGGCCCGGACGCCTTGGCCTGGGGCGCCGCGAGAATCGAGCACCTCGAGAGCAAAGCGGCGGCAGGGTCGCGTGCTCGAGGGGTATGATCGAGACAAGGCCGGTTGTATGGAACGAAGGGCTAAGTTCCGTCCACGCGGCACGTCAATGTCCCAGAACCGAAGAGCAAAGATGAGGTGAACGTGTGCGACATCCGGCGAAGAGGTTGGTGCTCGTCATCGCGTCCATGCTCGCGCTACCGGCGATGTCTGGCCGCTCCAGCGCTCAGCCCGCAGAGACGCCGCAACACGACGGTAGGGTGACGTTTGGGTTCATCCCCCGCCCCGCAGCCTAGATCCCAACGCTTCAACCGGAATATCCGACAAGATGGTGATCCGAAAGCCCAGCGATTTCTTGGTCTGGTCGCCGCCCCCAGGCATCGTCATGCCGGGCCTCGCGACGTCACGGTCGCGATACGCTCGCGCGCGCCTGGTGGGTCAGTGTGTTTCCGGGGTTGGCGATCATGCTGACCACGGTGTCGATTAACGTCGTCGGCGACGGATTTCGCCAGGCGCTCGATCCTCGCACGAAGGTACAGTAGACGGACGGCGACACCATCGAGAGGAGACGATCATGAACCCAGCGTTCGGCGACGCATTCGAGCCTCTGCGACCGGCGGCGGCGCCCCCGCGTTTGATCGCGGAGCGCGCGGCGTTGCTCGTCGTCGACATGCAGTACTTCGATGCGCATCCCGATTGGGGGGAAGGTCGCACGGCCAAGCAGCTGGGCGTCTCGGACGCGTTCGATGCGTTCTTCGCCGAGATCCGGCGATCGTACGCACCGATCCAGTCGTTATTGAAGGCGGCGCGCGCGCGCCAGCTCGAGGTCATGCACATCCGGGTCGCCGAGGTGACGAACGACTCCCGCGACGTCGGCCGCAAGCAGTGGGTGCGTGGCTTGGCTGTCCCCAAGAACAGCAGGGAAGCGGAGCTGCTGGAAGAGGTCGGGCCGATCGGCGACGAGATCGTCGTCAGCAAGACCTCCTCGGGCGCGTTCTCGACGACGAACCTGAACCAGCTGCTGCGCAACCTCGACGTCGACACACTGATCTTCACGGGCACGGCCACGGGCGGCTGCGTCGAGAGCACGGCACGCGATGCGCTCGACCTCGGATTCCAGGTCATCCTCGTCGACGACGCCAACGTCTGCTCGACGCGGGAGTCACACGAGACGGCGCTTCGCCGCATGGCCGTGCTCGGCGCGCACGTGCTCTCGTCCGCCGAGGTCGAGAAGCTGCTGCTCGCTCTGCCGCCGGTCGATCGCAAGGCCCGCAGCGGCGTTCTGCGCGCCGAGGCGTGTATTCCCAAGACGCTGCCGGACAAGCCGGACGCTAGCCCGTACAGCCTGATCTTCCCGGCCGCCGTCGAGCTGCCACTCCGCCCGGAGACGACGGCGCTCGTCCTCGTCGACGCGCAGCGTTTCTACGGCGATCCTGGGGAAGGGCTCGGCCGGCTCGCGCACGATCGCGGCGCCGCGGACACGGACGCGTTCTATCGTCGCGTCGCCGACGCCGTGCCGAAGATGCGGGCGCTGCTGGAGTGCGCACGCCATCTTGGCTTGCTCGTCACGCACGTGCGGACCGCGTCGCTCGCCGGCGGGCGCGATCTGAGCCCAACGGTCCGCAGCCTCGGCGTCGTTCCGCACATCGGCACCGCCAACGTCGAGTTCCTCCGGGAAGTCGCGCCGCTTCGCGGTGAGGCGGTCCTCGACAAACCCGGTGCGAGCGCCGTCGTCGGTACCGGGCTCGTGGAGATCCTGCGCAACGCCGGCATCGACACGGTCATCCTCGCCGGCCTGTCGGCGCAGGGCGGCATCGAGACGACGGTGCGCAATCTCACCGACCGGAACTTCAACCTTTTCCTTCCGCCCGACGCGATCGCGACATACGCGGAACGGCTGCAGAAAGGCTTGTGGGGCATGCAGAGCGGCATCATCAACGTCGTTTCCACGTCTTTGCTCGTCAATCGGTTGGAAGCGATGCGCGTTCCGGCGGGCACCTGATCGATGAGACCTCGCTGCCCGTTCGGAAACCTAACGCTTCCCGTTCCGACGACGGTGCTCACGCGCGAGCTGGCGGCCTTGCTCGTGCTCGACGTACACCACTTCTCCGTCTCGCCCGACGCGGGCTACGGCCGATTGGCGAAGGAACGCGGGATCTTCAGTGAGCTGGCCGAGTACTACGAGCAAGTCGACCAAGCGCTGCCGAATGTCCGGCGGCTCGTCGCGACCAGCCGGGCGCACGGCCTCCGGGTGTACTTCACGCGGCTCACCGCCGCCGCTGCCGGCGAGGTGAGCCCAAACGCCCGCGTGACGGGCTTCTGGGCCCGTGCTGACGCACGGGAAGCAGCGTTCCTCGCGGACCCGGCGCCGATGGCCGGGGAGATGACGATCGACAAGACGACGAACAACGCGTTTCTCGGCACGCGCCTGCACGAGTCGCTGCAGACCGCCGGCGTGCGCAACCTCGTCGTCTGCGGCACGCTGGCGAATACTGGCGTGCAGCAGACGGCGCGGGAGGCGGCCGACCGCGGGTACGGCGTCGTCGTCGCCACGGATGCGATCGCGGCGGAGACGTGGTCGCACCTCGCGTTCGTCTCGTCCACGCTGACGAGCGGGACGATCCGCGTGCGGCCGGTCGCCCAGATCGTCGAGATGATGGAAGGCAGCCGGACGTAACGATTCGTCCGTCGTTGCGCGCGGTGCCCGCGAGCCGCCGGGCGCCGTCGATCCAAGAGCCAGGAGGAATGGCGTGCCCTACATCGAGACCGTGACCGGCCGCATCACGCCGGAGACCCTAGGCGTGACGTACGCCCACGAACACATCCTCTGCGACCAGCGCCGCTGCCGGAAGGAAGGCATGCTTCAGCCCGGCACGGACGGCGGCTTGATGGTCCTCGACGACGAGGCGATCGCGATCCGCGAGCTCGGCGAGCTCGTGTCGCTCGGCGCCGATGCGATGTGCGAGATGACGATGCAGGCTTGGGGGCGCGACGTCGTCGCGTTCAAGCGCATCTCCGAGGCGACGGGGCTCAAGATCATTGCCACGGCGGGATTCTACATCGAGTCATGCCACCCGGCGTTCGTGGCGGAGCAGAGTATCGAGCAGCTGGCGGAGGGGCTCATTCGCGAGGTGAAGGAAGGCGTCGATGGCACCGGCATCCGCTGCGGCTTGCTGAAGTCGGCGGTCGGCCGCCAAGTCGTCGAGGGGCCGGAGCTGAAGTGCGCGAAGGCGGTGGCGCGCGCGCAGCGCGCCACGGGCGCGACGATCACGACGCACACGTCGGGCTCGATGCGGTTCGAGATCCTCGGCGGCAACATCGGCACGTTGCTCCTCGACGTGCTCGCAGAGGAGGGCGCCGATCCCGGCCGCGTGATCATCGGGCACACGGACGAGAACGCTGATATCCGTAACCTGACGACGCAATGCAAGCGTGGCGCGTTCATCCAGTTCGACGTCATCGGCAAGAAGCACTGGATGCTCGACGAAACGCGCGCCGACCTTGTGCGCGAACTCGTCGACCGGGGACAGGAGGATCATCTTCTGCTGGGGACGGACCGCAACCGCAAGTTCGAGCTGAAGTCCTACGGCGGGATCGGCTACGCGCACCTGCTGACCGCGTTCGTGCCGATGCTGCGCGAGCGCGGCATCCCGCAGGCGACGATCGACAAGTTCCTCATCCACAACCCGCGGCGGGCGCTGACGATGAACTGAGGTGGACGGCCGCCACCCAGCGGCGCACCGGTACTCCCTACGTCAAGCTCTCGCGTACTCGTCCAGTAGTTTCAGTTCCTGTTCGAACACACGCCGCAGGTAGCCCGCGGTCAGCGTGCGCTCGAGCATGCCGAGCAGGCCGCCGCGCGCGATCCACTCCGTTTCGATCGTGACCTTCGACGTGCCCTCGCCCGGGCCCGGGTCGACGGTGAATGACGTCACCGTACCGCTGTCAGGGTACGTCTCGACGAGCACGCGACCAGGCTCGGGCTCACTGACGATCGCTCGGAACGAACGCGTGCGGCCGGCGGCGGACATCTCCGTGCGGTAGACCGTGCCGGCGCCGACGCCGCCCTCCTCGACGACCAGCCCGGTAACGTAGCGCTTGGGCAGGATCTTCGCGTGGTGCTCGTGGTAATCGGCGAGCACGCCGTAAACGCGCGCCGGCGACCCCGACACGACGCGCGTCACGGCGATTCGATAGCGCCGGCCCGCGGGCGGATTCTCCGGCGCGCCTATTTCTGCGCTCCCATCTGCGCCATGCGCAGCATGTACTCCACGTGGGACGCGGCCATGCCGACGACCCCTTCCACTTTGCCTGTTCCTTCAACGACGAGGTATTCGTTCTTTGCGCCGGAACCGCCGTGCCCCATGCCGACGTCGCGCAGCAGCGGCATGCCGAACTCCGTCGAGAACATCGACCAGGGGCCGCCACCACCGGTCATCGGCCAGTAGGTGACGTCGACGCCCTTGTCCGCGAACATCGACGCCGCGGCCCGCACGAGCGTCGATTCGCGCGAGACGCGCGAGCCGTCGTTGGCGGCGAAGACGTCCATCTCGACGTCGGTGAAGCCCTTCTCGTCGAGGCACGACCGCATGCCGCGCAAGATGTCGTCGCACTTCCAATCGCGGGGGATGCGGATGTCGAGCACGGCCTCGGCGACTTGCGGCATCGTGAACGCGAGCGAGCCGGGGCCGATGTAGCCGCTCTTCAGCCCGTTGAGGTTCACGCTCGGTCCGTAGAAGTACTGGTGATAGATCTCTTCTTCGGTCATGTCGCCGACCGAGGGGATCGATTGCCCACCGACCGCGCTCAACACGCTCTGCCACGGCTTGCCGGCGAACTTGCGGCGCAGCTCGGCGATCTCGGCGGCCTCGCCGGCCGGCGGCAAGGCGACGGGCTTGTCGAAACCGGGGATGAGGACGGTGTTGCCGTCCGGCCCGGTCAACGTGGCGAGCGCCTGCACGAGCCGCCAGGCGACGCTGTCGAGGACGGACTTCGCCATACCGTGGGCCGGGGCGCCGCGCGGACCGCGGCCCCACTTCTCGCCGGAGGCGCGCAGCGCCATGTAGATCAGGCCTTTGTACCCGAGCGTCAGGGAAGCGTTGCCCTGGGCGTCCTGGGAGCAGCCGGGCGTCCAGCCGGCGGTTCCATTGGCGATCCGCTCGCGATAGCGCTCGATCATCATGGGGTAACCGGGGCTGCCGAGGATCTCGTCGCCCTCGGCGATCATGAGGATGTTGACGGGCGGTTTTCCGAGCGCGTTCTTGCAGGCCTCGACGGCGTTGAGGAAGACGCCCGTCGGGCCCTTTACGGCGCGGGCGCCGCGCGCCATGACGACGGCGGGAAAGTTCGCGTGCTCGACGATCTCGGCGCTGAACGGCGGGACTTTCCAACCCTCGGGATCGGCGCGCCGCACGTCCAACATGCTGTAGATGACCATCGTGACCGGGGCGCCGACGTCGTAGGCGGCCCAGACGCCGGGAACGCCGGGTGTCTTGACGACCTCGACCTCGGGGAACCCGGCGTCCTTGCAGAGATCCGCGAACAGGTACGAGCACGCCTCGGTGCCTTCGCCGTCGACGGAAACGCTGGGCTGGCGCAGCAAAGTTTGCAGGCGCTTCAGGTGCCGGTCACGGTTGTTCTGCAGATAGTCGCGGACGGCGGAAACTTGAGATTCCACTCCGTTGCCTCCTGGGTTTGGACGATCCGACCTTCCTGGCGAGGGCCGTGTCATGATTCGTGAACTTGCGTTAGGATTGGCGCTAGCGCCGCCGAAATCCTCGCCGATCCGGTCGAGGTGCGGCCCACGGCCGGCGCAAGAGATCCCACAGCTCCCGTAGAGGTGCCCGATTGGCAAATCGCAATGTTCTGATCGCTACGTGGTTGGAGCCCGAATACGTAGCGGAGATTCGCAAGGTGCCAGGCATCGACGTCTTGTACGAACCGGACCTGCTGCCGAAACCGCGGTACAAGTGTGATCATACGTCGCTGGCGCCGAAACGGGACGAAGCCGGCGAGCGCCGCTGGCGCTCCCTGCTTGCGAAGGCGGAGATCCACTTCGACTTCGACCACACGAACATCGGCGAGCTCAAGAACCTCATCCCCAACACGAAGTGGATCCAAGGCACGAGCGCCGGCATCGGCCAGCTGCTCGTCCGCGCCGGGTTGATCGACCGGCCGATCACGTACACGACGGCGAGCGGCGTGCACGCCACGGCGCTGTCGGAGTTCGCCATCATGTCGATGCTGTGGGCGGCGAAGGACGCGTTCCACATGCTGCGCGAGCAGAAAGCGAAGCATTGGGCGCGGACGTGCGCGCGCGATCTGCCCGGGCGGACGGTCAGCATCGTCGGCCTCGGCAAGATCGGCCGCGCGATCGCGCAAAAGTCGCGCGCGCTCGGGATGAAGGCGATCGGCACGCGCCGGGTCGTCCGGCCCGGCGAGACCGACGACCCGGACGTCGACCTGCTCGTGCCGCAAACGAACCTCGAGCCGCTGCTGCGGGCCGCGGACTTCCTCGTTTTGTCGTGCCCGCTGACCACGGAAACCGAGGGACTGATCGGTGCGAAGGAGCTGGCGATGCTGCCGCGCGGCGCGTGGTTCATCAACGTCGCGCGCGGCCCGGTCGTCGATGAGCAGGCGCTGATCGCGAGCCTACGGTCCGGTCACCTCGCGGGCGCGTTCCTCGACGTGTTCCAAACCGAGCCGCTGCCGGCGGAGAGCCCGCTGTGGGAGATGCCCAACGTGCTCGTCAGCCCGCACTCGGCCAGCACGGTGGAGCGGGAGAACGAGCGCCTTACCGAGTTGTTCTGCGACAACCTCGGCCGCTATCTGCGCGGCGAGGCGCTTCGCAACGCCTTCGACAAGGAAAAGATGTACTAGGAAGACCTGGCCCGTTCGTGGAATCGTAGGAGTAAGATTCGAAGGAGAGGTGCCGCATGAAGGTCCTGCGACCCCAGCCCTACCGCGATCGGATCGCCCGTGGGCTCTCGGTGCTCTTGGCGCTGCTCTTGTTCGGAACGCTACCGACCGCGACGAGGGCCGCGCCCGCCGGCGACACCGTCACGATCCTGCAAGGCGCCGACATCGTGACGATGGAGCCGTACTACAGCAACTCGCTCCCGGACCAGAACGCGATCATCCACGTCTTCGAAACGCTCACGCGCTTCGATCAGAACATCAAACTCGTGCCGCACCTGGCCGAATCCTGGCGCCTGCGCGATGCCAAAACGTGGGAGTTCAGGCTTCGTCCCGGTCGCCAGTTCCAGAATGGCGAGCCGCTGAACGCCGAAGCCGTCCGCTACACGCTCATGCGCGGCAAGCGATTCTTCGAGCAGAGACTCGGCGACGTCGCCTACCAGTACTCGTTGATGGACCTCGACACGGTCGAGGTCGTCGACGAATACACGGTCCGTATCCGCTCGAAGTCGCCGGCGCCGATCATGCCGTACCACATGGCGCACAGCCAAACGGCGCCGATGCCGCCGCGGGCGACGGAAGCGATGTCGGTGCAAGAGCTGCAGCGCCGGCCGATCGGCAGCGGTCCGTATCGCGTCGCCGAATACGTTCCGAACGAGCGCGTCGTGCTCGAGCGGTGGGATCAGCATCCCAGCCGGCCGGCGATCCGCCGCATCCTGTGGCGTCCCGTGCCCGAGCCGGCGACGCGCCTCGCCGAGCTGGCCGCCGGCAACGCCGACATCATCCTCAACGTGCCGCCGGACCTGACGGCTCAGGTCGAGCGCGGCGGGCAAGCGCGCGTCGAAGCTCTTCCCGGAATGCGCCGCATCATCTTCGGCCTGCGTCAGGATCGGCATCCCGCCTTGCGCGACGTTCGCGTGCGCCAGGCGCTGAACTTCGCGTTCGACTGCCCGACGATGATGCGGACGCTGCTCGCGAACCGGGGCGAGTGCACGGGCACGCTGGCGAACGTCCCCGACCAGAATCCGAACGTGAAGCCGTTCGGGTACGATCAGCGCCGGGCCGCGCAGCTGCTCGACGAGGCCGGCTGGCGGATGGGCCCCGGCAACGTGCGCGTGCGCGACGGCCGCCCGCTGCAGATGGGGTTCGATTGTCCGCAGGGCCGCTACATCCGCGACGCCGAGATGTGCCAACTCCTCGTCGCTGACATGGCCAAGGTCGGCGTGCGGCTCGACCTGCAGTTGTTCGACTGGTCCGTGTTCGTGCAGCGCTCGGCGCGGCGCGGCGCCGGGTTCCGCGACATGTACTTGATCGGATCGGGCCCCGGCTTCGACTGCCAGTCCGACCTCGCGCTCGTGCAGAAGGATTCCGGCTCCAACCGGTCGCTGTTCGAGAGCGCGCGCTTCGAGCAGGTCTGGGATGATCTGTCAGTGACATTCGACAATAAGAAGCGGCAGGAGCATTGCTACCGGCTGCAAGAGATCAACCGCGAGGAAGCGCCGGTCATCTTCATCTGGTTCCAGACGGACATCTACGGGGTCCGCAACCGCCTGAACTGGAAGCCGCGCGCCGACGAGCGCGTCCGGCTCATCGAGGCAACCCTGCGATAGGACCTTCGCTCGTGTTTGTGCGGCGGCGCCGGCGATCCGCCGGCGCCGCCGTGCTCGCGACGACGCGCCGGGAGCGTTTCGCATGACCGCCTACATCGCGCGCCGAATCGCCCAGATGCTCGTCGTCATTCTGTGGGTCAGCGTCGTTTCGTTCGGCTTGCTCTTCCTCACCGGAGATCCCACGGAAGTGCTCCTCGGTCAGGCCGCCGAGGTCATGAGCCAGAAGCAAATCGAGGAGTTCCGCCGCGCCAAGGGCCTGGATCAGCCGTGGCTCATGCAATACGCGAGCTTCCTCGGCCGCGCCGTCCGTGGCGACTTCGGGGAGTCGCTGCGCCACTTCCGGCCGGCGTTCGAGGTCGTCTGGGAGCGCGTCGGCGCGACGGCGCAGCTTGGGCTCGTCGGGCTGGCGATATCGGTGCTCGTCGGCGTCCCCCTCGGGGTCCTCGCGGCGACGAAGCGGCAGAGCGTCGCAGACACCGGCACGATGTTGGTCGCACTGTTCGGACAGTCGGTGCCCAGCTTCTGGCTCGGCATCATGCTCATCATGGTCTTCGGTGTGTACCTGCGCGTGTTACCGATTTCCGGGCGCGGCGGTTGGGAGCACCTCGTGCTGCCGGGGCTGACGCTGGCCGCGTTTCCGCTCGCGCGCAACGCACGCCTGGCGCGGTCCTCTCTGCTGGAGGTGCTGGGGCAAGACTACGTGCGCACCGCGCGCGCGAAGGGCGCGGCCGAGCCGACGGTCATCTACCGGCACGCGCTGCGCAACGCGCTCGTGCCGATCGTGACGGTCATCGGGTTGCAGCTCGGCTTCCTATTGGGCGGGTCGGTCATCGTCGAGACGATCTTCGCCTGGCCCGGCGTCGGCCGCGCGATCGTGCAAGCCATCGGTAACAAGGACTTCCCGGTCGTGCAGGCCGGCGTCACGCTGCTGGCCGTGGCCTTCGTCGTCGTCAACCTGCTCATCGACATCCTTTACGTGTAT
>VGFF01000071.1 GCA_016868955.1 Armatimonadota bacterium
CGCTGCCTCCGCCGGCCTCGCCGAGCGCGACTTCCTGTATGAGCACGAGTGGCGCTGCCTCGCGCTCGGCCGCCTGTGACGAGCGTGCCGCGGCTGCGCGTCGGCGCAGAAGCGTCCGCCGGCGCGCGCGTCGCGCTCGGCCCGCTCGATGCGCACCACGCGCGCGCGGTGCTGCGGATGCGCGTCGGCGACCCGCTGATCGCGTTCGACGGCCTCGGCCAAGAGTGGGACGCTACGATCGTTTCCGTCGCCGACGAAGTCATCGTCGCGATCGGCGCGCCGCGGCCGCTCATCACGATGCCGTATCGGTTGACGATCTACCAGGGGCTTCCGAAAGCCGACAAGATGGACCTGATCGTGCGGATGGGAACGGAGCTCGGCGTGGCTCGGTTCGTGCCCGTGCTGATGGCTCGCAGCGTCGGCCGGGCGGCGCGCGTCGACCGCTGGCGCCGCATCGCGGCCGAGGCTGCGAAACAGTGCCGCCGCGCGACCGTGCCGGACGTCGCCGATCCCGCGACGTTCGCGCTGGCCGCCGCGGCGTTCGGGCGGCACGCGCTGCGATGGGTGCTGTGGGAGGGTGGGGGGGCGTCGTTGGGGGCGGTCGCCGCGGCCGCGAAAGGTGCCGTCACCGACGCGGACATCGCATTGTTCCTCGGCCCCGAGGGTGGCATCGACGACCCAGAGCTGCGCCAGCTCGATCAGGTCGGGCGGCGGTGCTCTTTGGGACCGCCCGTATTACGCGTCGAAACCGCCGGCCCGGCGGCCGCCGCGGTTATCCTCGCCGTGCTGGCGGCCGGCGGGGAATCCAGTTTGCGTTGAATCGGCGAACCTGATATTTTCAAGCGAGCAACCATTAAAGCTCTCCGGGAGGGAGCCATGGTGTCGCAAGGGTCCACCCTCATCCGCTTGCTCCGCTACCTTGGGCAAGCGGTCTTTTTTCAATCGGGTGAGTATAATAATGCATGTCTATGCATGAAAATGAGATTCGAAGCGCCATCGTGACGCCTCCGGTCCGCACTGCCCACCTCGCCCTCGAGGACGGCATGATCTTCAGCGGCCCGTCGATCGGTGCCGCAGTCGATGCCGGCGGCGAGGTCGTCTTCACCACGAGCATGACCGGCTACGTCGAGGTGCTGACCGACCCGTCCTACGCCGGCCAGATCGTGACGATGGCGTTTCCGATGATCGGTACGTACGGCGTGAACAAGGAGTGGGCGGAGTCGCGGCGGCCGTTCCTGCGCGGTTTCGTCGTGCGCCATGCCAGCGCCTACTCCTCCCACTGGGCCGGTACGCAGACCATCACCGACTACCTGCGCGCCTGGGGCATCCCCGGCATCGCCGACATCGACACGCGCAAGCTCGTGCGCCACCTCCGCGCCAGCGGCCTGAAGCGCGGCGTCCTCGCGACCGGAAACGTCGAGGCCGCGGCGCTCGTCTCGCGCGCCCGCGCGCTGCCGGATCCCTCGGACGAGGACCTCGTCGGCGAGGTGCTGCCCGACGGCTCGCTCGTGCTGCCCGGCGGCGGGCCGCGGATCGCGTTGCTGGACTGCGGCGTGAAGACGGGCATCGCGCACGAGCTCAATTTGCGCGGATGCGAGGTCGTGGTGCTCCCTGGCTCGGTGCGCGCGCACGACGTGCTCGCGCTCGCGCCCGACGGCCTGATGCTGAGCAACGGTCCCGGCGATCCGGCGCGGCTGGAAGAGACCGCCGCCGAGGTCCGCAAGCTGTGGGGCAAGCTGCCGATCTTCGGCGTCTGCCTCGGCAACCAGATTCTCGCGCTGGCGGCCGGCGCGCGCACGTTCAAGCTGCCGTTCGGCCACCGCGGCTCCAACCATCCCGTCATGGACCAGGAGACGGGGCGCATCCGGATCACGACGCAGAACCACGGATACGCCGTGGAGGAAGAAAGTCTCAAGGCGAACGGCATGCGGGTAACCCACCGCAACCTGCACGACGATACGGTCGAAGGACTGCGCCACGAGTCGCTGCCGGTCTGGTCCGTCCAGTTCCACCCGGAAGCGCGCCCAGGGCCGCGCGATTCGCGCGATCTGTTCGACAAATTCCTCGCCGTCGTCGCCGACGTACGGCGAGGCGCGCGCACGCCGGCGGAGTCCGCCTGATGCCGCTGCGCAAGGATCTACGCAAGGTCATGGTGATCGGGTCCGGCCCGATCACCATCGGGCAGGCGGCGGAGTTCGACTACTCCGGAACGCAGGCGTGCCGTGCGTTGACCGAGGAAGGCATCGAAGTCGTCCTCGTCAACAGCAATCCGGCGACGATCATGACCGACGCCGAGACCGCTGATCGCATTTACCTCGAGCCGCTGACACCGGAATTTCTCGATCGCGTGCTCGAGGCCGAGCGCCCGCAAGGTTTGGTGGCGACGCTGGGCGGCCAAACGGGGCTCAACCTCGCGGCCGAGCTCGACCGCCGCGGCATCCTCGCGAAGTACGACGTCGAGCTATTGGGCACGCCGCTGTCGGCGATCCGCGAGGGCGAAGATCGCGAGCTGTTCCGCGGCGCGATGAAGCGCATCGGCCAGCCCGTGCCCGAGAGCCTCGTCACCAGCTCCGTCGAGGACTCGATCGCGTTCGCGGAAGCGCTCGGCAGCCAGGTCGTCATCCGTCCGGCGTTCACGCTCGGCGGCACCGGCGGTGGCCTGGCGACCGGCCCCGACGAAGTGCGCGAGATCGCGACGCGCGGCATCAACGCCAGCCCGATCGGTCAGATCCTCGTCGAGCGGTCCGTCTACGGCTGGAAGGAAATCGAGTACGAGGTCGTCCGCGACGCGATCGACACGTGCATCACTATCTGCAACATGGAGAACATCGACCCGATGGGCATCCATACGGGCGACAGCATCGTCGTGGCGCCGAGCCTGACGCTCTCGGACAGCGAGCTCCAGATGCTGCGCAGCGCCGCGCTGGCGATCATCCGCGCCCTGCGCATCGAGGGCGGCTGCAACGTGCAATTCGCGCTCGATCCGACGGCCGAGCGCTACTACATCATCGAGGTCAACCCGCGCCTGTCGCGCAGCAGCGCGCTGGCGTCGAAGGCGACGGGATACCCGATCGCCCGCGTCGCCGCCAAGATCGCGGTCGGCTACCGGCTGCACGAGATCACGAATCCGATCACGCGCGGCGTCGCCTGCTTCGAGCCGGCGCTCGACTACACCGTCGTGAAGATTCCGCGCTGGCCGTTCGATAAGTTCGCCGACGCCGATCGCCGCCTCGGCACGCAGATGAAGTCCACCGGCGAGGTCATGGCGATCGGCCGCACGTTCACTGAGGCGATGCTCAAGGCGTCGCGGTCGCTGGAAGCGAGCAATCGCGGCATGTGGCACCCGCGCCTCGCCGAGATGTCCGACGCGGAATTGTGGGCGCGCACGCGGACACCGGTCGACGAACGGCTATGGGCCGTCACCGAGCTGATGCGTCGCGGCGTCGGCGCCGACGCCATCCACGACGCGAGCAAGATCGACCGGTTCTTCCTGTGGGAGTTCGAGCGGATCGTGGCGATGGAGCGACGGCTCGTCGCCGAGCGGGGCATCGACCTGATCCGAGAGGCGAAGCAGCTCGGAATGTCCGACGGGGACGTCGCGCGCGCCTGGAACGTCTCGCCTGATGAGATCCGCGCGTCGCGGATCGCCGCCGGCATCGTCCCGACGTACAAGCTCGTCGATACTTGCGCCGGCGAGTTCCCCGCCGCCACGCCGTATTACTACGCGACGTACGAAGAGGAGGATGAAGCGTCGGTCGACGGGGGTCCGTCCGTCGTCGTTCTGGGATCGGGGCCGATCCGCATCGGCCAGGGCATCGAGTTCGACTACAGCACGGTCCACGCGGTGCGGTCGCTGCGCGAAGCGGGCTACCGCGCCATCATCATCAACAACAACCCGGAGACAGTGTCGACGGATTTCGACATCTCTGATCGGCTGTACTTCGATCCGCTGACCGTCGAGGGCGTCCGCAACGTCGTCGACAAGGAGCGCCCGGAAGGCGTCTTCGTTCAATTCGGTGGCCAGACCGCGCTGAACCTCGCCGGGCCGCTCGCTGCCGCGGGGGTGACGGTGCTCGGTACGTCCGTCGAGAGCCTCGACATCTCCGAGGATCGGCGGAAGTTCGACGCCGTGCTCGGCGAGCTCGGCATCAGCCGCCCCGACGGGGGTGCTGTGCGCTCGCTCGAGGAGGCCCGCGCGCTCGTCGCGCGCGTCGGATTGCCGGTGCTCGTGCGGCCGTCGTACGTGCTCGGCGGACGCGGCATGCACATCGTCTTCTCCGCCGAGCAGCTGGACCGCATCGTCACGGCGGCGCTCGCCATCGATACGGCTCACCCGGTGCTCATCGACTCCTATCTCGAAGGCACGGAGTTGGAGGTCGACGCGATCGGCGACGGGCGCAACCTCTTGATGCCGGGCATCATGCAGCACGTCGAACGCGCCGGCGTGCACTCCGGAGACAGCATCGCGATCTTTCCCGCCGCGCACGTCAGCCCCGAGGTCCAGAGCCGCGTCACGGAGATTATGCAGGCGCTCAACCAACGGCTGCGCCTGCGCGGATTCATCAACGCGCAGTTCGTCGTGCACGGCTACCGCGTGTATTTACTGGAAGCGAACCTGCGCGCGAGCCGCACCGTACCGTTTATCAGCAAGGTGTTGGGGATTCCGCTCGTCCAGATCGGCACGCGCGTCATGCTCGGCGCTTCGCTCGCCGATCTCGGCTACAGCGGCATTCACCACCTGCCGCACCCGCGGCAGATCGCGGTCAAGGTTCCGGTCTTCTCGTCGGAGAAGCTGCCGGGCGCGGAGGTCGCGCTCGGTCCCGAGATGCGATCCACGGGTGAGGTCATCGGCGTCGATCGCAATCTGTCGGCGGCCCTGTACAAAGGATTGCTCGCGGCCGGGTTCAAGCTGCCCCCCAAAGGCGAGGCGCTGCTCGCCGTCACGCCGCGGCAGCGCGGCGCCGCCGTTCGGTTGGCGCGACGCCTGGAGGGGCTCGGATTCAAGTTGTGCGCCACGCCGGCGACGGCGGCGGACCTGCAGCAGGCAGGCGTCGCCTGCCGGTTGTTGTCTCACGATGACGCCATCGCCGCCATCCGCGCCGGGCGGATCGGGATGGTCGTCGACATCCCGGACATTTCGCAACAGGGGGAGCCGGAGGAGTTCCGCGTCCGGCGCGCCGCCGCGGAACGGCGCGTCGTGACGTTGACGAACATGGAGACGGCGTTCGCGCTCGTCGAAGTCGTCGAGGACATCCAGGCCGGCGCTTTCCTCACCCCGCAGGCGCAGGCGGGGCCGGCGCCGCTTGCCTAGTCGCCGCTCGTCGTTCCCGTTCCGCGGGACGATTCACTCTCGTCACCGCGTTTTGTTTCGTGCAAGGACACGTGATGCAAGGAGGCACTTTCGATGAAGCTGTGGGTTCGGCTCGTCGCCGCTGGCGCCTTGGTCTCGTTGTTCGTCGCCGCCCTGACCCTGTCGGGCGTGGCGGCGACGAACAACGTCGTAGTCAAGATGCTGGAGTTCAAGTTCGACCCGAAGGAAATCGCGGTCAAGCCCGGCAAGGTCGTGTTCGATCTTCGAAACACCGGCGTCGTCGAGCACAACTTCGTCATCCCCAAGGTCAAAGTCAACTCCGGGCTCGTCAAGCCGGGCCAGACCAAGAAGCTCGAGGCAACGCTGCCGGCCGGTCGCTACGAGCTCGTCTGCGACGTGCCAGGCCACAAGGAAGCAGGCATGGTCGGCACGGTCGTCGTCAAGTAGTCGCTCTTCTTCAGATCGCCCCCCCCGTGACGGCGGAAACGCGCGCCGCGCTGGCGCCCTACTATGAGGCCTCCGGGCTCCCGAGCGCGGACCTGTCGCCCGGCGGACGACCCGCCGGGCGGCCGTATCTCGTGTTCATTCGCGCCGGCGACAGCCGCAGCTATCGGCGCTGGAGCGTCGCCGCGTCGGACCGCAACTGGGATCTGCTCCTCAGCCTCTACAGGCCAGAGGCCGCGACGCGGGAACGGGATTGCGAATGGGTCAGCGTTGGCGGGCTCGGGAAGTGGATCTCGGTCGAGGAGGTTTTCGCCTTGCGACCGGATCTCCTCGATCGTATCAGGCGTTCTTCTTCCCCGACGATGACGTCGATATATCCTTGCGGGATATCGACCGATTCTTCCGCATCGTGACCGCGCGCGCGCTGGCGCTGGAGCAGCCCGCGCTGGATTCCCACTCGTTCGTGAGCCACCCCATCACGGTGCGGAAACCTTTCCGCGCGCTCCGGCACACGAACTTCGTCGAGATCATGGCGCCGGTGTTCGACCGCGAAGGCCTCGCGCGCTGCCTGCCGTTCATGTCGGCCGCGATCAGCTGCTGGGGGCTTGATCACATCTGGCCGAGACTGCTCAACGCACGCGCCGACCGGATCGCCGTCGTCGATGCGGTCGCGGCTCGCCATCCTCGGCCGGTGGACACGCGGGGTGGCCCCTGGTATCAGTTCCTGCGGCGATTGGGCGTCGACGCCGAGCCGAGATGAACGAGTTGTTACGCCGGTTCGGCGTCACGTCCGCGATCCGCGTCGACCGAACCGTTTGGAACTGGCCCGTCCACGAATTCGGCGCGTTTGCGTCGGAAACGCCCCGCGTTGCGCTGCGCCGCCTGCGCCGCTTCGTCGCCACCCGACTGCGCCGCGACCAGCCTGCCTGAAAGGCGAGACGCCTGCTGGCCGACCGTTCGGATGGCGCCTCCCCCGGTCGGTGCCCGATCATGAGGCCGCCAGCCACTTCGATGTCTGGAGGTGTCGATTTTGCGCCTTATGGGGTCTCGATCGGAGCGTAGTGCGTTGTTGGCCCGAATTCCGATGTTCGACGGTCTGACGGCGCGTCACCGTGACGCGATCGCGCGCGCGTTCGACGAGTTCACCGTACCGCCCGGTACGCGTCTCGCGACGATCGGCGAGACCGGCAACGAAATGTACGTGATCGTCACCGGCGAGGCGCGCGTGACGACGGGTCGCGGTCGCGTCATTCGCCTCTCCGCGGGCGACTTTTTCGGGGAGATGAGCCTGCTCGACGGCGGCCCACGGTCCGCGACGGTGGACGCGCCGACGGAGCTAAGCGTGTTGACGCTGGGCCGCCGCGAGTTGTGGGGGGGGTGTTGGATCAGGCGCCGACGCTCGTGCGCCGCGTGATGGCCGTGCTCAGCGCACGCATTCGCGCCGCGGAGCAGTCACCGACCGCGTAGGCTCGCCGCTACGCTTCTCCGCGGTTCGGTGCTGAGACGGAGCGGACCGCGGCCGCGGCGGCGTGCTTCGCCTCGCCGGGGATCGCGTCGCCGAAGCTGCGAAACAGCGCGAATAAGAGCGCCAGGACCGCGAGGAGCGCGACGACCGGCACGATCCAGCGTCCACCCGCCAACGACAACGGGTCGTCGGCCGTGGCGCCCGCGGCTGCGTTCGCACCGTGCGCGTTTGCGGCTGTTGTGTGTCCCGCGTCGTGTCCGTGTGTGCCTGCCATGTTCTCGTCCTCCCAATGGCGGTGATCTCCACCGCCTGGATTCGGTGACCGCCCCTCCGCGCCCTGTTCCCTGGCCTATCTCGGCACGGTCCGCGTGATCGCGAGCGCGCGCCGGTAGAACGCCAGCTCCGCGTCGAGCGCGGCTCGGATCGTCTCCGCGCGCCGGAACCCGTGCGATTCGCCCGGATACAGGTGCACTTCGACGGGGATGCCGTTCGCCCGCAGCGCGTCGGCCATGGCGGTCGTCTGCGCCGGCGGCACGACGCGATCGTCCAGTCCCTGAAAGAAGATGATAGGACAACGGATCCGTCCCGCTTGGAACAACGGCGAGCGCGCGCGATAGAGGTCGGCGCACCGCGGGTACGGCCCAACGAGACGATCGAGGTAGCGCGCTTCGAATTTGTGCGTGTCGTCCGCGAGCGCGGCGAGATCGCTCACCCCGTAGTAGACGCCGCCGGCCGCGAACACGTCGTGGGCAACGAGCGCGCACAGCGCCGTGAATCCGGCGGCGCTGCTGCCGCGGACGATCAGGCGACGTTCGTCGGCCAAGCCGGCTGCGGCGAGGTGCTGGGCCGCCGCCGCGAAGTCTTCGACGTCGGCGACGCCCCAGGCGCCGTCCAGCCGGTTACGATACGCGCGGCCATATCCTGTGCTGCCGGTGTAGTTGACGTCGGCGACGGCGAATCCGCGGCTCGTCCAGAATTGGATCTCGAAATTCAGGCCCGGCGAGGCGCTCGCCGTCGGTCCACCGTGGCCGCGGACAATCAAGGGAGGCTTTTCGCCGGGATATCCCGTGAATGCGGCGTTGCAAGGCGGGTAGTAGAACGTGTACCCGCGCGCGCCGCCGTGACTCGCATACGCGATGTGACGAGGCTCCGATCGGTCGCCCGCGGTGACGGAAATCTCCGAGGACCGTTTCCGGATCAACGACTCGCCCGTGTGCGCGTCGACCTCGACGATCGACGGCGGCGTGGACAGCGATGCGCCGACGACGACCGCGCGACCATCGCCGACCCGTAGGTCGGAAATCGCACAAAGGTCGGCCGGAAACGGCGACAGGCCGCCCTCGGTGAGATCGAGGGCGCCGAGGTGCCAGACGCCATCCCGTACGTAGGCGCAGACGACGCGCTGCGGCGACGCGAAGCCGTACGTCGTCAGCGCGAACGCCCACTGCGGCCGGCCGAACTCCGCTTCCATGGGCAGCATCGGCGTCGGCGCTCCGCCCGTGGCGGGAACGCGATAGAGGTTCCACCACCCGCTGCGGTCGGACACATACCACAGGTCACCACTCGGTGACCACTCCGGTTGGAAGATGGATTCGTCGCGCCCGCCAGCGATGACGGTCAGCGCGAGCGGCGTCCCATTCGGACCCAGGCGGGCGACGGACAGCGCCGTCGCGTCCCATGGCATGTCGGGTTGATCCCACGAGAGCCACGCGAGCCGCGTTCCGTCCGGGCTCAGTCGCGGCGCCGCGTAGAAGTCGTGACCGCCGAGGAGAACGGTAGGCGGCACCGAGCCGTGCAGATCGACGGCGATCACCTCGTTCCGCGGCGCGCTCGTCGCCGCTGTATGGTCCTCGCGTACGCACAGCAAGCGCGCGCGCGGCGCGTCGAGGACGAGGTCGGCGTAACGGAACGGCCCTTCCGGCGTCAGCGGCCGCGGCGGGCCGCCTGGCGTGATCTGGTAGAGCCGCCCGTCGGCGGCGTTCGAAAAGACGACGTGCCCGGCGCGCGCGGCGTACGCCCCGCCGCCATATTCATGCACGCGGGAGCGAGCATCGAATCCGGCCGGCAGGACGTCGGTGACCGCGCCGCTGCGTTCGCGGCGCACGATTACGTTGCGCCCGGCTTCCGCGGGGCGGGACTCCACCCAGTAGAGGTCGTCGCCGTCGATCGCCGGCTGGCTCAGTCCCACGGCGGCACCTGCCAGCATTTCGGGCATGATCGGCGATGGCCAGGTGCCGCAGGAAAACGTGGCTTTCGGGGCGTCGAACGTCATGGATCTCCTTGCGCGGCGCTTCGAGCACGAAACAGACGCGCCGTTCGCCGCAATCCGATTGCAATTTCATGCAGTCGGTCGAATAATAATGCCATCATGATCAAAGTATCCGTCGTCGGCGCGTCCGGGTACACGGGCGGCGAAATCGTCCGTTGGCTCGTTCGCCACCCCAACGTGGAACTGGTGCACCTGACGGCCGGACAACAAACCGGGAAGTCCATAGAGACCGTCTTCCCGAACCTGCGGGGCATCACGACGCAAACGTTGGAGGCCGCGGATTGGGCCGCGATCGGCCGGTCCTCGGAGATAGTGTTCCTGGCGCTCCCCAACGTGCTCGCGATGGACGTCGCGGCCGACATCCTCGCCGGCGGCGCCCGCATCATCGACTTGGGCGCGGACTTCCGCCTCCAAGATACCGAAGCGTTCAAGAAATATTACAAGGCGGAGCATCGCGCCCCCGCTTTGCTCGCCGGCGCCGTGTATGGCGTGCCCGAGATCGAGCGCGATCGGATCCGCGGTGCGCGGATCGTCGCCAACCCCGGCTGCTACGCGACGGCGTCGGTGCTCGGCGCATGGCCGCTCGTGCGTGCCGGCTACGTCGACGGCACGATCGTCATCGACGGCAAGTCCGGCGTCTCCGGCGCCGGCCGCGGCGTTTCCCTCGGCGTTCACTTCAGCGAGGTCAACGAGAATGTCAAGGCCTATAACGTTGGCGTTCATCGCCACCAGCCGGAGATCGAGCAGGCATTGCGCGCGAACGGCCATGCCCCGAAGGTGTTCTTCGCGCCGCACCTCATCCCGATGACGCGCGGCATCCTCGCCGACTGTTACGTTACGCTGGCGCGGCCGCTCGACGCGGCGGCCGCGCTGTCGCTGTACCGCGACGCCTACGACGGAGAACCGTTCGTGCGGGTATTGACCGACGAGCTGCCGCAGACCAAGGCGACGCTCGGATCGAATTTCTGCGACGTCACCGTGCGCGTCGACGCCGAGCGCAACGTCGCCGTCGCGATCGCGGCGATCGACAACCTCGTCAAGGGC
>VGFF01000072.1 GCA_016868955.1 Armatimonadota bacterium
AACGGCCATGGTCACGGCAACGGCCATGGTCACGGCAACGGCCATGGTCACGGCAACGGCAATGGCAATGGCGGCATGTCGTTCGTGGGGGAGCCGCTTTCGTTCGTCGGGCTGTGCCCGGATTGCGGCGATAGCCTCGCCTACGAGAACGGCTGCGCGACGTGCCGGAGCTGCGGCTACTCGAAGTGCTGAGACGGCGCCGCGCATCGTGACGTCGAGGGGTGGCATCGGTTTCCCGCCCCTCGAACGTTTTCAAATCGTTGCATCCGCGGTTACAAAGGACGACGCGCCGTCCCTTCGAAACTCCCGCCCATGCCGCTCACGAAGAAACAGAAGCTCGAATGCCTCCGCTCAGTGACGTTGTTCTCGGGCGTGTCCGCCCGTGGGGTGTCGGCGATCGCCGACCTGGCGCAGGATGCCGAGTTTCCCGCCGGCGCCTACATCGTCCGAGAAGGCCAGGTCGGCACGGGTTTCTACGTGATCGACAGCGGTAAGGTGGCGGTCGAGCACTGTGGGCGGAGCCTGGCGACGCTCGGTCGCGGACAAACCTTCGGCGAGATGTCGCTGGTCGACCACGGGCCGCGCGTAGCGCACGTGCGCGCGCTCGAGCCATCGACCGTCCTCGGCATCGCGTTCTGGGATTTGATGAAGCTCCTGGAAGACCATCCCAAGGTCGCGCTGGCGCTGTTGCAGCAGTTGGCGAGGCGGTTACGCGCGGCCGAGCCCTCGATCCACCACTAGCGCCCGAACGTTCCGGCGCGCGGGCGATCCGGCTGCGGATCTTCCGCGCCCGCGGATGCGGTCGCTCCCCGGCCGCGACCTCAGGCGTCCCGCAACGTGAATAGCGTGATCTCCGGCCGGACATTGAAGCGCACGCGCCACAGGTGCCCGACGCCGCCGTTGACGTACAGCGTCCGCCCGCCGTCGAGCGCAAACGCACCGGCTGTGTCGCGCCGGTTGCGCACCGGCAGAATCGACGGCGGCAGGAACGGTCGTCGGACTTGTCCGCCGTGCGTGTGCCCGGAGAGGATCCAACCGCGAAATGCTCGCCAGACGGGCGGATCGGCCGCGTCTGCGGGCCGACGCCGGCCTCCCGTAGCAACGCGCGCGCCTTGGCCTGGTCGTAGGGGAACTGCGGCACGTCCGCCGCGTGGCCGAAGACGCCGGGCGGGATCTCGCTCCACATGCCCTCGGTCATGCCCATTCCCTCTTCGACCGTCTCGAGGAACTCCTTGTGATTGATCTCGTGGGACACCGCGCGGTGCACGCGCACGTCGTTGATCGGCGGGCGGCGCGGTGAGCACTGCGGCGATGAGCAGCGCGATCATCAAGCTAGCGCGCACCATGAGAAGACCCCCCGGGGGATTTCAGAAATCGTCGGACTTATCGGTCACCTCTCAAACTTGGGTCGAGCGCGTCTCGGACTCCATCACCCAAAAGGTTGAGCGCGAGGACGATCAACATGATGGCCAGCCCGGGCAGGATCGACAGCCACGGCGCCAAGAAGAGGTGCTTCTGCCCTTCCGCGACCATCGACCCCCAGGAAGGGGCCGGCGGCGGCACGCCGAGACCGAGGAAGCTCAGGCTCGCCTCGGACAGGATCGCGACCGAGACGCGCAGCGAGATCATCACGATCAGCGCCGCGCACAAATTCGGCAGCAGGTGGCGCAAGACGATCCGGATCGGCGAGGCGCCCAGCGCGCGCGCGCCGTCGACGAACTCCATGGGCTTGATGCGCAGCACCTCGCCGCGGACGATCCGGCCGAACTGCGGCACGTTCGCGACGCCGATCGCGAGCACGAGGTTCGCCACGCCCGGCCCGAGGACGGCCACGAGCGTCACCGCCAACAGCAAGGTCGGGAACGCCATCATGATGTCCATCGCCCGCATCAACGTATTGTCGAGGCGACCGCCGGCGTAGCCGGCCGCGACTCCGACGATCGAGCCGCCGACGGCGCCGAAAGCGATCGACGCCGCCGCCACCAGCAGCGTGATCCGGCTGCCCCAGATGATCCGGCTCAGCTGATCGCGGCCGAGATCGTCGGTGCCGAGCACGAATCCGCCGCCGGGGCCGCGCATGCGAAGCGCCAAGTCTTGTTCGATGGGATCGCGCCGCGACAACAGCGGCGCGAACGCCGCGGTGACGAGGACGAGCCCGACGATCGCGGCGCCGATGACGGCGCTGCGCCGGCGGAGGAACTTGCGCAACAGGCGAACGCGGTGGGTCGTCGTGGCCATGGCGTCAGTCGAACCGCACGCGCGGGTCCAGCAACGCGTACGCGACGTCGGTCAGGAAGTTCACGACGATGATGCCGAGCGCGAACACGAGGATGCATCCTTGCACGACGGGATAGTCGCGATTGTTGATCGCGTCGATGAGCGTCTTCCCAAGCCCCGGACGCGCGAACACGGTCTCGATGACGACGGTGCCGCCGACGAGGTATGCGAGGTCGAGGCCGATCACCGTGACGATCGGCATCGCCGCGTTGCGCAGCGCGTGCTTGTAGACGACCACCCGGCCGGCCAACCCCTTGGCGCGCGCCGTGCGGACGAAATCCTGGGCCATGATCTCCAGCGTCGACGAGCGGCTCATCCGAGCCAGCAGCGCCGCCGACCGGGACCCGATCGCGATCGCCGGCAAGACGAGGTAGCGCAGCTCCGACGGCAGATCTCCCGTCGTGCCGCCGCCGAACATCGGCAGCACCGGCACTAGATACCCGAAGACGTAGACGAGCAGGATGCTCAACCAGAACGACGGCGCCGATAACCACAAGACCGCGAACGTCATCACGCCGTAGTCGGTGCCGGTGTTGCGGCGTAGCGCCGCGGCCACCCCGGCCGGCACGCCGATCGCGACCGCGACGAGCAAGCCGGCGAACGCGAGCATTAGCGTCGGTCGCAGGTGCGGCGCTAGCACCTGCAGCACCGGCCGGTCGTTCATCAGCGAGAACCCGAGGTCGCCGCGCAGCGCGCGCTCGACGTAGCGCGCGTATTGCACGTGCAGGGGTTGATCGAGGCCGTATGAGGCGACGATGCGGGCGACGGTCTCGCGCGGCGTGACGTCCTTGAAGTCGCCGAGGATGATGTCGATCGGCGAGCCGGGCGCCAAGCGGATGACGATGAACACGAGGGTCACGGCGCCGGTGATCGTCGGCACGAAGACGAGGAAGCGTCGTACGAGATAGGCCGCGTTCATCGCGCGGCCCTGCCGCGATCGTTCGTCACGTCAGCGCCGGCGCCGCGGCTGGGTCCGTCCCGTCACTGCGTGACGTCCATCAGTTCCCAATACCACAACCAGTAGAACGTGTTGGCGACGTCGCCGGTCACGCCCTTGCGGAATGCGGTGACGTAGTAGGGACGAAAGACCGGAATCATCGGCAGGTCCGAGGAGATCCGCGTCTGGATCTGGCGCAGGATCGCCCTGCGCTTCTCGGGGTCGACCTCGCGGCGCTGGGCCGCGATCAAGTTGTCGATCTGCCCGTAGAAGTTCGGCACCGAATCCGACTGCAGCGGCAGCAGGAATTGATCGGGCGCGACGCGCGTCGGCCCGGTGATCAAGTAGTCGAAGTCGCCGGCGACGCGGCGCGCTTCGTACGGCGCCGACCCAACCTCGACGAGCTGCAAGTTCGCGCCGGCGCGCGTCCAATAGCCGCGGATCGCTTGCGCGAACGCGCGGTCCGTGTCGCGGAAGACGATCTGCAGCGGCCGCGTCTGCGGTCCGACCCCGGCTTCCCGCAGCAACGCGCGCGCCTTCGCCAGATCGAACGTGAACTGAGGAGTGTCCGGCGCGTGGCCGAAGACGCCGGGCGGGATCTCGCTCCACATGCCCTCGGTCGTGCCCATGCCTTCCTCGACCGCGTCGACGAACTCCTTGTGGTTGATCGCGTGCGACAACGCGCGGCGCAGGCGCACGTCGGTCAGCGGGGCGCGGCCGTTCATCCCCCACAGGCTGCGACGCCCGAGCACCGGCGTCGCGGTGTGGCCGATGCTCGCCTCGTTCCGGATGAGCTTGAACGCTGCCGCCGTGCGGATCGGCGCGTAGTCCAGCTCGCCGCGCGCGAGCGCCAGCGCGACGACCGTCTCTTGCGGGATGATCCGCAGCAAGACGCGGTCGATCTGTGCCTTGCCGCCCATGCGGCGCGCGCCGGCGCGGAAGCGCCCGAAGTACTCGCCGAACTGGGCGAAGACGATCTCCTGCCGAGGCACGTAGCGCTCCACCATGTAGGGGCCGGTGCCGATCGGGTTCGAGCCGAACTGATTGCCAAATTGCTCGACGGCTTTCTGGCTGACGATGTAGCCGGGACGGAACGCGAGCACGGCCGGCAGGAAGTCGGCGTACGGCTCGGAGAGGACGAGGCGCACCTGGTAGTCGTTGATGATGTCGATGGACTTGATCAGCTTCATTTGCGGCGCGTACGGCGAGCGCAGCGCGGGATCCAATACGCGCTCGAACGAGTACTTGACGTCGCGGGCCGTGAAGTCGCCGAACCCCTTGTGGAACTTGACGCCGCGGCGCAGCCAGAACGTGTAGACGAGGCCGTCCTTGGACACATCGTAGCGCTGCGCCAGGTCGGGTTCGACGCCCAGGCCATCCTGCTTGTAGCGCACGAGGCCGCTGAATATGTTCATCGCGATCGGATAGTCGGGCATCGTCGTGATGCGCGGCGGATCAAGCGTCACGAAGTCGGCCGTGTATCCCATGCGCAGCGTCTTGCCGGCCTGCGCCGGCGCCGGCGCAGGCGCAAACGCCAGCGCCGCGACGAGTAGCGCCACGATCACCAGGCTGAACTTCCGCATGCCATCCCCCTTTGGGCCTACTCGCCCATCCATCGCGCCGCCAGCGCCGCCGACGTTGTTACCTCGTATCGCTGGCGCATGATCGCCAACGCCGCGCCCAGCACATCGCGCCGCGGCGCCTGGATCGCGTCCTCGACACAGACGACGTGATAGTTGCGGTGTGTGGCGCCGCGCGCCGTCGATTCGACGCCGCGGTGCGCGTCGGCGCCGACGATGACCACCGTACGCGCGCCGAGGTCGCGCAGCCGCGCGTGCAGCGGCGCGCCCTCGAACGCGTCTTGACGGATCGTCGTCAACAGAGTCTCGCCGTCGCCCGGCGCGTCGTGCCGCGGGGAAGCCGCCGCGCGCACGCGCAGCACCGGAACGCCGGCCTGAATCGCGGCGCGCGCCACGGCCGTTGCCGCCGGCGGGTCCGGTCTCCCGTCGTCGGATTCGACGAGTAGGACCGCGGTCCTCGGCGGGTCGAGGATACCGTTGAGCGTCCGATCCCGCGCCGGCGCGGCCGCCGCGGCGTGGGCCCGCCACGCCGCCAGCGCGTCGCTCGCGTCCACGTAGCGGGCCTCCGACGCCATCGTCGTCAGGGAGCAATCGTGGAGGTCCATGCGCGTCGACGCGACGCAGTCCCGCAGGACGACCACGTCGTAGGCGTGGTCGCGCGCCGATCGCGCCGTCGCTTCGACGCACCCCTCCGTCGCGACCCCGATCATCACGCAAGCCTCGATCCCGTTGGCGGTGAGGACTTGGTCGAGCATCGTGCCGACGAACCCGCTGGACCGCAGTTTGCGGATCAGCGGTTCGTCGGGGCGCGGCTGCAGTTGGGAGACGATCGCGTGACCGAACGTTCCGTCTAAGGTTCGCTCGCGCGCCAGGTAGCGATTGCGCGATCGCAGCGACGACGGCGCGGCGCTGCGACCGGCGCGCAGCGTCGTCTGCTGCAGCCAGATCACGAGCGCTCCGGCGCCGCGCGCGGCGTCGATCACGGTCGCGGCGCGGTCGATCACCGGCGGCATCATCGATAAGTCGGTGCCGACCTGCCCGTACGCCCCGTCCGGCGAACAGTAGTCGTTCTGGAAGTCGATCACGATGAGCGCCGTGCGTTGCGGCGCCGCCATATCGACGAGCGTGCGGTCGTGCGGTTGCGCTTCCGTCATCTTTCGGGCGGTTCCCTTCGTCGTCTCGCAATCCTGCCACGACGCCGCGGAAAGCGCCGCCGCCCGTGCGCGCCACCGCTCGTGTCTCCGCGCCGGCGGATCGCGTGCATCCGTTAGACGATGCCGTGGCGGGTGCGCGCGAGGTCCGCCGCGAGCGCGCGCGCGTTGTGGTCTGTGAGCGAGAAGGCGGGTTGGGCCGCGGCGTCGCGGTCGGCGAACAATCGGACCGCGTCGCGGGCGGCGATCTTCGCCGGCGGCGCGAATGGGTCGGCGAGCGGGAGCGGCTCCACGCGAAGGATCGCCTCCCCGGGTACGGCCAGCGGCTCCCGACTCGTTGCGATCAGCTGGACCTCGCGGCACTGCTGCAGGATGGCGAGCGCAAGATCGACGTAGTCTGTCGCGATCCTGTCGCAGTTTTCGAAGACGAGCAACACACGCCGCGTCGCGAGGTAGTCGAGGAGGGTCTGGCGCAGCGCCCGACCTGCTTCGTCGCGCACACCGATGGTCGCGGCGATGACCTGCGGCACCGCGTCGGCGCGTGTGGTCGTGCCGAGGTCGATCACCCACACGCCGTCGGGAAAACCGTGCAAATTGTGTGCGGCGAGCTCCATCGCGAGCCGGGATTTCCCGGTTCCCGCCGTGCCGGTCAGCGTCACGAGGCGCGCGCACGCGAGCAGCCACTCTCCGTTTCCCATCTCCTTCGCGCGGCCGATGAAGGAGGTGAGTTGCCGCGGCAAGTTATTCGGCAACGCGTCGAGCGAGCGCAGCGGCGGGAAGCTGGCCGCCAGCGAGGGATGTAGGAGCTGGCAGATCTTCTCCGGTTTCGGCAAGTCGCGCAGGCGATGGGACCCGAGGTCACGGACGTCGATCTGATCGGCGTGCGCGTCGCCGAGCGACTCTCGGTACCGCTGGGAGAGGACGATCTGACCGCCGTGCACGGTCATCAGCAAACGCGCGATGCGATTGAGCGTCGGTCCGAAGTAGTCACCGTCGCGCGACTCGGCGCCGCCGCAGTGCAGCGCCATGCGCACGCGCAACGCGTCGCCGACCGGCTACGTCGGGCGCGCGAGCGCATCCTGCGCGTCGATCGCGGCGCGAGCGGCGTCGACGGGGACCCGGAAGACGGCGGCGAATGCGTCGCCGCTCGTCTTGAAGACGCCTCCGCCGTGGGACTCGATCGCCTGACGCACGACGCGGTCGTGGCGCCCCAGGGCGGCCTTCATCCCCTCGGGATCGCGCTCCCAAAGGCGCGTGCTGCCCTAGATGTTCTTGAACAGGAACGTCAGCGTCTCAGTGGATATCGTCGTCGGCGACATCTCGTCATCCCGCCCGGGTGAGGCCACACGCGAACTCTCCGGAGGATTTCGTGCGCGTGCGACGGAATACTCAACCCATCACAGCTTCGGGCCGGAGTCGGCCCCGGGAGCGGGCAGAGGGAGTCGGTGCAAACAGTCCAGAGCACGCTAGCGATGTCCTTGGACGATCTGCGCGCGGAGTTCGATGCCGTTCGAGATTATTCGTATTTGAATCATGCGGCTGCCTCCCCGGTTCCCGCGCGCGTCGGCCGCGCCATGAAGGACTACATCGAAATGATGGTCGAGTCCCCGCGCTACCAGAAGGCGCTGCAGGAGTCGACCGAGCAGGCGCGCGCCTCGGTGGCGGCGCTGATCGGCGCCGCGCCGGAGGATGTCGCTTTCGTCGACAACACGGCCACGGGCATCAGCCTCGTCGCGCATGGGCTTCCTCTGGAGCGCGGCGACGAGGTCATCCTCTGCGATATGGAATACCCCGCCAACGTCTATCCGTGGATGAGCCTGGCGAGCAAGGGGATCGTGCCGCGCGTGGTGCCCCACTGCGGCGGTGGCATCGACGTCGATACGCTCCGCTCCGTGCTGACGCGGAGAACACGCGTCGTGACGGCGAGCACGGTGCAGTTCTTCACCGGATACCGCACGGACCTCGCGGCCATTGGCGCATTCTGCCGCGAGCACGGTTTACGGTTCGTCCTTGACGGCATTCAATCCGTCGGCGTGCTGCCGATCGACGTGCGGCCGCTCGGTGTCGACGCGCTCGTGGTCGGCGGTCAGAAGTGGATGATGGCAGCGCGAGGCGCCGGATTCCTGTATGTGCGCCGCGAGGTCGCGGATGCCATGACGCCGATCCTGACCGGTGCCGGCGGGCTCGTTCACGGCGATCACTACCTTCACTACGCGATGGATTTCGTGCCCGGGGCGCGACGGTTCCAGCACGGAACGATCAACGCGACCGGCATCGCCGCGCTCGGCGCGGCCGCGCACATGCTGCGGGCCGTCGGCGTCGAGGCCATCGAACGCCGCGTTCTGTCATTGACGGCGTTCGCGATCCGAGAGCTGAACGCGCGCGGGTATGCGACGCTCAATCATCCGGACCCCGAGCGGCTGGCGGGTATCGTCACGTTCGTCCCGCGCGATGCCGACGCTTTGCAGGCGAAGCTGCAGGAGGCGAAGGTCGTCACGTCCATCCGTCGGGACCGCGCGGGAACGAAGCACGTGCGGCTGTCGCCGCACGGATGCAACACGGAAGAAGATATGCGGCGGTTCTTCGCCGTCCTCGACGCGGCCTGAGCGGCCGTCCGCGGACGCCGGGCGCTAGCGCGGCAAGGCGCGCATGATCCTGGCGTGCGGAACTGGCACGCCGACGCCCGGCACGCGTGGATCCACCCAGCGCACGCGATGCCCCCGCGGCGCCCGCGCGGACATCGCCGCATAAGCGGTATAGCGACCGATGAAGTGCGTGAAGCCATGCTCCACGCGCGCGAGGCTTCTCGCGCTTCCGCGGTCCAGCGGCGTCGCCGCCATCTCCTCGAGGGCAGGCAGCGCGGCGGCCCACCGGCGTCCCTCGGCGAACGGCAGCACCCAAAGGCCTCCCCATATTCCGCGATCGGGTTGGCGGGCGACGAGCACGCGACCGGCATCGTTGCGCACGACTGCGACGACGAAGTCCCGCCGCGCACGCGCTGGTTTCGCGGAGCGCACCGGAAACGCGACTGGCGCGCCGGTTGCCAGAGCGCGGCAGAAGTCGCGAATCGGGCAGACGTCGCATCGCGGTGCCCGGGGCAGGCAAACGGTCGCGCCGAGATCCATCATCGCTTGGTTGAAGTCGCCGGCATGCCCGTGTGGCAGGATCGCCCGCAAGGCACCGGCGATCCGATTCCGCGTGGACGGCGCCTCGATGTCCCCGTCATCGGCGGTGATGCGCGCGCCGACGCGCATCAGGTTGCCGTCCAGGGCGATGACGTCCTCTCCGTTCACGATGCTGGCGAGCGCGGCCGCGGTGTACTCGCCGATCCCGGGCAGGGCGCGCCACGCGGCGCGATCGGCCGGGAATCGTCCGCCGTTCGCCGCGATCCGTTGCGCGGCGGCTTGCAGATTACGCGCGCGCGCGTAGTAGCCCAACCCCGCCCACTCCCGCAGGACGTCGTCGAGCGGCGCCGCCGCCAGCGCCGAGACGTCGGGAAACGCGGCACGGAACCGCCGATAGTAGGGCAGAACGGCCTTGACGCTTGTTTGCTGCAGCATGATCTCGGACAGCCATACGGAGTAGGGATCGAGACTGGTCCGCCAGGGAAGCGGCCGCCCCGCCGCGGCGTACCAATGCAGCACGGCTTCGGCGACTTCGGGGCGGAGAGATTCGCCGGGCATGGGCTCATTGTAGCTGTACGGGAGATGTTCCAAAGGTGGAACGAATCCCACACCCTGGCCACTCGGGCGCCCTCTCTTGACCACCCGGGTGAGCGCTTTGGGGGGGGGCGGAGATTGCAGGCTTGTTCCGTACAGTATGGCGTCGTACGATACCGCTGGTGTTCCAAATTGGCAACATTTGAGCGGGCGGACGACGAGCGACGCAACGACATCAAAGCGTTCGGGAACTACGTCCGCGCGCTGCGAAGGAACGTTCATGGCCGAGGCAAAGGGAAGAGCCTGCGGCAGATCAGCGAAGAGACCGGGATTCCGCTGAGCGTTCTGTCCCGCGGCGAGCGTGGACTTCAGGATCTGCGGCGATCCGCGTACATCGAAAGGCTGGCGCCGTGCCTGGGCGTCCACGCTTCGATCATGAAGCGTGTCGCCGCGCTGGTGACGCAAGAGGATGTCGCCTACCTGCGAAGCTCGCGAGCGACCGAAGCAGGCCGCCTGCGTCCGGTACGCGTCGATCCGACAGGGCAGTGGGCGCGCGTCGACGCGGCGCTGGCGAAGTTGGCTGACGCTCCGCCGGAGACGGTCGAGGCGCTCGCCGCGTTCATCGAGTTCCTCGGCGTTCGGCGGCGCGATCCGGCGCGCCGGACGGGATGAAGCGTAGGTAAGGAACTTGCACGGTTCTTGAACCTGTTCGGCCGGAAACGAGTGCTCCAATCCGACGCGCTCAACCAAAAGGAGGCACCACGGAATGACGTACGTCATCGCGGAACCCTGCATCGGCA
>VGFF01000073.1 GCA_016868955.1 Armatimonadota bacterium
TCCCCGAGAACACGATCCTGGAGATCCGCTTCAACGTCTGATCCGTTCCTGAGTCGGCTACGTCCTCGGCTTGGGCTCCGCGTGAGCGATGTGGCTGACGATCGTCTTCGGGGTCGCCACGGCGACCGATCCGTAGAGGGGTCAGCGGCGCTTCCAAACCGCGACGAGGTCCTCCGCGTGCTTCGCGCCCACGCCCCACATCTCGATGTCGACGCGAATCTCGTCGTAGAGCGAGAGCTCACCGGACGGCTTGTCCGCCTCTCGAAACGTCTGCACGGAAACGTCCATCCAGTCGAGCGGGATCGCCTCCGCGCGCGCGATCCGTTCGATCATGTTCACCGCGCACGCGGCGATGCCCGCGAAGAAGTACTCGCCGGCGCCGAGCTCCTCGCCGCCGGCGTCGTCGGCGACGAAGTGATGCGCGCGCGCGGTGCAGATCGCGCGGCCGAGCTTGCCGGAGCTCGTGCAGCTCGCGGCGTAGGACGGTGTCATGGGCAACGTCTTCCTCCTCGGCCGAAGTGGGGCCCTCTTGCGCCTCGTACATCCCTTGCCGACCGTTTTCTTCTTGTTTTTCACCTCCGGCCCTCCTGGCGTACGACGTCAGAGGACCAGCAGGGCGCCAGCCGAATCCACTTCTGATCGATGAGATGGCCTCGCCGCCCCCCTCGCTGGCACGCACCGGCGCCGAGCTTCGAGCGCGGCGCCGGCGTCTGGCGCGTCACGGCGCACCTCGGCGGCGACGACATCTTCATGGAGGCCGACCGCCCGCTCGTCGCGAAGGCGGACGCCATCGCGGTGCAGCTGGCCCTGCCCGTCTTCGCCTCCCGGGCGTCTCTGACGATCGACGCCGACCTCGACGGCGAGCTCGACGAGAACCTCGCGCGCGTGCGGGAGGTCGCGGCCCAATACTGGCAGATGCCGGGCGGAACGATTACGCCGTCGGCGATCGCGGCGCGGTCGCCGGAAGGCAAGCCGGCGATTTTCTTCACCGGCGACGTCGACTCGTTCTATACGTTGCGCCGTCGGCAGTCGGAGATCGAGACGTTGATCTTCGTGCACGGCTTCGAAGTTCCGCTCGCTGACGTCGCGCGGTGGCAGGCCGTGGCCGCCGGCGTGCGCCAAGTTGCCGCCGCGCTTTCGCTCGACACGGCCTTCCCGCGAACGAATCTGCGAAACGGGCGCTGGTTCAACCGACTGCCGTGGGAAACGACCCAAGTCGCCGCCCTGGCGTCGGTCGCCCACACGATGGCGCTCGCCGTCGGACGCGTCTACGTGGCGAGCTCGGACGTTCCACCTCCCTACGGATCGACGCCCGAGCTCGATCCGCTGTGGAGCTCCGGCGCCGTGGCGATCGTCAACGACGGCTCGGCATCGACGCGGTTGGACAAGGTGCGGGCCATCGCCGATTGGCCGCTCGTGCACGAACGACTGCGAGTGTGCTGGGAACATCGCGCGGCCGCGCTCAATTGCGGGGTCTGCGAAACGTGCGTCCGCACGCAGGGCCAATTCGCCGCCGCCGGCGCGCTCGGTCGTCTGCGCGTGTTTCCAACCGCGCCCCTAGCGGCGCGCATCGACGGCGTGGCGAAGACGAGGCCTCACCTCGCGGGACAGTGGCGGGAGATTCGTTCCGTCATCGACGAACGGGAGATCACCGCGGCGATCGACCGGTTGTTGGCGCGGTCGGGGATCGCTGAAGACGCGCGAAAGCGCGGGAACGGAGCGTGATGGCGGGGAGTCTGTCGCGCTCCAAGGTCATAGCCACGTACGTCTCGCTCCAACGATGATTCCAATTGTGGGTATACCATCACCAGCTACCATCCCTGGTTTCGAGTTCTCCAACGACATCGCGGAGGCGCCCCGTGCATTCGATCGGTCACGCACACGACGCGAGCCACAACGGCGGCGTGGTCCCCGCCGTCGTGGCGCATGACGCCGCGCATGGGGAGGCCGATACCCACGATCGACACGCCGGCCACAGCCCGGAGATGTTCCGGCGTCGCTTCTGGTTGAGCCTTGCGCTGACGATCTCCATCCTGTACTTTGCGGATCCCGTGCAGCGCTGGTTCGGCTACGAAGCCGTGCGGTTCGCCGGGTCGCGGTGGCTGGAACCGGGGCTCGCGACGATCGTGTAACTGTACGGCGGCACGCCGGTCACGCGGATCTCCCGGCCCAGCGCGCTCGCGAACCGCGCCACCAGGGCGCGTGCCGGATCGGCCGGCGCGCAGGGCAGCATCCAGACGCGCCCGAAGACCTCATCAGCGGCCGTACCCAGCGTCGCTAGCCCGGCGGGGACGTCCGGAATGTGGTGGTACGTATGAGGCATGTCGAGATTCAAGACCAACTGCGCCGTCTTGCCGGCGAACGTTGGTTTCCACAACCGATCCGCGAAGTGCGTGCCCCCCCAACGGGCCCGTAGAAGTCCGACGCGCGCGCCGCGATCAGATTGTTTATGTAGAGTGGGACGCGTTTCTCCCACAAGGCCGCCGAGTACGCGGGATTCATGCAGTGGTAGACGGTATACGCCCCTGCCGCGGCGCGGGCGCAGAACGAAGGGTCGGCGGCGTCGCCGAGGACCATCTCAGCGCCTTCCGGCACGCCGCCGCCCGGGCGCTTGACGACACGGACGGCGTGGCCTGCCGCCGTCAGTCGCGCCGCCAGCTGTCCGCCGACTTGACCGGCCCCGAAGACGACGTGCATAGCGGTCACGTCCGCTCCGTGCGACTCGCGAGCCGCTCCCACAGCCGATCGCGCAAGCGCGTCGCCAGGCGCGGATGCTCGACGACGCGGCGCTCGCGTTCCGAATCCGCGAGTGGATCGACGAATACGGCCATGACATCCGCGACGGTGACCTCGAGCGGATCGCGCGCGACGATCTCGATCGCGTCGCCGGCGGCAATGATTCCCTCTTGGGCAACCGCGAAGTAGAATCCGCAGAGACCGCTGGCGCGGAACCGCGCGGGCAGGTCGTCGTCGCCGAGGCGAATGCCCAACTTGTAGCACGGCGTGCGCGGCTGCGTGACGATCAGTTCGACCGTACCGATCCGCAGCCGGTCGCCGATGCGCAGGTCGGTCTCGAGGAGTCCGGCGGTCGAAAGGTTCTCGCCGAACGCGCCCCAGGGCAGCTCGTCGCGGTTCAGCGCGGCGCGCCACCAATCGTAGTGCTCGCTCGGATACCCGTAGACCGCCTTCTGCACGCCCCCGTGCGCGACGCGATCCGATTGCTCGTCGCCGTCGAGGCCCAACGTGCGGACGGCGACCGGGCCCGGCATCGTGGATTTATAGATCGAGGTCTCGACGCGTTTCCCTTGCCACGCGACGACGCGCGCGCGGCCTGCATTCACGGCTCGCAGGCGCGCCGTCATGACGGCGTCCCCTGGGCGTCCCATGTTCGCGGTGTAGCGGCCACGTGCACGCCCCTCCCCTCGGTCGTCATCGAAGGTTCGCCGGAAGCGTATCGAGGAAGCGCGTCCCGCGTTTCGCCAGGAACCGCTCCAGCCGATCCGTGCAATCGCAGCTCCCGCACGACCACGGCTCGGTTCCGTTCTCGTCCTTGCAGCGGCTGCGCGCGTGCGCGTCCTTCACCGTCTCGAGATGAGAGTAGCGCTACCAGTAGGGGCGCTCCTCCGCGAGCGGCGTCGCGCAGTAGCAAACCTCGACCCACTTGACCGTGCTATCGGCGCAAGCGCGGGCGTCGTGCATGTTGCGCACGTATTCGCCGCCGGCGCGGCCGCGAACATTTCCGCGTACGCTTCCGCCTCCGCGCGTTCGACAAGAGGCGGCAATTCATGAGCATGTCGATTCATGTTCTCAGCCATCGCGACCGCGACGTAATTCGTGAAGTAGGGAGTGCCTTCGAGATCCGAGGGACTGGAGGCCGCCCTCCTCTGACGAACAGTGTGGAGGCGGCCGGAGCCTCTCGAGGAGACCGAAGTCATCCCCTGCCACCTGACTCACGCGTCCGCGAACTCCTGCATCACCGTCGCCGCGTACTTGATGCCTTCGAACAACCGCTCGACCGGCATGTTCTCGTTCGGCGCGTGCAGCCGGCAATCCGGATCGGCGAATCCGGACATCACCGCCGGATGCGGCACGTGCACGCGGATGAGCCCTTGGATCGAAACGCCATACACGGTCGGCATACCGCCGAAGACCCGGTCGGCGGCGCGAATGACGGCTTGCGCGATTTTCTCGCGCGGCGAGATCTTGTACGGGTTCGCGCGCGCCGTGTGCAGGATCAACTCGACGTCGTCGAAACCGTGTTTGCGCAGGTGCGCGCGCAGCTTCTCGAGCTGCACGGCCGGCTCCAGGTACGGCGGGCACCGGAAGTCGAGCTTCACGCGCACCTCGGCGGGGATGATCGTCTTGCTGCCCTCACCGCCGTATCCGGCCGTGAATCCGCAGATGTTGCACGTCGGTCCGTAGTAGCGGCGCTTCAACGCTTCTTTGCCCTGCAGCCCCCACGCCCAGCGCGTGACACCGAGCTCGCGCTGCGCTTCCTTCTCATCGAACGTCGCCGCCATCGCGTCCAGCAGCGCCTCGTCGTCGTCGGTCCACGGGGCCCAATCGTCGTACCAGCTGTCAATGAGGACCTGGCCGGTTTCGTAGTCGACGAGCGTGTCGAGGAGCTTGATCATCCGCCAGGCCGGGCTCGGAACCCAGCCCGCATAGCCGGACCAGACGTCCTTCTCGTTGGACTTCAACGCCAGCTCGACGTAGAGAATTGCCTTGCAGCCAAGCGCGACCGGCGGCCGCTTGTTGGATTGGTCTACGGGACCGTCGAGGCACAACGAGCCGTCGCACTGCAGTCGGTTCTTGTTCTCCTCGACCCAGCCGAGGAAGTGCGGGCTGCCGATTTCTTCCTCGCCTTCATAGACCATTGTGAGGTTCACGGGCGTGCCGCCGCGCGTGGCCAGGAACGCTTGCGCCGCCCTGTTGAACGCGAGGATGCCGGCCTTGTTGTCGGTCGCGCCCCGCGCGTAGATGACGCCGTCGCGGATCCTCGGCTCGAATGGCGGCGACGTCCACGCCGACACCGGATCGACAGGCTGCACGTCGTAGTGCGCGTAGCACAGCAGGGTGCGCGGTCGTCCCTGCGCGAGGTGGCCATACACCAGCGGCGGCCCGCCGCGTACCGGCAGCGTCTCCGCCGGCACGCCGGAGGCCCGCGTCTGCCGCTCGACCAGGGCCGCGCACTCGAGCAGGTTCTGGCGGAGCGCGGAAATCGACGGGATGCGCAGCATCTCGAAGAACTCAGCGAGGATCGCGTCGCGATGGTCGTCGATCCACTGATAGACGTCTTGCATCGGCCGGCCTCCCTGTTCGTGCGCCGAAAGATCCACGGCGGCTCCGCGGCCGCTCGCCTTGTTGGGATTCAACGCGGTCCGGGGCGTCCCTCCAGATAGCCACGGATGGCGTCGGCGACGTACAGCAGCTCGCCCATGCCGAGATTGGCGTGGTTCGGGAGACGTAGCGCGCGGCGGTACAAGCCGCTCGTACTGGGAAGCCCGGCCGTCGGGCGCGCGAGCGGCCCCGGCGCCGGCCGTTCCGTTTCGACGTCCCAGTCGCGCAGTCTGTCTCGAAGGCCGTCCGGATCGGCGACGAGCACGTGGAACGAGGTGAAGGACGGATGCGGCTCGATCGACACCTCCGGCAGGCAACGGATCAACGCGTTCAGCGGGCGGAACGCGCTCCGGTACACGTCAGCGGCGGCGCGGCAGGCTTCGATCCAATCGAGCGCGTCGCCGAGGTCCTCGCGGAATCGGCGGCGGCGGTCGGCGTCCCAGTCCTCGGACGGTGTCGGATCGATGCCGCGAACCGTGGCCGTGACCTTCGCTGCCGGCGCGGCGCTGTCTCGCGGCACGAGGACGACCGCGCCGTACGATCGCCAGAACGGCGGTTGTCCGAGCCGCAGCAGGCCTACGTCTTCTCTGGCGAAGACGCCGGCGTGCGCGCCGACGACGTCGGTGAGATCGTGGACGATCGCGGGTCGATGCGCGCCTTCCGCGAGGCGCGGCGGGGTCCGTACCACGCCCAGGCGGTGCTCGACGATACTCATCTCCAGCGGGACGTCGGCCCAGACGACGCGCGCCGTATCCGGTTCCAGGTCGGCGGCTACGGTGCGTGCACCGGCCGCGGCGATCGCGGCGTGAGCGGCGGCGCCGAGGTCGCCAGGCACCGCGACAAAACCGGCCTTCGTGTCCCGGAGGATGACTGCCACCGCGAATCGCCATGCCACGGCGATGTCCGAAAAACCGATCAGGTCATGGTCTGGGAAGATCGCGGCCGGATCGGCCGCGATCGTGCCGTTCGTCGGGTCCGGCGCCTCGACGAGCCGGATCGCGTACCGCCGCGTCACACGCGGAGCCGCGGATCGAAGACGTCGCGCAGCCAGTCTCCGACGATGTTCACGCCGAGAACGGTAAGCATGATCGCGAGCCCAGGGAACATCGCCAGCCACCACGCGACTTGCACGTACTCGCGCCCCTCCGCGAGCATCGTGCCCCAGGTCGGCGTCGACGCCTCGACGCCGAGCCCGAGGTATGTCAGCGCCGCTTCCGATACGATCGTGCCCGCGACCATGAACGTCGCGATGACGATGATCGGCGCCAGCGTATTCGGCAGCACGTGACGCCAGAGGATGCGCCCGGTGCTCGAGCCGATCGCGCGCGCCGCCTCGACGAACTCCTTCTCGCGCAGCTGCATGACCTGACCGCGGACGACGCGGCCGTACGGCACCCAACCCGAGACGCCGAGCACGAGGATCAGGTTGAACAACCCCTGACCCAACACGGCCATGATGAGCAACGCGAGTAGGATGAATGGAAACGCCATCTGGATCTCGGCGATCCGCATGATGACGTCGTCGACGATGCCGCCGAAGTATCCCGACAACAGGCCAAGCGTGACGCCGACCGCGCCCGCGATCAGCACCGCGACGACGCCGACGACGATCGAGACCCGCGCGCCGTAGATGATGCGGCTGAGGATGTCCCGGCCGAGCGAGTCGGTGCCGAGCGGATACGTCGCCACGCCACCGGCCGACCACGCCGGAGGCTTGCGCGTCACCAGCAGGTCGCCGTTTCGCGGGTCATGCGGCGCCAGCCACGGCGCGAACACGGCCATCACGAGCACGACGGTCAGCACCCCCAGGCCGACGAGCGCGCGCGGCGACCGCGCGATGCGGCGCAGCGCGGTGCGCCCCGCGGAGGTCGGCGGTGCGGTAGATGCCACCGCCGCGACGGCGCTCACGCCAGGCGCACCCGCGGATCGAGCAACGTGTACAACACGTCGACGAGCAGATTGATCACGACGAACAGCAGCGCCATGAGGATGACGATCGACTGCACGAGCGGGATGTCCTTGTTCGTGATCGCTTGCACGGCGAGGCGCCCGGCGCCCGGCCAAGCGAAGATCGTCTCGGTGATCACGGCGCCGCCGAGCAAGTAGCCGAAGTCAATGCCGAGCAACGTCACGACGGGAATCAACGCGTTTCGCAACCCGTGACGCAGCACGACGCGCCGCTCGCCGGCGCCCTTGGCGCGCGCCGTGCGCACGTAGTCCTGACCGAGCACCTCGAGCAGCGTGCTGCGGACCATGCGCGCAGTGCGGGCCGCGGTGAACGCGCCGACGGTGATCGCCGGCAAGATAAGGTGCTCGATGCCGCCGCGACCCGAGACGGGCAGCCAGCCCAACGAAACGCTGAACACGAGGATGAGCAGGATGCCGAGCCAGAACACCGGCATCGACTGTCCGAGCAGCGCCGCGTTCATGCTCGCGTAATCGGCCCACGTGTTGCGCCGCGTCGCCGCGACGATCCCGGCCGGAATCGCGACCGCCAGCGCGATCACGAAGCCGGCGAACGCGAGCTCCAGTGTCGCCGGCAAGCGCTGAACGATCAGATCCCAGTTCGGGACGCCGTGGTGCAGCGACAGGCCGAAGTCGCCGCGCAGCGCATTTCCGATGTAACGCACGTATTGGACCGGGACGGGTTGATCGAACCCGAAGCGCACGCGCAGCTGCTGGATCTGCTCTTGCGTGGCGCCGCGCGGATCGACGAGCAAATAGACGGGGTCGCCGGTGAGGAAGAGCACGCCGAAGGCGAGCGCGGTGACGCCGAGGACGACGATCACCGCCTGGATCAGGCGCCGGAGGAGATATTGGGTCAACGTCGATCCATGGGCACTGGCGTCAGGGGTGGTTGAGCGAGACCGTGCGCCCGCCCAACCACCGAATGCCCTAGTCCGCGCGCGCCGCTACTGCCCGAGCGTCGCCTGCGTCAGCCGGATCCGTTCGTTCGGGAGCGGCTTCCAGTTCAGGCGCTGGCTGACGCCGTAGATGTCGACCTGGAAGTACAGGAAGATATACGGCGCGTCTTCCTTGACGATGTCCTGCATGCGATACAGGATTTCGCGCCGCTTCGCCGCATCGAACTCGCCGATCAGGCGGTTCCACTCGGATTCGAATTGATCGTTACGCCAGTTGCCGTAGTTCGATGAGCTGTTCATCTGCAGATCCGAGATGTCGGCCTGGCCCTCGAAGTTCGAGCCCGAACCGATCAAGTACAGGTCTCCGGCGCGCTTCTGCAAAATCGGCGGGACGTACTGCGCCCAATCGATGATCTGCAGGTTGAGGTCGATGCCGACCTGCCGCAGGTACTGGCCGATCGCCTGCGTGACCTCCGCGTCCTTCAGGTAACGACCGCGCGGTCCCTGCAGCGTGATGCGCAGCGGCTGTCCTTGCGCGTTGACGCGGATGTTGTTCGGACCCATGCGCCAGCCGGCCTCGTCGAGCAACTGGCCGGCGCGGCGCTGGTCGAAAGCGTACGGCTTGACGTTGGGATTCTGCCACGGCGGGTTGACGTTCGACCCGGTGCGCGCGCCGTTCTTCAGCAGCACGCTGGTGATGATGGCGTCGACGTCGACGGCATGGTTCAGCGCCTGGCGGACGCGGCGGTCGCGCAGCGCCGGGTGGCCGTATTGCGTGATGCCGATGAAGATGCGGCGGCCGCCCTGCAGTCCGAACGCCTTCTGCACGCGGTTGATCGTCGGCACCAAATCCGGCGGCACGTTGACGGTAACGTCGGCGCTGCCGCGCAGCAGCTCGTTGATACGGCTGAACCCGTCGGGCACGGGCCGCCAGACGATGCGGCGGATGCTCGGCCGCGGGCCCGTGTATGTGGGGTTCGGCTCCATCACCATCTGCTCGTCCTTGCGCCACTCCGTCATCCGGTAAGGGCCGGATCCGATCGGCCGCACCGCCACCTGCGGCAGCGGCGTCTCGGCGTAGTACTTCGGCGCGCCGATGTTGTACTCGGCGAGGAAGTTCGGCACGACCGGCGACGGCACGCGCGTGATCAGCTGGAACGTGAGCGCGTCGACCGCGCGCGCCTCGCGGATGCTTAGGTTGTTGTTGAGGTAGGACGTGTTGCCGCGGCCGATCTGCGGGTTCATCCCGCGGTCGAACGCGGCCTTGACGGCGGCCGCGTCCAGCGCCTCGCCGTTCGAGAACCGGATGTTCGGCTTGAGCTTGAACTCCCAGACGGTGCGGTCGTTGGCGAGATTGCGGTAGCTCTCGACGATGTTGCCCGGCACGAGGCGCATGTTGTCGTCGTACATCGTCAGCGCCTCGAAGACGTGCAGCATCATGTTCGCTTCCGGCAGCGAGCTGGACATGTGCGGGTCAACCGTGACGGCGTCGACCCCCTGCAGGACCACGACCGAATCCGCGGCTGGCGCCGCCGGCGCGCCGCCCGGAACGATGAGGGGAGCGACTAGAACGGACACGAGGGCGATCATGACCGGGAGGCGAAAAGGCTTCATGGAACCCCCTTGGGATCAGTCCTAACGGACCGAATACGAACCACAATCGGCGAGACACTTAATGGTCAAACGCGGACTAATGGTAGGACATCGACCGCAAAGTGACAACGGTCTGTTTATCACGTTGTCGAGCGGCCGCTGGCCGATGTTACCGGCGGTTCGAGGCGCGGCGAAGACGCGGATCCGTGAGATCGCGGAGTCCATCGCCGAGCAGATTCAACCCGAAGACCGTCACGATCATCGCCGCGCCGGGGAACAGCGTGATCCACGGCGCCCGCTCCATGAACGCGCGTCCCCCGGACCGGATGGTGCGCCACGACGGGACGTACGGGGGAAGCCCGACGCCGAGAAAGCTGAGCGCCGCCTCCGCCAGCACCGATTCGGCGAAGATGAACGACGCTTGGACGATGACGAGCGTCAGGTAATTCGGC
>VGFF01000074.1 GCA_016868955.1 Armatimonadota bacterium
CAGCTGGTCGCGCAGGCCCGCGACATGATCCGGTCGGCCCGCGAAGGCACGCAGCTGTTGATGCGCGAGGGCTACATTCCGATCCTGAACCTGGAAATGCCGGGACGCGGCGTCGAGGGCCAATAGACGATGGCACGGCGACCGGTCTCGATCGACGACCTGGTCCGCCTGCGATTTCTCAGCGACGTCGCCCTCAGCCCGGACGGGCGCACGATCTGCTTCGTCCAAACCTGGGTCGAACACGACGCCGAAAAGGACGAACAAGTCTATCGATCCCACCTCTGGCTCGTGCCGGCTGACGCCGGCGAGCCGCGCCAACTGACGCGTGGAAACCATCGCGACAGCGCGCCCGTCTGGTCGCCGGACGGGCGACGATTGGCGTTCCTGTCCACGCGCGGGGGCGACGAGAAGCAGCTCTGGTCGATCGAAGTCGACGGCGGCGAGGCGCGCGCGCTCGTCTCCCGACGCGGCGGCGTCGCGGGGGTCGCTTGGTCCCCGCGCGGCGACCGTCTCGCGTTCGTCGGCAAGGTCGGAGCGGATCCGCTCGATGATGAACCGGACAAGGAGAAAGCGAAGCGCAAGCGCGCGAACCGCGTCAAGGTCATCACGCGCATGCGGTACAAGGCGGAAGGCGAAGGGTATTGGGACGGCAAATGGCGGCACGTGTTCGTCGTCGACGCGAACGGCGGCGCGCCCGTGCAGGTGACGGCTGGCGACTTCGACCACGTGCAGCCGGCGTGGTCACCGGACGGCCAAGCGCTCGCCTACGTCGCGAATCCATCGCCCGACGCCGACTTCACGAACGTAACGGACGTCTGGGTCATCGCCGCCGCCGGCGGCGGCGCCCGCCGGATCTCGACGTCCCTGGGACCGTCCGCCGATCCGGCGTGGGCGCCCGACGGACGGCAGATCGCCTACTTCGGGCACGACAACCAACACATGGGCGCCACGAACCCTGGCCTTTGGGTCGCGGCCGCGGACGGATCGGGTACGCGATCGTGGACGAGCGATTGGGATCGCCCCACCGGTCACCACGTGCTCGACGACATGAAGTCGCACCCGGCCGCCGGCGCGCCGGTGTGGTCGCCGGACGGTCGCGTGATCTGGTTCTTGGGCGGCGACGGCGGATCGACGCAGTTGTTCGAAGCCCGTGCCGATGGATCCGTTCGCCCTCGGACCGCCGGCGCTCGTGATCTCTATGGCATCTCGTTCTCGGCCGACCGGCGATCGGCGGCAGGCCCGATCTCCACGCCCGTGCTCCCAGGCGACGTCGTTTTCCTGGACCTGTCGGGAGCGGCGCTGGCCACCGAGACGGCACGGACTTCGATCAACGCCGCGCTGCTCGACGAGATCGAGCCGATCGCGCCCGAGCACGCCTGGTTCGAAGGGGCGGACGGCTGGCCGGTCGAGGGCTGGATCCTCAAGCCCCGCGACGCGGCTGCGGACGCGAAGGTGCCGATCGTGCTCCAGATCCACGGCGGTCCGCATGGGGCGTACGGCTGGGCGTTCTTCCACGAGTTTCAGATGCTGGCGGCGGAAGGCATCGCCGTGTTGTACGTGAACCCCCGCGGCAGCCAGAACTATGGGCAAGCGTTCTGCGCCGCGACGAAGAACGACTGGGGCGGCAAGGACTACGAGGATCTCATGCGCGCGTTCGATCAGGCGCTGGCGCGGTGGCCCTGGCTCGACGGCACGCGCGCCGGCGTCGCCGGCGGCTCGTACGGCGGTTACATGACGAACTGGATCATCGGGCGCACCGATCGATTCCGCGCCGCCGCGACGATGCGATCGATCTCCAACAACCTCAGTCAGTGGGGCACGTCCGACCTGGCATTCACGAAGGGACTCTACGAGTATCCGGGCGATCCCTGGGACGCGCCGGCGTTCTACGTCGATCGGTCGCCGTTGTTTTACGTGCGCAACATGAAGACGCCGTTATTGATCATCCACAGCGAGAACGATTATCGATGCCCGATCGAGCAGGCGGAGCAGCTCTTCGCGGCGCTCAAGAAGCTCGGCGTCGAGACGGTGTTTGTGCGGTTCCCCAACGAGAATCACGACCTGTCGCGCAGCGGTCAGCCCGAGCACCGGCTCGACAGCCTGCGCTGGATCTCGCGGTGGTTCGGCCGGCATCTGCTCGGCGCCACTGACTTGCCGTGAGGGGCGGGGCCCGATGAAGATCTACACGAAGACCGGCGATCGCGGCGAAACCGCGTTGTTCGGCGGGCAGCGCGTCGCCAAGGACGATCTCCGCGTGGAGGCCTACGGCAGCGTCGACGAGTTGAACAGCGTTCTCGGCGCCGCAGCTGTCGCGATCGGCGACGGCGGCGCGCGGGCAATGGTCATGTGGGTCCAGCATCGTCTGTTCGACCTTGGCGCCCAGCTGGCGACACCGGCGGCGAGCGATCCCAAACTGACGGCGCACGTTCCGAAGACCACGGCAGCGGCGGTTCAGCGCCTGGAGACCTGGATCGACGACCTCGACGGCAAGCTGCTGCCGCTCCGTACGTTCATCCTGCCGGGCGGGTCGGAGGCGGCGGCCCGCCTGCACGTCGCGCGTTGCGTTTGCCGCCGCGCGGAACGACGCGTCACGGCGCTGGCGCGGACGGCGCCGGTCAACGAAGAGATCCTCCGATTCTTGAACCGCCTGTCGGATTACCTGTTCGTGCTCGCGCGATGGGTGAACCAGGAGGCCGGCGTTCCCGACCCGACGTGGGAACCCGGCGACGCGACCTGATCGGCGAGCGCTCCTTCGGATCGGCGAGGTCGCACTCGATTTGAGAACGTTCCAGGCCCTCGACAATCCCAAGTTCCGCACCGTCTGGACGGGCATGATCGTCTCGCAGACGGGGGCGTGGATGCAGAGCACCGCCTTGTCCTTCCTGGTCTTCCAGTTGACGGGATCGGCCCTGCAGACGAGCTTGGTGCTCTGCTTCACGACCCTGCCAACGCTGCTGTTCTCGATCGTCGGCGGCGCGATCGCCGATCGCGCCGAGCCGCGCCGGATAGTGATCGCGATGCAAGCCGTGTTCATGATCAACGCGCTCCTGCTGGCGACGCTTGCGTTCTCCGGCCTGATCCGCGTCTGGCAGATCTACGCGATCGCGTTCACGAACGGGCTGGCGTTCGCGTTCGACAGCCCGTCGCGGCAGGCGATGCTGCCGCAGCTCATCGACAAGCGGCACATCCGCAACGCGATCGCGTTGAACGCGGCGGCGTTCAACGGCTCGCGCATGATCGGCCCGGCGTTCGCCGGCTTCATCTACCGGTCGATCGGACCGGCCTGGTGCTTCCTCGCCAACGGATTCTCGTTTCTCGCCATGCTCGTGCCGCTGGCGAGGCTCCGCTTGGACGCGTCCCGCGATCGCGAGATCGTTCCGATGTTGACCCAGATCAGCAGCGGGATTGGGTACGTCCGGTCGCATGCGGTGGTTCGCCCGTTGCTGGAGCTGGTCGCGATCTTCGGGGTCTTCGCGTTCCCCTGGGGCGTCTTGATGCCGGCCTTCACCGTCAAGGTCCTCGGTCTCGGCGCCGCCGAGAATGGGCTGCTCTACGGCGCCTACGGCGCCGGCTCGACGATCGGCGCCTTGACGGTCGCGAGCCTCCAACGCGTGCGACGCCCCGGACTGCTGACGTTCGTCTTAGTCGCCATCTCGGCGTGCGTGCTCGTCGCGTCGTCGCTGCCGCGGTCGCTGCCGATGGCGATGCTCGGCATCGCCGTGACCGGCTTCTTCCTCGTGGCCACGATGTCGTCGACGAACGGCTTCATCCAGTCCCAACTCGAGGACGCGTATCGAGGCCGCGTCATGAGCCTGCACACGATGGCGACGATGGGCACCGGGCCGATCGGCAGCGTCATTGCCGGCGCGCTCGCGGACCGCTACGGCGTTCCGGCGTCGATCGCGCTCAACGGCGCGCTGCTCTTTCTCGTCGGCGGCATCCAGTTCTTTCGGGCGCGGAGGGTCATCGGCCACGACGATCGGGCGCGACCGCGCGAAGCTTAGCGAGGGGGGCGCCGCCGGCGGTGCCGTGCCGCGCAGCGTGCGCCGGAAAACAAAACCGCGGCCCCGTTCGGGGCCGCGGTTTTGTTTTCGACCAGGAGCCGTGTTCTAGATACCGCCGACGGTGATCGCCCGCTTCACTTCCTGGACACGCTTCGTGACCTCGATCCCCTGCGGGCAGGCGTCCGTGCAGTTGAAGACGGTGCGGCAGCGGAAGGCGCCACTCTTCTCGGCGAGGATCGCCAGACGCTCTTGTCCACCTTGATCGCGGCTGTCGAAGATGAAACGGTGCGCGTTGACGATCGCGGCCGGACCGATGTACTCGCCCGTCGTCCAGTAGACGGGGCAGGAGGTCGTGCATGCCGCGCACAGGATGCACTTCGTGCCGTCGTCGAACAGCTCGCGCTGCTCCGGGCTCTGCGGGCGCTCCTTTTCCGGCGTCGGATCATCGTTGATCAGCCAAGGCTTGACCTGCTTGTACTTGTCGAAGAACGGTTCCATGTTGACGACGAGATCCTTGATCACCGGCAGCCCGCGCAGCGGTTCGACGGAGATCGTCGTTCCGATGTCCTTGACGAGGATCTTGCAGGCGAGCCGGTTGACGCCATTGATCAACAGCGCGTCCGATCCGCAGATGCCGTGGGCGCAGGACCGCCGCACGGCCAGCGTGCCGTCGACGTTCCACTTGATGTAGTGCAACGCGTCGAGCACGCGGTCGAATGGCTCGTAGGGGACTTCGTAGTCGGCCCAGTAGGGCTTCCGATCCTTCTCCGGATTGAATCGCTTGACGCGGATCTTGGCGGTCGGCATGCTCGCTCCTTGTCGCGTGGCGGCCGGCGCAGCGGCCGCGGCGGCTAGTACTTGCGCTCCTGCGGCTGGAACTTCGTGATCGTAACCGGCTTGTACGTGAACTTGTAGTCGGCGCCGTTCCGGAAGAGGAGCGTGTGCTTCATCCAGGTCGCGTCGTCGCGGTTCGGAAAGTCCTCACGGGTGTGGCCACCGCGGCTCTCCTGGCGATTCAACGCCGATCGCACTGTCGCGTCGGCGCAGTCGAGCATGCAGCCGAGCTCCCAGGATTCGAGCACGTCTTGATTGAACGTGCGGCCGCGGTCCTCGATGCCGATCTTCTCGAAGCGCTGATACAGCTCTCCGATCACGCCCAACACGCGGCGCAGCCCCTCGTCGCTGCGGAAGATTCCGCAGTCGTCCATCATCGCGACCTGTAGGTCCTCTCGGATCCGGGCGACGCGCTCCTTGCCGTTGGCCGCCAGAAGCTTCTGGAACGTCTCCGCGGCGGTGCGATCCGGGCTCGCCGTGATCTTGCCCTTGGCTGCTTCCTCACGCACGAAGCGCACCATGTCGCGGCCGGCCCGGCGTCCGAACACGAGGATGTCGACCAACGAGTTCGTGCCGAGGCGGTTCGCGCCGTGCACCGAAACACAGGCGCACTCGCCCGCCGAATAAAAGCCCTTGACCGGCGTGTTTTGTTCGTCCCAAATTACGCGACCGGCGATGTCGGTCGGGATGCCGCCCATCGCGTAGTGCGCGGTCGGCTGGATCGGGGTCAGGTCCTTCGCCGGGTCGACGCCCAAATAGGTGCGAGCGAAGGACGTAATCTCCGGCAGCTTCTCCTCCAGGACCTCGCGCGGCAGCGCCCGGAAGTCGAGGTGGACGTAGTCCTTGCCGTCGACGCCGCGACCCTCGCGGATCTCCGTTATGATCGCCCGCGAGATGATGTCCCGCGGCGCCAGATCCATCAAGGTCGGCGAGTACCGCTCCATGAAGCGCTCGCCGGAGTGATTGCGCAGGATCGCGCCTTCGCCGCGGGCCGCCTCCGACAAGAGGATGCCGAGGCGATAGATCCCGGTGGGATGGAATTGATAGAACTCCATGTCCTCCATCGGGATGCCGCGCCGCCAGCAGACGGCCGCGCCGTCACCGGTCAACGTGTGCGCGTTCGACGAGACTTTCCAGATCTTGCCCCAGCCGCCGGTCGCGAACATCGTCGCCTTGCTGCGGAACAAGTGCAGCTCGCCGGTCAAGATCTCCCAGGCCACGACGCCGTAGCAAGCGCCGTCGGCGATCAACAAGTCGACGACCTGAAACTCGTTGAAAAAGTGCACGTCGTTCTTCAGGCACTGCTGATACAGCGTTTGGAGGATCATGTGCCCGGTGCGGTCGGCGGCGTGGCAAGCTCGGCGGACGGGGCCCTTGCCGTAGTTGTGTGTGTGCCCGCCGAATCGTCGCTGCGAGATCCGGCCGTCGGGCGTGCGGTCGAACGGCAGCCCATAGTGCTCGAGGTCGTAGATCGTCTCGATCGCCTCGCGCGCGAGGATCTCGGCCGCGTCCTGGTCGACGAGGTAGTCGCCGCCCTTTACGGTGTCGAACATGTGCCATTCCCAGTGATCTTCCTCGACGTTACCGAGCGCGGCGCTGATGCCGCCCTGGGCCGCACCCGTGTGGGAACGAACCGGGTACAGCTTCGACAACACCGCGACCTTGAGGTCCTTCGCCTTGCTCGCCTCCAGCGCCGCGAACAGCCCCGCGCCGCCGGCGCCGACGATCAAGGCATCGTACTCGTGTTCAATCATCGGGATCTCTCTCCTCGCCCGCGTTTCCGAACGGAACGCGGCGCTACCGCGAAAGCTGTCCCGGCTGGAACGCGACCAGCACGTAGATGCCGGCGATCGTGAACGCCGCGGACAGAACGTACAGAGTCCACTGCAGCCCGCGGCGCAAGCCCGGCTTCCGCACGTAGTCCTCGATGATGCCGCGCGTTCCGATGACGCCATGCGACATCGCGAACAGCAGGATCACCAAGTCGTAGATGCGCCAGAACGGCGTCGCCAGCCGCTGCGAGACGAATTCGTGCGAGATCGTGTCGGTGCTGTTGACGATGTGCATGAAGTACAGGTGGCCGAGAACCAACCCGATCATGACGACGGCGGAAATCCGCATGTACAGCCAGCAGAACCACTCCCAGCCGCGACCGGCGGGCCGAGCACGCGTTGCTTGCATTCGTTCCTCCTTTGTCGGGCGGCGGCCGCGCGTACGCCGCCGCGGCTCTCCGGCGCCTACTTCGAGAACTTGTTGATCATCGGGCCGATCATCACGATCCAAGCCACCGGGATCATCACCAGGCCGAAGACCACGGCGCCGTACGATACGGCCTTCTTGTGCCAGCGCGTCGCGTTCGGCAGCAGGTCGACGAGCATCACGATGACGCCGTTGCCGGCGTGATAGATGACGGCCGCGACCAGCGCGAACTCGATCGGCTTGAACCACCACTTACGGTAGATCTCCAGCGCGTGGTTGTAGACGGACGGATCCTGCAGGATCAACGACGTCTCGTAGATGTGCATGAACAAGAACAACAGGACGCCGACGCCGGTGAGCCTGTGCATCGTCCAGGCCAGCATTCCCAAACCGCCTCGGTACATCGCTTCCCTCCTGGCGCTTGCCGTGGCGCCGCCTCGGCTGCGCGTCAGCGCGCGCCGCGCTCGATGTCTTCCTTCATGTCTTCCATGTGACGGTGCATGACGCCACGCGCGAGGGCTTCGTCACGCATGCGGATGGCTTCGAGAATGGCCTGGTGAAACTCCTGCGCCTTCTGCGGACTTGTTGGCGCGCGGCCGGTCGCTTCTCGATTCTGCAGCCACATCTCGTTGAGCGTGCGCACGATCGACACGAGGACCGGGTTGCACGTCGCTTCCGCGACATAGTGATGGAGGTGCAGATCGGTCTCGAGATCGGCGTCGCCGCGCGACAGCGCCTGGTCGCGGCGTTTGAGCAGGGCTTGCATCTGCTCGATCTCCTCGTCGGTCGCGCGTTGGACGGCGAGCGCGACGATCTCTTCTTCGATGACGCGTCGCGCCTCGAGGAGGTCCAACAGCAGCGTGCGCTCGGAAAGGCGCGCGCCGACGGCCGGGTCGATCGGCGTCGGCGCCTCGCGGATGAACGTGCCGTCGCCGGACCGAACCTCGACAAGGCCCATCGCACTCAGCACTCGGATCGCCTCCCGGACGGACGTGCGGCTGACGCCGAGGATGTCGGCGAGCTCGCGTTCCGGAGGCAGACGGTCGCCCGGTTGCAGGCGACGCTCGGCGCTGAGGGCCTGAATCTGGCGAACGATGTCCTCGTAGACTCGGCGCTGGCGAATGGGTTGAAAGAGCGGCGATTGGCTCGGCATGGACTGCTGGTCTGTTGGTCGGACCGAAACTACGCTAGCAGTGCCGGCAACGTTCGTCAATCGCCTTGGCGCCGGCGCCGCGGGCGCGGTTGTTGGCCTCCGGGCGGTGCGTTAAACTTACGACGCAAAGACGGTGCGCCGACGAGGACCGGGGCCGATGGTACCCGGGCCTTTGCCTGAGCGGCTGCCTCGTTGACGCCGGTGATCGCCCCTCGCGCTCCCGGAAACCCCACGGAGCGGTTCCGACGCCGCGCACCGGCGGCGCGACGCAATCCACCTACCGCAGGAGGGACACGACATGGCTGCGAGACGGGCCAAGATCTCGATCGTCGGGGCTGGAACGGTCGGCACCGCCGCGGCGCACTGGATCGCTTCGAAGGAACTGGGCGATATCGTGTTGACCGACATCGTCGAGGGGTTGCCGCAGGGCAAGGCGCTGGACATCCTGCAGGCCGCACCGATCGAAGGATTCGACGTCAACGTCACCGGAACAAACGACTACGGCCACTCCGCCGGCTCCGACGTCGTGATCGTCACGGCCGGGATCCCCCGTAAACCGGGCATGACGCGCGAGCAGCTCGTCGACACGAACGCCGGGATCGTGCGTGCGGTCATGGGCGAGCTCGTCGCGAACTCCCCAAACGCCGTGTTCATCATCTTGACGAATCCGCTCGACGTCATGACGTACGTCGCGTTCCGGGCTTCGGGTCTGCCGCGCGAGCGCGTGCTCGGTCAAAGCGGCGCCCTCGACAGCACCCGGTTCCGAACGTTCCTGTCACGGGAGCTGGCGATCTCCGTCGAAGACGTCGACGCTATGGTAATCGGCGCGCACACCGACAAGGACATGGTGCCGCTGCCGTCGCTCGCGAACGTCCGCGGCATTCCGGTCTCGCGCCTGCTGGCCGTCGATCGGCTGGACGCGATCGTCGCCCGCACGCGCCGGGCCGGCGCCGAGATCACCGAGTTGATGAAGGCGAGCGGGTTCACTGCTGCCGGGGCGGCGTTGTGCGAGATGACCGAGGCCATCCTCAAGGACAAGAAGCGCGTGATCGCATGCTGCTACTATCTCGACGGCGAATACGGTGAGCGTGACGTCTGCGCCGGTGTGCCGGTCGTTGTCGGCCGCGGTGGCGCGGAAAGGGTCCTCGACGTGCCGCTGAGCGACGACGAGCGCGACGCGTTCAAGGCCTCCGTGGCCGCGATCCGCGAGTTGATGACGGCGGTGAAAGCATGAAGCTGCATGAATATCAGGCCAAGGAGTTCTTCCAGAAGTACGGGATCCCGATCCAGAAAGGATCGGTCATCGGGCGCGTCGATCAGTTGGACGGGCTCGGGTTGCGCTATCCTGTCGTGCTCAAGTCGCAGGTCCTCGTCGGCGGTCGCGGCAAGGCGGGCGGCATCAAGCTCGCCGACAACCTCGCCGAGGCCAAGGAGAAGGCAGGGCGGATCCTCGGCATGGATATCAAAGGGGAGGTCGTCAATCGCCTCCTTGTCGTCGAAGCGGCCGACATCCAAACGGAGTACTACCTCGCATTCACCGTCGATCGCGCCGCCCAGAAGGTCATCCTCATCGCGTCGGCGGCGGGCGGGATCGATATCGAGGAAGTCGCCAAGACGTCCCCCGGCAAGATCGTCAAGATGCACATCGATCCGATGCTCGGGTTCCATGCTTTCCACGCCCGGAACGTCGCCAGCCGCCTGGGATTCCAGGGCAACCGAATCGCCGAGCTCGCCGGCATCGCCGAGAAGCTCTATCGCCTGTGCGTCGACATGGACGCGGAGCTCGCCGAGATCAAT
>VGFF01000075.1 GCA_016868955.1 Armatimonadota bacterium
GACGCGGTTCAGAAGTACCTCGTGAAGGAGATCCAGAGCGTCTACCGGTCCCAGGGCGTCGAGATCAACGACAAGCACATCGAGGTCATCGTCCGGCAGATGATGCGTCGCGGAAAGATCCTCGACGAAGGCGATGCCGACTACCTGCCGGGCGAGGTCGTGGACATCTTCGCGCTGCGCGATGTGAACCAGCAGATCGAAGCGAACGAGGGACGGCAGGCGACGGTTGAGCCGATGCTCATGGGCATCACCAAGGGATCGCTCGCGACGGATTCGTTCCTTTCGGCCGCGTCGTTCCAAGAGACGGCACGCGTGTTGACGGACGCGGCGATCAAGGGCAAGGTCGATCCGTTGATCGGCCTGAAGGAGAACGTCATCATCGGCAAGCTCATCCCGGCCGGTACGGGCATGGCGCGGTACCGACAGATGAAGGTCGCTGTCGAAGTATAAGGTTCTAGGGGTCGGCGCTGGCCGACCGCGCAGGGTCCAAACAGAGGCTCGGGACGAGTGTCCCGAGCCTCTGTTTTTTTGTTGGCGAACGATTCAGAACTCGCGCACGAAAAAGGTGCGACTTTGTTAGCCTCGACGTTCCCTGGTTGTCCGAGCACCACTTAGTCCATGGAGGAGCCTATGCTCAAAGGTTGTCGCGATTTCATAATGAAGGGCAACGTCGTCGACCTGGCGGTCGCCGTCATGATCGGCGCGGAGTTCGGAGCGGTCGTTGACTCCCTGGTGAAGGACGACATCACGCCGCTCATCGGCGCGGTCGGCGGCACGCCCGACTTCTCGGAACTGGCTTTGGCACCGATCAAGATTGGGGATTTCCTCAACGCGATCATCGCGTTCCTCGTGAAGGCGGCGGCGGTCTACTTCATCGTTGTCGTGCCGGTGCAGCGAGCGATGGCGATGATGGCGGGGCCTAAAGCGGCAGCGCCGGCGGAACCGCCGGCCGACGTCAAGCTGCTGACCGAGATCCGCGACCTGTTGAAGACCCGCTAGCGCCAGGCCGGGGCGGACGTCGCCGGGGCCGCATCCATCCCCGCACGCAGAAGGGCCCGCGACAGCGTCGCGGGCCCTTCTCACATGTACGGTCGCCTCGGTCCATCGCCGGGAGATTCGATTCGCGCTAGTGGCCCGACCGAGGTGTCGCCGCGGGGGCCGGCGCATGCGTCGGCGTTCCGTGGCTCGGACCCGCGCCCTCCTTCATCCCCGGGTTGACGGCCCGAAACGTATGGGCGTCAGGAAGGATCATGACGTACAACAACACGAGCAGGACGATGGGCACGAGCAGAATCAAGACGAGCGAGCGGCGCTCGAACTTCAAGTGCATGAAGTAGGCCATGATCAAGCCGGCTTTCAGCACTGTCAGCGCGATGAGGCTTCCGATCCGCATGAACGCCGGCAGGTCCAGGCCGAACCAAGCCTTGGCCTCCACGATCGCGACTTCGACGAGCGTGATCGCCAGCAGATAGAACCAGGTGGTGGCGTAGCCCGCGTAGCCGCCGCCGTGCGCGTGGCCCGCGTCCGTGCCTGGCGGCCTTCCGTGCCCATGCGTTTGCGTCGTCATTGGCGATCCTCCGCTCAAATCAAGTACATCAACGTGAAGACGAAGACCCACACGAGGTCGACGAAGTGCCAATAGAGTCCGACGTTTTCCACCCTCTCAGAACGCGTGAAGTGATCCACGGGCATCGGAGGCTCCGGCGCTTCCTCTACGACCTTGATGGCGCTCGCCGGAAACGTCTCGGCGTCGTTCGTCGCTTTTCCGGGCACGAGCGCTACGACCTGGTCGTTCCGCACGTTCACCGTCTCGACCGTCGATTCAGGGGCCTGCGGCTTGCTCAGCAGCTTCACCCGCGCGCCGACGTCGATGCGCCGGCCGTTTCGATCTCGAAGCGGGTTCCGCCACGCCTCCATCGCCATCCGTTCCTGACGGACCCGCAGCAAAACGTAGCCGAGGTAGATCACGCCGCTGGTGACATGGGAGCCGTGAAAGCCGGTCACGACGAAGAACGAGGCGCTGAACGCCGGCACGCCCCACGGGTTCGTGCTCAGGGTCGCGCCCTCGTGAATGAAGTGAGACCACTCGTACGCCTGGAACCCCAGGAAGATGATGCCACCGACGATCGTGTAGATCAGGAAACGCTCCACCCGGCGATGGTCGCTCGCTTTCGCGGCCTGCACTGCCACCGCCATCGTGGCGCTGCTGCAGATGAGGATGAACGTCATCGTCGTGACGAGCCCGATCCCGAAGATCTCCAGTTGCGGCGGCCAATTCGCCACGCTGCTGCGCGCGATCGCGTAGGCGGTGAGCAGCCCGCCGAACGTAAACGCGTCGGAGAGGAGGAAGATCCACATCATGAGCTTCCCCCAGCTCAAGCCGAACGGTGAGACGCCGCCGCGCCATTCGCGGGACGTTTCCGTACCGGCTTCGACCGAACTTACCGCTTCCGCCATGCCGTGCCTCCCTTGGAAATTCGACGATCTCTAGAACGCGAATAGGACTGCGAACAGCGTCAGCCACAGGACGCCGAGGAAATGCCAGTAGATCGCGAACGCGTCGACGCCGCCGCGATGGCGCGCGTCGTAGGCGCCCTGCCTGCCTTGCGAGAGGACGACGCCGAGCGCGATCAGCCCCCCCGCGAGGTGCGCGCCGTGGACGCCCGTAAAGAGGTACAAGTATGAGCTGTGCGGGCTCGACGCGAGGAATACGCCGGCGTCGGCGAGCGCTCGCCAGGCGGAAATCTGCGCCGCCAGGAACGCGATGCCCAGTGCCGCAACGCCCAACAACTGGGCGACGAAGCTGCGCTGCGCGCCCCGCGCCAAGGCGCGGCGGGCTGCCTCCAGTGAGACGCTGCTGCCGAGGATCGCGGCCGTACCGACCCACAAGGCAGGCGGGGCCGCGACCGCGCCCCAGTCCATACCGCCGCGGCGGCCGCTGTACGCGCTGACGAGCCCGAAGAACAACATCGTGATCGAACCAACGATCGCCCAAGCAGTGATCGTCAGGCTCGCCTGCGGCTCACCGCGCTGGGGCCGACCATTATCGTCCCTGGCCGATGGGCGCCGAGGCGGCGGGGCGGACGGCGCGCGCCGCGTGTCGCGAACGGCCTTGCTCACCGCGTCAGTGCTCCGTCACGACGCCGGCTTTCTGCGGCGTTACCCACTGCGGAATGTAGTCGTCCTTCGCGCCAGGCACGCTGTACTCGTAGGCCCCGCGATGGACCGCCGGCACCTCGCCGACCCAGTTTCCGTGCGGCGGCGGCGTCGGCGTCGACCACTCCAGCGTCGTGGCCCGCCACGGATTGTCGGCCGAATTCGGTCCGTGCGTCAGGCTCCATATCAGGTTGTATGCGAAGACGAGGCCGCCGATGAAGATCATGAACGCCGAGATCGTGATGACGATGTTGATGTCGTGCATCCGCGTGATGTAGCCGAACGCTTCGAAGCTGAAGATCCGCCGATGCATGCCGCCGATGCCGAGGATGTACATCGGGAAGAACGTGCCGTAAAGGCCGATCAACGACAGCCAGAAGTGAACGCGGCCCATGCCCTCGTGCATCATCCGGCCGAACATCTTCGGGAACCAGTAGTAGACGCCGGTGAAGATCCCGAACAGCGCGGCCGCGCCCATGACGAGGTGGAAGTGACCGATGACGAAGTACGTGTTGTGCAGCGCGATGTCCAGCGCGGCATTGCCGAGGAAGATGCCCGTCAGGCCGCCGGCGGTGAACAGCGAGATGAACCCGATCGAGAACAGCATCGAGGTCGAGAAGTAGATCTTGCCGCGCCATAGCGTCGCCATCCAGTTGAACGTCTTGACCGCCGACGGAATTGCGATCGCCAGCGTCATCGCTGCGAACGCCGTGCCGAGCATTGGGTGCATCCCCGTGACGTACATGTGGTGGCCCCAGACGAGGAAGCTGAGCACGCCGATCGCGAGCATCGAAACGACCATCGCCTTGTAGCCGAAGATCGGTTTGCGCGCGAAGTTCGCCAGCGTGTCCGAGACCATCCCCATCGGCGGCAGGATGACGATGTATACCTCGGGATGGCCCATGAACCAGAACAAGTGCTGGTAGAGGAGGGGGTTGCCGCCCTTGTGGTCGACGAGCTGACCGCCGAGGAACAGGCCGGCGGGGACGTAGAAGCTTGTGCCGGCAATGCGGTCTAACAACAGCAGCAGCGCGCCGCCGGTAACGACGGGGAAGCTCAGCAGCGCCAACACCGAGGCGATGAACAAGGACCACACTGTCAACGGCAGGCGCCAGAACGTCATGCCGCGCACGCGCATTTGTAGAATTGTCGTCAGGTAGTTGAGGGATCCGAACAGGGACGAGATCAAGAAGATCGCGATCGACAGCAACCAGAGGTCTTGTCCGAGCCCCGATCCGGGCGCCGCGCCCCGCAAGGCGCTGAGCGGCGGATACGCCGTCCAGCCGCCGCTCAGAGGGCCGCCAGGGACGAAGAAGCTCGCCAGCAGCGGGATGATCGACACGACGTAGGTCCAGTACGAGAGCATGTTGATGAACGGGAACGCCATGTCGCGCGCACCGATCTTCAGCGGGATCAAGAAGTTGCCGAACCCGCCGATCAGCGCCGGCGTCAGCACGAAGAAGATCATGATCGTGCCGTGCATGCTGATCGCGGCCAGATAGGAGTCTGCCTTGAGGACGCCGCTGTTCGGCCACGCCAGCTGCGTCCGGATCGCCATCGCCAACGCGCCGCCGATGAGCATCATGAACAGCGACGTGATCAGATACTGAACGCCGATGACCTTGTGATCGTAGCTGAAGATATACTTCGAAACGAAGCTCTGCGGATCCTCGTGCGCGTGAGCGTCCGGATGCGCCGCTGTTGCCGTTGCCATCGATCGTCTCCTTCGTTCTCGCGCGGTCTCGACTCCGTCTAACGCGCGGCGCCGCGCGGCGCCGCCGCGTCGGCCAGCGTCTTCTGCTGCTTGACCCAAGTGTCGAACTCCGCTTGCGTCACGACTTGGATCTGCCCGCGCATCGCATAGTGCCCGACGCCGCAGACGAACCCGCAGGCGATGTCGTAGGTGCCGGTGCGCGTCGGCGTGAAGTACGTTTCGTTGCTCACGCCCGAAAGCATGTACCGCTTGGTCCGGAAGGCCGGCACGTAGAACTCGTGGATGACGTCGCGCGTACGGAGCAGCGTGCGAACCGGCCGGTTGACGACGACGCGGATCTCGCTGTTGACGACGTCGTCGCGTGACGCCGGATCCTTGCGGTCTACGTTGTAGGGTTCGGCGACGTCATTGTCGGTCCGGCCCAACACGCCGTCGGCGCCTGGGTACCGAGCCGACCACCCGAACTGCTCGGCGCGCACCTCGACGACGAACGCGTCCGGACCCGGTGGCCGGTGGATGTTCGACCAGAGTAGGATGCCCGCGACGCTCAAGCCCAACATCGCCAGCCCGGGCAGGATCGTGTACGTCAGCTCCAACACGACGTTGTGCGGGAAGTAGTGGGCCTTGCTGGCCGCGCCGCGTGATCGATATTGGATGACGAAGTAGCCGAGCAGCGCGTGAACGAGGATGAACATCGCGCCGGTGAGAACCAAGATGATATCGAACATGCGATCGATTTCTGCGCCGTGCTGCGACGCGAGAGGGAGGAACCACCAGCGATCGCGCGCGTAAAGGATCGAGATGACGCCGACGATCATGAAGGACCAGATCAGCAACCCCAGCGACAAACCCGATCGCTGGACACGCTCCAGTTGATTGTCCGCCTGACTCATCCGGGCCTTGCCCACCTCCTGCCCTTAATCAACCACTCCATACGATACGCTTGAGATCCGGTCGAAGCCAGCCGGGCGTACTCGTCGCCCCCGTGCGACGGCGCGCTCGCTCCGCCCTAATGCCTACACGCGTTCTGGATGGCACCCCAAAACCCTTTCGGGGTGGCCGCCCGGGGTCGTTGGAACGGGACTTCATTAAGACGCGATGGGGCTGACGCGCCGTTGCGCTTCTATTTGGAAGCTCGCCGTCCAGTATAGGGGAGCCGGGCACGCACCGCGACCCCGGCCAATGTCCCCAATCGATCGTTGACACGACGAACGAATTATTGCTAGGATCCGAAGGCTGTCCGTTCGTAGGAGCGGTCCGTGGTACCGATCGCGCGAGGTGAAAGCGCCCTTGACATTGGATGAGCTCAGGGCGGCGCCGCGTCGTGCGGTAGGATCGAACCAGACGACGAAGGCCGTTCGCCGGGGTATGGCTACGGTCGTCTTCGTCGCCCGCGATTCCGACCGCCGCCTCGTAGCCACGATCTTGGAGGCCGCCCGGGCAGCAGGCGTCCCGGTGATCGAATCCGAGTCCGGGCGCGAGATCGGCAGGGCATGTGGGATTGCGGTCGGCGCGATTGCGGCCGCGGTCCTGAAAGCTTCGTAACGAGCCGCCGAGACGGGCCCTGGTGCCCGAGAGGACCGGTGCCGTTGGCGCCGGCCGCAATCTCGCGCCGTAGGAAGACGGGTGTCATGAGCTCCGGTGCTCGACCGGGCTCCTCTGATGGGTGCGGGTTGCCGCCCGTCGTTCCATAAGGCGCGTTCGTCGAGTTCACGATTCGGTCCGTGTTGTCCGGGGCCCCGTCGGCTCTCTGCGCTGCGTTCGCACGTCGGCGTTCGCGCGGGAGCCTGGTCACTTCGCCGCATCGCGGCCGCCGGCTGTGATGCGGCGAAGTTTAACCTTGGGTTCGCCCGTGCTTGAGTTCGCCCATTCTCGAGGAGGAAACGTCGTGCCGACGATCAGCCAGCTCGTGCGCAAACGGAGGAACCCGCTGGGACACAAGAGCAAGTCCCCGGCGCTGCAGCGGAACCCGTTCAAGCGCGGCGTCTGCATCCAAGTGAAGACGATGACACCGAAGAAGCCGAACTCGGCGTTGCGAAAGATCGCGCGCGTGCGCCTCACGAACGGGATCGAGGTGACGGCGTACATTCCGGGAATCGGGCACAACCTGCAGGAGCATTCCGTCGTGATGATCCGAGGCGGCCGCGTCAAGGACCTGCCGGGCATTCGTTACCACATCGTTCGCGGCACGCTCGACACCGCCGGCGTTGCCAACCGCAAGCGCGGCCGTAGCAAGTACGGCGCGAAGCGTCCGAAGTAGCGGCCGATTCGACGAGGAGGCAGACCAGATGCCGCGTAAGGGCTCCGTTTCTCGCCGCGACGTAAACCCCGACCTCGTGTACAACAACGCGATGGTCAGTCGCGTGATCAACAAGGTCATGTGGGACGGCAAGAAGAGCGTCGCGGAGCGTATCGTCTACGACGCCCTGAAGAAGATTGAGGAGAAAGCCGGTCAGGACCCGGTGCGCGTCCTCGAGAAGGCGCTGCAGAACGTGACGCCGGCGGTCGAGGTCAAGCCTCGTCGCGTCGGCGGCGCCAACTATCAGGTTCCCGTGGAAGTTCGCCCCGATCGTCGCACGTCGCTGGCGGTCCGCTGGCTCGTCGGGTTCGCTCGCCAGCGCCCCGGGCGCGGTATGACCGACAAGCTGGCGTCGGAGATCCTCGACGCGTCCCAGAATCAGGGCGCCGCCGTGAAGCGGCGTGAGGAAGTTCACAAGATGGCCGAAGCGAACCGGGCGTTCGCGCACTACCGCTGGTAGCGGGCTCGTTGCGGCCGTCGAGACGTACGGGAAAAGGCAGAAGGTAATGCGCCGTGGCTAACGTCGTTCCGTTGAACCGAATTCGAAACATCGGCATCGTCGCCCACATCGATGCGGGCAAGACCACGACCACGGAACGCGTCCTGTTCTACACGGGGCGCGTGCACCGGCTGGGCGAGGTCGACGAGGGCGCCGCGACCATGGACTGGATGGTCCAGGAGCGCGAGCGTGGCATTACGATCACCTCGGCGGCGACGACCTGCATCTGGCGCGACCATCGCATCAACATCATCGATACGCCGGGCCACGTCGATTTCACGATCGAGGTCGAGCGTTCGCTCCGCGTGCTCGATGGCGCCGTCGTCGTCCTCAGCGGCGTCGAGGGCGTGCAGCCGCAGTCCGAAACCGTCTGGCGCCAGGCCGACCGCTATCGCGTGCCGCGCATCCTATACGTCAACAAGATGGATCGCACCGGCGCGGACTTCCTCCGTGTCGTCGAGATGGTGCGGGATCGTCTGGGAGCGCCGGCCGTCCCGATTCAGATGGCGATCGGCGCCGAGGACAACTTCCAGGGCATCGTCGATCTGGTCCGTATGACGTCGATCATCTATACCGACGATCTGGGAACGCGCGCCGATGAAACGATGATTCCGGCCGAGCTCCTGGAGACATGCCAGAAGCTGCGCGTCCAGCTCGTCGAAGCGGCCGCGGAGTGCGATGACGCGCTCATGACCCGGTACCTGGACGGGGAAGAAGTCGGCGAGGACGAACTGCGCGCCGCCATCCGCGCCGGTACCGTGTCCGGCAAGATGATCCCGGTCGTCGCCGGGTCCTCGTTCCGCAACAAAGGCGTGCAGCCGCTGCTCGACGCCGTCGTCGATTACCTGCCGTCGCCGATCGACGTCGGCGCCAGCCGCGGGATCAACCCCAAGAGCGGCCAGGAAGAAGAGCGCGCCGTCGACGAGAAAGCGCCGTTCGCGGCGTTGGCGTTCAAGATCATGACCGACCCGTTCGTCGGCAAGTTGACCTACTTCCGCATCTACTCGGGTAGCTTGAAGTCCGGCTCCTACGTACTGAACGCGACGAAGGGTGCGAAGGAGCGGATCAGCCGCATCCTTCAGATGCACGCGAATCATCGCGAGGACATCCCGGTCGCGACGGCAGGGAACGTCGTGGCGGCGATCGGCTTGAAGGACACGACCACCGGCGACACGCTGACCGACGAGGTCGCGCCGATCATCCTCGAGTCCATGCAGTTCCCGGAACCGGTGATCGCGGTGGCCGTCGAGCCGAAGACGAAGGCCGATTCCGACAAGCTCGGCGGCGCGCTCAACAAGCTGGCCGAAGAAGATCCGTCGTTCAAGGTCAAGTTCGACAACGAGACAGGACAGACGGTCATCTCCGGCATGGGCGAGCTGCACTTGGAGATCATCACCGACCGTTTGGTCCGGGAGTTCAAGGTTGAGGCGAACGTCGGGCGTCCTCAGGTCGCCTACAAGGAGTCGATCACGGCGCCGTCGCGCGGCGAGGGCCGGTTCGTGCGACAGACCGGCGGCCGCGGCCAATACGGGCACGCCGTCGTCCAGGTCGAGCCGATGGATCGCGGCGGCGGCTTCGAGTTCGTCGACAAGATCACTGGCGGCACCATCCCGCGCGAGTACATCAAGCCGATCGAGGAAGGGATCAAGGAGGCGCTGGGTGGCGGCATCCTCGGCGGTTTCCCGGTCGTTGACGTGCGCGTGACGCTCGTCGACGGTTCCTACCACGACGTCGACTCCTCTGAGATGGCGTTCAAGATCGCCGGATCGATGGCGTTCAAAGACGGCGCCCATAAGGCGCGGCCCGTTCTGCTGGAGCCGATCATGAAAGTCGAGGTCACGACGCCGGAGAATTACATGGGCGACGTGATCGGCGACCTCAACGCGCGCCGCGGCCGGATCCAGTCGATGGAGCAGCGCGGCAACCTCCGCGTCGTTCTCGCGAACGTACCGCTGGCCGAGATGTTCGGATACGCGACCGATCTGCGATCGGCGACGCAGGGCCGCGCGGTGTACACGATGGAGTTCGCCCACTACGAAGAAGTGCCCAAGAACCTTGTCGAGGACATCACGAAGACGCGGGCGGTCGCGGCGCGTTAAGGACGCGCTTGACCGGCCACCAGTCCGGCGACGCCGGTCCGTCGAGCACACGGGGGGGAGCAGATGGCGAAGTCGAAGTTTGAGCGGACGAAGCCGCACGTGAACGTAGGGACGATTGGGCACGTGGACCATGGGAAGACGACCCTGACGGCGGCGATCACGACGGCGTTG
>VGFF01000076.1 GCA_016868955.1 Armatimonadota bacterium
GCCGCCGCCCGTGATGACCGCGACGCGGCCGCGCAGCGCGGCGTCGGGCGCCGCGGCGTTCGAATTCGACATGAACGTGCCTCCCGGTTATCGACCGCGCAATCGCGGGTCGAGGATCTCTCGCAGAAAGTCGCCGAGCAGGTTGATCGAAACGACGGTCAGGAACAACACGGCCCCCGGGAAGATCATGAGCCAGGGCGCGTGTCGCATGAACTCGCGCCCTTCACTAAGCATCGTGCCCCACTCCGGGATCGGCGGCTGGACTCCGAGTCCGAGGAATCCGAGTGACGACGTCTCCAGGATCGCACGGCCGACGAACAACGTCGCGAGCACGATGATCGGCCCGTGCACGTTCGGCAAGACGTGCCGCAGCAGCACGCGCGGGCTCGATCCGCCAAGCGCCCGCGCCGCCTCGACGTAGACATTCTCGCGCACGCCGATCGTCGCGCCGCGCACGATGCGCGCGAACCGCGGCGTGCCGCTGATGCCGACGGCGAGGATGACGTTCGTGATTCCGATCCCGAGCACGGCGATGATCAACAGCGCCAGCATGATCGGCGGAAAGCCGAGCATGATGTCGATCGCGCGACTGCCGACGGCGTCGAACCGGCCGCCGAAGAACCCCATCGCCAAGCCGAGCAGCGATCCCGCGACCGTCGACAGCACGACGGCCGCAAGGCCGATCGGCAAGGATACGCGCGCGCCGTGCACGATCCGGCTGAAGACGTCGCGCCCGTAACGATCCGTTCCGAATGGGTAGGCGCCGCCGGGCGCGGTCAGGGCCGGCCCGGCGGCGGTCGCCGCCGGATCGTAGCGCGCGAGCAGCGGGGCGAACGCCGCGGCCGCGAGCAGCAGCACGAGCACAGTCGCCGAGGCGCCGGCGATCGGCGTGCGCAGCAGGCGCCGCGCGAACGCGGACGTCCGAGATCGCGGGCGCGCCCGTTTCTGTGCCATCACGCGTACCGCACGCGCGGATCGAGCACGACGTAGAGCATGTCGACGAGGAAGTTCGCGACGATGTACGCCGTCGTCGTCATGAGGATGATCGCCTGGATGACCGGGTAGTCCTTGTCGAGGATCGACTGGACGAGCAAGACGCCGACGCCGGGACGCGCGAACACCGTCTCGGTGATGACGCCGCCGCCGACGAACAGCCCCAGCTGCAGTCCCATCAACGTGACGACCGGGATGAGCGCATTGCGCAGCGCGTGGCGCAAGACGACGCGGCGCGGCGGCAGCCCCTTGGCCCGCGCCGTCCGAATGTAATCCTCGCCGCGGATATCCAGCAGACTCGACCGCACGAGGCGCGCGATGTCGCCGATCGCGAACGAGCCGACGACGATCGACGGCAAGATGAGCGCTGGTAAGCCCGAGCCGACGATCGGCGCCCACTCCAGGCGGACGCCGAAGAAGTAGATGAGCAACATCCCCGTCCAGTAACCGGGCATCGAGATGCCGAGCAGCGCGATGAACATCACGAGGCCGTCCGTCGGCGTGCCGGGCCGCAATCCGGCGAGCAATCCGAGCCCGAGTCCCAGCGTCACGCCGATCAGCAGCCCCCCGGCCGCGAGCTGCATCGTCGCGGGCAGCTGCTGGCCGATCGCCTCGACGACGGGCAACCCGCTGCGGAATGACTTGCCGAAGTCGCCGCGGAACGCGTTGCCGAGGTAGTGGAGGTACTGCTCGGCGAACGGCTTGTCGAGGCCGAGGTTGCGCCGCAGATTCTCGCGGATCTCCTCGGACGCCGGACGCCCCGCGAGCATCAGGTTCACGGGATCGCCGGGGATCAGGTGCAAGACGAGAAACGCGAGCGTCGTCGCCGCAAGCAGCACCGGCAACGTCCACAGCAACCGACGGACGACGTATTGCGTCAACGGCGTTTCGAGGAGAAGGAGGGCGGCTGCGCCGCCCTCCTTCTCCTCGCCTGCTTCCGCCCTTATCGGGCGACCTGCGCGTCGTAGAACAAGACTTGCCATTGCCCCTGCGCGAACTTCAATCCTGTGACGGCCTTGCGGTAGCCGACGGGCTGGAAGCTCATGTTGATCGGGAAGATCAACGCGCGGTCCAGGATGAACTTCTGGACGCCTTGGAGCAGACGGGCCCGGCGCGCCGGCTCGGTCGCGCCGTCGGCCTCGTTGAGCATGCGATCCAGCTCCGGCGATCCGAAGCGATTCCAGTTGAACTTGAACTTGCCGGGCGACGGGATGTTTCGCGACTGGAACAACACGCTGAGCACCGCCGGATCGACCGCGACCCAGCGGATCGGCAGCACGTGATAGTCGTTCGCGAAGATCAACTCGTCCTGCTTGGCCTTCGTGACGTTCTCGACCTTCAGGTTGATGCCGACCTCGCGAACCTGCGCCTGGATCGGGATCGCCAATTCCGGCTGCAGCAACACCGGGAAGTAGAGCTCCAGCGGCTTGCCGTCCTTCTGGCGGATACCGCCGGGACCGACGCGCCAGCCAGCCTCGTCGAGCATCTGGCGCGCCTTGGCCTGGTCGAACGGGAAGTATTGCTCGGCGTCCTTCCAGTACCCGGGCGTCGTCGGCGTGATCGGGCCATACGCCGGCTTCGCCGCGCCGAAGAACGTCTGCTCCACGACCTGCGGGCGGTTCACGGCGTGCATGAACGCGCGGCGGACGCGGACGTCGTTCGTCGGCTCACGGCTCGTATTGAACGAGTAGCCGTAGGGGATGCCCGAGACATCGCCGATCATCACGTCGTAGTCGGGACGGGCGCGGAAGCGCCGAACCTCGATCGGCGGCAGCTGGTCCATGACGTCGATCTCGCGGCGCTCGAGCGCGGCCGTGCGCGTGGACGCGTCGGGGATGATGCGGAACGCGAGCCGGCTGAAGCGCGCCGGGCCCGTGTTGCGGAATACCTTCGGCGGCCACTTGTAGTCGGGGTTGCGCTCGAGCACGACCCGCTGACGGGGCACCCACTCCACGAACTTGAACGGTCCGGTGCCGACGGGCGAACGGGCGAAGCCGTCGTTGCCGAGGCGCTGCACGGCGGCCGGCGAGACGATGCCGAGCACCCAGGGATTGCTCAGGTTGTTGATCGCCGGCGAGTAGGGCTGCTTCCACCGGATGCGGATGGTGTACGGGTCCACGATGTCCGTGCCGGCGTACGGACCGAGGAAGTCGATCGCGGCCTGCGAGCCGAGCTTCGGATCCTGGATGCTGTCGAACGTGAATTTCACCGCTTGCGCGTTGAACGGCGTCCCATCATGGAACTTGACGTCGCGGCGGAGCTTGAACGTCATGCTCGTGCCGTCCTTCGCGAGCTCCCAGCTCTCCGCGAGCCACGGGTGGTACTTCCCGTCCGTGTCGAGGAAGATCAGCGCCTCGAACATCTGCATGATGACCTGCGCCTCGTGCCGCGACTGCGACACGCGCGGGTCGAGCGTGACGAGGTCGTTGTCCTCGCCCCACGTGATCGAATCGCCGGACTGCGCGACGACCGGCACCGGTACCGCCGGCACCATCAGCGCGAGGAAGAGCAAAGCGACGATCAGAACACGTCTCGCTCTCATACGATCCCTCCTTTGGAGATCGAACGTTTGGACACCGAGCCTTCGGACATCGAACTCGCGGATCCCGTGCTCGCTTGCCGTGCGATGTCGCGGTGGCGCCTACCTCGTCTCATACATCTTCAAGATGGCCGCCAAGACGGCGAGCCCATCGTCTCCGTTCGGGGAAACGGCCCGTCCTTCGCCGATCGCGCCGACGAATTCCTGCGCCGCGCCGAGGAAACGATCTTCCGGGCCGAGCTGCGGCGTCTCGGTACCGGCCTTCGTCGTCAGCGTCACCCGCTCGCCCGTCCGGATGAACAACGAGCCTTCCGTGCCGTAGACGTGCGTTTCCCACGCGCCGTGCGCCGCCGCCGGTGCCTTGTGCTGCACGAAGCTCGCGACGCCGCCGGACGGGTAGACGAGCGTGGCCGCGACCGTGTCCTCGGTATCGACCGGGTAGGACAGCGTGCGTACCGTGGCGGCGACAGTCGTGCCGTGCTCGCCGAACAGGAAGTTCGCGCGATCGACCGGATGCGGACCGTTGTACATCATCATGCCGCCGCCGCCGACCTTCCGGTCCCAGACCCACGCGGGCATGCTGCTGGCACCGCTCGCCATCGTGTCGACGATCAGACGCGGCCGCCCGATCGCGCCGGCGGCGATCCACGCTTTCGCCTTCGCCACTTCCGGGCGGAATCGGTGCACGAACGACAGCATCACGAGCCGTTTCCGCGCCTTTGCCACGTCGAGGATCCGACGCGCGTCGGCCAGCGTCGTCGCCATCGGCTTCTCCAGCAGCACGTGGCAATCCCGCTGCAGCGCGGTTAGCGCGGCGTCCGCGAGCGCGGTGTGCGGCACGGCGACGACGACGGCGTCCGGGCGCAGGTCGTACAGCGCTTCCACGGTCGCCGCCGTCCGTACTCCGGTGGCTTCGGCCGCGGCCCGGCGGGCCGGATCCGTGTCGGCGCCCAGCAGCTCCACCGCGGCGATCTCCTTGAACGCCGCGATGTGGCGATTGCCGGCGGTGCCCAAGCCGAGAATGGCCACGCGCAGTCGATCGGCTGTCATGCCGTCCTCCTTTGAAGTGAACGCGCGCGGCAACCGAGCGGCGGGCCTAGAGAACGCCGCGGGCGGCGCCGAACGCGCGCACGTCGACGCGGCAGCCCGTGCGCTGAGATTCCAGACACGCGAAGGTGAGCGCCAGCGTCTTCAGGTGGTCACGCCCGCTGGCGGTGAATCCGCGGCCGTCGGCGACGCAGGCCGCGAAGTCCTCGAGCAATCCGGCCGTGTCGGTCAACATCGGCTCGGCCGGCGGCAACGGCACGGGCCGGTAGGCGCCGTCCGTCATCGACGCTTCGAATACGTCGCCGACGAGATCGCGCTGCACGACGGCGCCGCGCGTCATGTCCGTGCGCCAGGTGAAGTCGAGCGTGTCGCGACCGGACGTCCACGTGCCGTGGTACGTCATCGCGATGCCGTTCTCGAATCGGAGCAGGGCTGCGACCGCGGCGTCGCCGCGGTACATCGAATTGGCGGGGTTCCAAGTGTGGCACTGGACGGAGGCGACTTCGCTGTCGTAAACGTAGCGCGCGAGGTCGAGGTGGTGGATGCTCTGCTCCAGCAGCATCGAATCCGCCATCTCCAGGCAGTACCGATTGAGGTGCGGCGCGTAGCCGTCGCGCGTGCGCACGTACGTCAGGGCGACGAAGGTCACCGGGCCGTAGCGGCGGCTCTGGTACGTGTCCCGCAGCCACTGGCTCGCCGGAAGGTAACGGAAGTTCTGGACGACGCCGAACAGCAAGCCGCGCTGCTCCGCGTCCCGATTGATCTCGACCGCTTCGCCGAGGTCGGCGGCGAGCGGCTTCTCGCACAACACGGGAAGGCCGCGATCGAACAAGACGTTCAGCAGCGCGCGGCGGCCGAACGGCGGCGTCACGACGAGCGCGAAGTCGGCCTCGACGGCGCGAGCGGCTTCGGCCACGTCGGCAAAAACGGGCGTACCGGGCTCGCCGTGCTCGGCGGCCCACGCCGCCGTATCCGGGCGCGGATCGACGTAGGCCGCGGGCACGACGGTTGGCGAGCGGCGCACGAGCCCGGCCCAGCGGCGGCCGCGCGCGCCGAGCCCCACCTGCAATACGCGTAGCGCCGGCGTCGTCGTCAAACGGCTCCTACCGCGACGCGAACGAGCGCGCTTTCTCGGCCGCGCGCGCCAGACGCTTCGTGCCTTCCTCGATGAGGTTCTCCGCCGGAGTGCACGAGAGCCGAACGTACCCGCGCCCGCCGGGACCGAACCCCGTGCCGGGGTTCACGCGCACGCCCTCCCCCTGGGCGATCGTCGTGAACGAGATCTCGTCGAGGTTCGTGCCCTCGATGCTCGCCCACAGGTAGTAGGTGCCGTCGGGGAACTGCGCCTTGAGGCCCGGGATGGCGTTCACCTTGTCGAGCAGCGTCGCCATCTTCCGCGCGTAGATCGCCGTGCCTTCGCTGACGGCGTCCTGCGGCCCGCGCAGCGCGGCGACACCGGCCCAGTACGCCGGTGACGAGATCGAGATGTTGTTGAGGTGGTAGATGGCGTGGATCGGCGCCATCAGGTGGTTCGGGCCGCAGGCCCAGCCGACGCGGAACCCGGTCATCGCCCATCCCTTGGACAATCCGTTGATTGTGATCGTGCGGTCGAACATGCCCGGCAAGCTGGCGATGCTCGTGTGCGGGATGCGCCCGTAGTTGATCTTCTCGTAGAGCTCGTCCGAGAAGACGATCAGGTTGTGGCGCTGCGCGATCTCGGCGATCTTGAGCAGATCCTCGCGCGCCTGTACGGCGCCGGTCGGCGCGTCGGGCGAGGTGATGCACAGGAACCGCGTCCGCGGTGTGACGCGCGCTTCGACGTCCGTGGGGTCGAGGCGGAAGTTGCGCTCCGGACGCAGCGGGATGTAGACCGGTACGGCGCGGCGGACGAGCGTGTTGGATTCGAAATAGGAGCCGGGCGAGCCGAGCAGCACCTCGGCGCCCTCATCGACGAGCGCGGTGAAAGCTTGGAAGATCGCCTGATGCGCGCCGTGCGCGAGCACGATGCCTTCGCCGGGATGCACGTTGATGGCGTTGTCCGTGCGCATCTTCTCGGCGATCGCTTCCTGCAGGTCGCCCTTGCGGATGTAATGGGTCTCGCCGGCGTCTAGCGCTTTCTTCGCGGCTTCGCGGATGTGATCGGCGGAGATGAACCCCGGATCGCCGGATCCCAACGCGATGATGTCGCCGCCGGGGAAGCGGCCGCGGCTCGCGCCGTAGATCTCCATCGCGACTCGAGTGGACTCCGGCAGCTTCGGCACCGGAATCCGGTTGGCATTCGCACTCATTTTCAGGCTCCCTTCGACTGGCTCAGTGAAATCGTCGTTTTCACACGGCCGGCGCGGCCGCCGTGGACGTGCACCGTCAACGCACCGCCTTTCGGCGCCCGCACCAGCCACTCGACGCGCGCGGCGTCGGGCGTCCACTGGCGCACCCACGGGTTCCACGGCAGCGGGCGCTCGACGCGGCCGGCGATTGGCCCGATGGTCTGCTTCTCGTCGCCCATCAGCAGCGCCATGCCGTCGGCGAGCGCGAGCTCGACGCGCAACGGCTCCCCGCGCTTCTGCCCGACGACGGTGACGCCGGTCGGACAGAATCCGCGGTTGGCGACCACGGCTTCGACGATGAACAGATCGGCGGCGACCTGGCGCGCGCCGGTGCTCTGGACGTGGACCTCCGGGAGCGTCTCGGCGACGCCGACGGCGAACCGCCGCACGCGTTCTACGTCGGCGCGCAAGTACTCCTCAGTGGGGCAGTTGCGGAACACTTGGATGTACTTCCAGCCGCCGATCTCGACGCGCCCCAGCTCCGGATGATCGGACGGCTTCCAGTCGACGAATCCGTCGCCCTCGAGAACCGTGTCGTTCCAGAGCAGCAGCTTCAACTGCTGCTCTTCGGTGAGCGGGTGGAAGTGCTTGCGCTCGCTGGCGGGAATGCCGGCCTCGCGGTAGGGGTCCCACAGCTCGATCGTGTACGAGATGAGCCCGCGGTGGTTGTAGGCCCAGTCGTCGAAGACGCCGTGGCGGCGGCGCACGCCGGGCGCCGTGAATTCCTTGAGCACGGAGATCGCCGGCCAGCTCGTCAGCCGCTCGCCCATCTGGTTGAGCGCGTCGTACAACGCCCTGTCCTCGAACGGTACTGGCGCTTCCGACGGCGACTCCGGCGACAGCAGCACACCGCTGTGCGTGTGGCAGGCAAGCGCCGCACCGATGTTCGGTCGCGCCAGGATCGTTTCGACGATCGCGCGCGCCTCGGGCTCGATGATCGGCGCAGCGCTGCCGCCATATTCGTCCGGATCCCAGTCGGCCGGAAAGTTGCGGTTCAGGTTTCCGTCTTGCGGCTGTGGAATCGTCACCGCGCCGCCATCCCACTGTGCGATGCGCCCTTCCGGATAGAGGCGGTAGTACGTGCCGCCGCGCTCGTCGGGCTCGCGCGGCACCATCACCCGCGTGTCGCGGCCGCTGATCTTCCACTCGCCGTCCGGATCCGGGCGGCGCATGAATAAGATGTATCCGTCGTTGTCGACGTCGAGGTAGTAGAGCCCTCGCTCGGGCACGAGCGGCGGCGTGAACACGCCGTTGCCGCACCAGGGGTGCGGCGAGGTATGCACGACGTTCGCGCCGTCGGGATCGGCCATCGGAATGAGGTAGAAGGTCCGCCGCCGTAACAACGACTGGACGTCGGCGTCGGTCGCGAACGCGGAGGTCATGTGTTCGATGAAGTGGACGACCGCGGCGCCCGCCGTCAGCTCTTCGGCGTGGATGTTGCCGTCCATGTACAGCGCCGGCTTGTCTTCGGGGGCACCGGCCGACCGGTCGGTGAGCGTGACGAGCCAGATCTCCCGGCCTTGGTGAGACCGGCCCACGACCTCGAGCGAAACGATCTTGGGGTGCCGTTCGGCGATTTCTCGAAGCCGAGCGCTCAATTCAGCGTGGGTCGGAAAGTGAACGCGAAAGCCCATCTTCCGCCCCTTTGCGATTCCCAAGTTTTGTTGCTTAGATTCCTGTCGCCGGCAGTAACTCCTGCCGAGAGCGGCGAATATTCCGGCCATGCGCGTGGTGCAGATCGGCCTGGGGGCACGAGGGCGCACGTGGGCGCGCGTCTTGCGCGAGATCGGCGTCACGGTCGTCGCCAGTGCCGACCCGAGCGACGATGCGCTTGCCTGGGCGCGCGACGCGTATCCAGACTGCCCCGTTTACGCGGACTTTCGGGACGCGATTCGCGCGCACGCCGCGGACGCGGCCGCGGTCATTACGCCCCCGATCGGGCGCGCCGACGTGCTGCTCCCTCTGTTCGATGCCGGCTTGCACGTCGTCAGCGAGAAACCGCTGGAGACGAACCTGGTGGAAGCGACGCGGATCGTGCGTGCGGCGGAGCGGTCCGGCCGGCAACTCTCCGTGTGCTTGAACTTCCGTTATCTCGAGGTGACGCGCGCGTTGCGTGCGCGCGTCTTGGGTCCTCGCGGCGCGATCCTGTACGGAACCTTCCTATATCACATCAACCGGGACGGTCGGCGACCTGGCTTGAACCGGTTCCCGTTGACGATGGACGACCCGATGCTGCTGGAGCAGAGCATCCACCACATCGACCTCATCCGCCACGTCTACGACGCCGAGATCGAGTCCGTCGCGGCCGAGATCTTCAACCCGGCCGAGAGCATGTATCGCGGCGACGCGACCGTTTCCGCGATCTTCCAAATGGATCGCGGGATCCGAGCATCCTATCTGGGGAGCTGGGTCACCGGCACGAACGTGCGCGCGTTCGAGTGGCGCACCGACTGCGAACGGGGCGCGCTCGTGCAGCGCGCGCTTTTCGGGGATCTCTACGAGGGGGACCGTACCGGTCCCCTGCACGCCGTGCCGGTGCCGGAAGTCGAGCCGTTCGTCACCGACACGATCGGGTACGCGCGCGCCGCGTTTGCTGCGCTGGCCGCAGGCACCCCGGTGCCGTGCAGCGGCGCCGACCATTTGCGCAGCCTCGCCTCGACGATCGCATGCCGCCGCTCCAGCGACGACGGGGAAGCGATCCACCCCGCCGACCTCATCGCCGAGGCGGATGCGGCGCTGACGGCAGCAAGCTAGCGCGCGAAGAGGAAAACTTCCCAACGGCCCGAACATGCCGAGTTTGACCGCACGGGAACGACTCATAGACCGATCGCCGGCGCGGCCGGCGGGGAGGCTAGGAACATGAGCGGATTCCGAACACGCACGGCTTTGGGGCTCGCCGTCTTGATGATTGTGACGGCGCTC
>VGFF01000077.1 GCA_016868955.1 Armatimonadota bacterium
TCTTCGTCCCCGTGTCGACCGCGATGACGCGGGCGCCCAACAGCTCCATCCGATAAACGTTCAGGGACTGGCGAACGGTATCGTCGCGTCCCATGTACACTTCGCAGGGCAGCCCCGCCATCGCTGCCGCGGTCGCCGTCGCGACGCCGTGCTGACCGGCGCCGGTCTCCGCGATGATGCGCTTCTTTCCCATGCGCTTTGCGAGGAGCACCTGACCGAGCGCGTTGTTGATCTTGTGCGCTCCGGTGTGCAGCAAGTCTTCTCTCTTCAGATAGATAGTTGCGCCGCCGAGCGCCTCGGTGAGCCGGCGCGCCGGATAGAGCGGCGTCGGCCGTCCGACGTAGTCCGCGAGCAGCGACGCAAACTCCCGCTGGAACGCGGCATCGGCGGTCGCGTCCGCGTAGGCGGTCTCCAGCTCCTCGAGCGCCGGGATCAGCGTCTCCGGCACGTAGCGGCCGCCGAAAGCACCGAACCTGCCGCGAGCGTCAGGCATCGTCTCAGCGGAACTCATCGGTTGTGCCATTTCCCCTCCTGCTCACCGCACTCCAGATTCTTTGATCTCTTCGGCGTCCGCCCGTCGCACGGCCTCTACGAACGCCCGAATCTTGGCCGGATCCTTCTCGCCGTTCGTCTCGACGCCGCTGCTGACGTCCACGGCGTAGGGCTTCACCGCGGCGATCGCGTCGGGCACGTTTTCGGCGTGGAGACCGCCGGACAAGATTACGGGGCGATGGAGACCACGCACCAACGACCAGTCGAACGTCTTGCCGGACCCGCCCGGCACGCCATCGACGTGCGTGTCGAGCAGCAGCGCCGCGACATCGAACGATCTCGCGGCGACGATCGTCGCTTTGTCGCGGACGCGCAAGCCGCGGATGACGGGACGCGAGAATCCGAGACAATCCGCCGGAGACTCTTGACCGTGCAGCTGCAGAGCGTCCAAACCGACCAGCGCGGCAATGTCTTCGATCTCCTCGCGCGGGCGGTCGACGAAGACGCCGACGCAAGCGACGAACGGCGGCAATGCCCTCGCGATCGTGACTGCGACCTCGGGTTCAATGAATCGGCGGGCCGGCGGATAGAAAATGAACCCGATCGCATCTGCTCCCGCTGCGACGGCCGCGCGTGCGACCGTTACGGAGCGGACGCCGCATATTTTCACGCGCGTCATCGGGTCACTTCGCCGCGTCCCGCAGCGTTCGCAGTCGCGCCGCGGGGTCTGGGTCCGTCACCAGCGCGGATCCGATCAGCACCGCGTCGACATCCGCGTCCTTCAGGATGCGCATGTGCTCGGGCTCGGCGATGCCGCTCTCGCTGACAACGGCGACGCTCGCCGGAACGCGAGGACGCAAGCGCAGGGTCGTCTCGAGGCTGACCGCGAACGTGTTCAAGTCTCGATTGTTGATGCCGACGATGCGCGCGCCGCTTCCGATCGCACGGTCCAGCTCCGGCTCCGTATGGACTTCGACGAGGGCGGCCATGCCCATCGATTCAGCGAGCCTCCGGAGACCGCGGAGCGCGTCTTCATCGAGGATCGCGGCGATCAACAGGATCGCGTCGGCGCCCATCGCGCGGGCCTCGAACACGTGGTAGTCAGTGAGTGTGAAGTCCTTGCGCAGGACCGGCAGCGCCGTCGCGTCGCGGGCGGCCGCCAAGTGTGCGCGGTCGCCGGAGAAGAATCTGCGATCGGTGAGCACCGACAGCGCCGCGGCGCCGCCCGCCTCGTAAGCGCGGGCAAGATCGGCGGGATGAAGGTCGGCACGCAGCACGCCGGCGGACGGGGAGGCGCCCTTGACCTCGGCGATCACCGAGATTCCGGAAGCTTGCAACGCGGTCTGGAAGTCGCGCGCCGGAGCCGCGGCGCCGGCGGCGGCACGAAGAACATCCTCCGGCGTGCCAACGCGGTGCGCCGCCAGCTCGGCGTGCTTGTGCGCCACGATCTCGGAGAGGATGCCGGACGCTCGCGACGGCGCGCTCATGAGCTGAGATACCGTCGGAGCGCCTCCAGCTTCGCCGCCGCCGCGCCCGAATCGATGGACGCGGCGGCACGCTCGGCGCCTTCCTCGAAGGTCGACGCGAGACCCGCAGCGACCAGGGCCAACGCGGCGTTGAGGACGACGACGTCTCTGTGCGCGCCGGGCCGGCCATCGAACACGTCGCGCGCGACGCGCGCGTTGTAGTCGGCGTCGCCGCCACGGATCTCCTCGATGCCCCGGCGCGTTACGCCCCCATCCTCGGGCGTGACGATAAACGTGCGAACGTGCCCGTCCCGTACTTCGGCGACGTGCGTCTCGCCGCTGAGCGATACCTCGTCGAGCCCATCGCTGTGCACGACGAACGCATGCTCCGTCCCCAGCTCTCCGAGAACGCGCGCCATGATGTCGACGAGGGCGGCGTCATAGACGCCCAAAACCTGGCGCGATGCGCCGGCGGGGTTCGTCAACGGACCGAGGATGTTGAAGACGGTGCGAATCCCGATCTCCTGACGCGGTCCGATCGCATGTTGCATCGCCGGATGAAATCGTGGCGCGAACAGAAAGCCGATTCCGATGAATTCGATCGCCTCCGCTACGCGGCGCGGATCGGTGTCGATGGGAACACCGAGCGCCAGCAGCACATCAGCGCTTCCCGACTTGCTGCTGACCGCGCGATTGCCGTGCTTGGCGACGTGGGCGCCGGCGCCCGCGACGACGAACGCCGCCGTCGTCGAGATGTTGAACGTGCCGGACCGATCGCCGCCGGTGCCGCAGGTGTCGACGAGGCGAGGAACCTTGGGCTCGATACGGGCGACGCGCGCGCGCATCGCGGTCGCGAACCCGGTGATCTCCTCGATCGTCTCCCCCTTCATGCGGAGCGCGGTCACGAACGCACCGATCTGCGCCGGCGTCGCTTCGCCGTCCATGATCTCGCCCATGGCGCGCGACGCGTCCTCGCGCGTGAGGTCGGCGCCGTCGATCAGCCTTTGGATCGCGTCGCGTATCAACGCGCTCCCTCGTTTTCGACGACTGGCGCGCCCCAACGACCTTCGCGGTGCCACGCCGCGGCGAGGTCGAGGAAATTTCGCAACAGCGTCTTGCCGTGCTCGGTCAGGATCGATTCCGGATGGAATTGCACGCCCTCGATCGGCAACGACCGATGGCGGACTGCCATGATGATGCCCTCCGGGTTTCGGGCGCTGATCTCGAGAGAGGAAGGGAGGGTTTCTTCTTTGACGATCAGCGAGTGGTATCGTGTTGCCGTGAAGTCCTGCGGAACGCCGGCGAAGATCGTCCGCCCGTCGTGATGGATCGGCGTCGTCTTCCCGTGGACCTCGCGCGGCGCGAGGATTACATCGCCGCCGAACACATCGCAGATGCACTGATGGCCGAGGCAAACGCCAACTGTGGGAATTCGCGCCGACAGCGCCTGCAGCACGTCATTCGAGACGCGCGCTTCCTTCGGCGTACACGGCCCCGGCGAGATCAAGATCGCGTGCGGCCGCCGCGCCGCAATCCCCGGTGTGTCGATCTGGTCATTGCGATAGACCTCGATCGTCTCGCCCAGCTCGCCGAGATATTGGACGAGGTTGTACGTGAACGAATCGTAGTTGTCGATGACGAGGATCATCTTCAGCTCCGTCTTCAGCCGATCGCGCCCGAGCGAGCGAGTCCGATCGCCCGGATCAGCGCTTGCGCCTTGTTCCAGCACTCGCGATGCTCCGCCGCCGGGTCGGAATCGGCGACGATGCCGGCGCCGGCCTGGACGTAGGCTCGTCCGTCGCGGATCACCAGCGTACGAATCGTGATCGCGGTGTCCATCGCGCCATTGAAGCCTACGTATCCGGCGGCCCCCGCGTAGAGGTGCCGCCCAGCCGGCTCCAGTTCGTCGATGATCTCCATCGCCCGCACCTTCGGGGCGCCGCTGACGGTGCCGTGCGGAAAAACCGCGCGCAGGACGTCGAACGCGTCCCGATTGGGCTGCAGCGCGCCTCGCACGGTGCTGACCATGTGCATGACGTGGGAATATCGCTCGATCGTCATGAGGTCGCTCGTCCGCACGGAGCCATAGAGGGAGATGCGGCCGAGGTCGTTGCGCGTGAGGTCGACGAGCATCACGTGCTCGGCGCGCTCTTTCTCGTCGGCGAGGAGACTGCGTTCCATCTCGCGATCCTCTTCGGCCGTGGTCCCGCGCGGCCGCGTGCCGGCAATCGGGCGCATCATCACTTCGCCGCTTTCCAGCCGAACGAGGAGCTCGGGCGAAGCGCCGACGACGCGGGCGTGGTCGAAGTCCAGGTAGAACAAGAACGGCGACGGATTCACGGCCCGCGCCGCACGGTAGATCAGGAACGGATCCGTGTCGCCGATGTCGGCGGAGAAGCGCTGCGACAGCACGACCTGAAAGACGTCGCCGGCGCGGATGTACCGCTTGCCTCTAGTTACCATGGCCTGAAACGCTTCTTCGGAAAAGTTCGAGGAAAGGTCGACATTCGTCATCGCCGCCGGACGCGATTGCTCGGGCAGCGGCCGGCGCAAGCGCTCGTACAGCTCCTCGACACGCGACTGCGCGACGCGATACGCGACCTCGGCGCCCTCGTCGGCGAACGCGTTCGCGATGATCCGGATCCGGCGCCGGACATGGTCGAACGCGAGCACCGTGTCGTACAGTCCGAGCTCGCAGGTCGGCGCGCCGACGTCGTCGCGCGGCGGGCTCGGCAGCTGCTCCCAATCGCGCACGAGATCGTACCCGAGATATCCGAGCAGGCCGCCGACGAAGCGAGGGAGGTCCGGGTCGGGAACCGGCCGGAACGGCGCCATCCGCGCTCGCGCTCGAGCCAGGAAGCCGCCGTTGTCGTCGCGTGTGCGATCGTACACGAGCACGTCGCGGGGCGCGCCGCCAAGAAACGTGTAGCGGCCGAGTCGTTCGCCGCCCTCGACGCTCTCCAGCAGAAACGCGCGCGGCAAGTCGCGGATCTTCAGGAAGGCGGAGATGGGGGTGTCGAGATCGGCGACGATCTCGGCGGAGACCGGCACGAGGTTCCCCTGTCGCAGCCGCGCCTCGTATTCGGCGGGTCCGGGACGAATCTCCAGGCGTTCGTGGTGCCGCTCCATGATTATGTCTCGACCCCTCGTCTCGGCGAAGCCACGTTCAGGAACGCGACTCGGACCGACCGCGTACGTCGCGCGCGTCGCGTTCGACGGCGGTCAGGATATCTCGCAGCTCGCCGGCGCGAACCGCAGCTTCGACGCGATCGAGGTTGCGGCGGAACGCTTCCAGCGCACGCAGCACCTCGTGGCGATTGGCGCGCGTAATCTGGTCCCACATCGCAGCCGGGTTCGCCGCCACGCGCGCCATCTCGCGGAACGTCGGCCCGCCGAGCTCCAGAGACTCGCGCTCGTCCGACGCGGTTAGCAACACGGCGGATGCGACAACGTATGGCAGGTGGCTGACGAGCGCGACGAGCCGGTCATGGACCTCCGGCTGTAAGACGATGGGCGTCATCTCCAGCGCTTGCACGATCTCGGCCATGCGCTGCACGGCGTCCTTGTTCGTGAATCCAGTCGCGGTCAGCAGATACGGGCGCCCGGTGAGAAAAGATGGATCCGCATAGTCGATGCCTTGTTTCTCCGTGCCGGCCATCGGATGACCACCGACGAAGTTCGGCGTCGATCGTTCCAATGCCGTAACGACCGGAACCTTGACGCTGCCCGTGTCCGTCAAGATCGCTCCGCGGCTCAGGTTCGCGGCGACGGACCGGCAGACGCTCTCCAGCGGGTCCAGGGGAACGGCGACGAACACAAGCTCGGCGTCCGCCACGGCGCGCATCTGGCCGCTGACGTCGGCCGCGCCGCGCTCGACCGCGCGCCGCGCGGCGCCGGGGTCGCGGTCGACGGCGATGACCCGACGCGCGAGCTGGCGCTGACGAATCGCCATGCCGATGGCGCCGCCGATCAGCCCAGTACCGACGATCGCGACCGTGTCCAGGGGTTTTGCCGTTCCCTGCGCTCGTTTCACGGGGGCCTCGCTGCTAGACGCGGGAGACGGCTGGGACCGTGCGCCCGATCGCCGTCGCGATCGTCGCGACCTTCCGCATCAACTCGCCGAACTCCGCTTCGCGAAGCTGCTGGGGGCCGTCGCTCAAGGCCTTCTCCGGCTCATTGTGGACTTCGACGATCAATCCGTCGGCACCGGCAGCGACGGCGGCGCGCGCGAGTGGGGCGACGTAGTCACGCTTTCCGGCGGCGTGGCTGGGATCGACGATGACCGGCAGGTGCGTAAGCTTCTTCAAGACCGGCACGGCGCTGATGTCCAGTGTGAAGCGCGTGTAGCCGTCGAACGCGCGCAGCCCCCGCTCGCACAACACGATCTTGCCGTTACCCTCGGATGCGACGTACTCGGCGGCGAGCAGGAACTCTTCCAGCGTCGCGCTCGGGCCACGTTTCAGGAGAACGGGTGCGCCGGCGCGTCCGGCTTCCCGCAGCAGCGTGTAGTTCTGCATGTTGCGCGCTCCGATCTGCACCATGTTGCAGTAGCGGAGAACGAGCTCGAGCGACCGGCTATCCATCGCTTCGGTCACGACCGGAAGCCCGGTTTCCGCGCGCGCGTCCGCGAGGATGCGCAACCCCTCCTCTTCGAGTCCTTGGAACGAATACGGCGACGTGCGCGGCTTGAACGCACCACCGCGCAAGACGGTCGCTCCCGCGGCCTTCACAGCCCGGGCGACCGTCAGCGTTTGATCACGGCTTTCGACCGAGCACGGCCCCGCGATCATCACGACCTCGGGTCCGCCGAACCGCGCGTTCCCGACGTCGACGACGGTGTTCTCTTGCAGATACTCGCGGCTGACGAGCTTGAACGGCTGTAACACCTTGACGACGCGCTCGACGCCGTCCATCGCCTCGAGCATCGACCGCAGCTGCTCTTTCGTGCTGTCGTCTCCGATGACGCCGATGATCGTGCGCATGACGCCTTCCGACCGATGCACGGACAGCCCCGCGTCGCGAACGCGCTGGATCACGGATTCCGTTTGAGCCAGATCCGCGCCGGGTTGCATGATGACGATCATGTCGCCGCTCCCATTGGGCCCGATTCGAGGTCGATCGCATGCGGGCCGAATTTGCGCCTGAAACAAAAGAAAACCCCCCGTCCCCTGGGACGAGAGGTGCTAAGACCTGCTCGCGGTGCCACCCGCGTTCCAGCCCGCGGGCGAGCGCCGCATGGACTGGCTCTTTCGAAGCGGGACGCAAGATCTGTCCGACTTCGCCTGCGCTAAGGATAACGGAGCAGGACCCCCGTCGGCGCCTACTGAGGATGTCTCCTGTTGGGGCCGCCCCTCCCGGGTCCATTCAGGCCAGCGTGGGCCGCCGCTTTTCCACCGTCCGCGGCTCTCTCTCGGCTTTCGCTGCCCTACTCGCCCGTTCGTCGGGTTTCGTGTCGTGTATCCTACCATGGAAGGCTCGCAGGCGCCAGATCGCACCGACCGACCACCCTCATCAAGGAGCACCAACGTTGGGAAAGATGGACGAACCGGTTCTCGTTGTGCCGCGCACGGTGTTGCTCGGCGGAGACAACTTCATCGGCGTTCGCGGCGGCGACTTCAGCGCCTATCTGGCATGCATCCGTTCCCACGGCACTTTTCGGCGTAGAGGAGACGTCGAAGACGACCCCTCTCTCAAGCAGATCATTCCGTACGTCGCTGTCCGACGTGCCGGCGACGTCTTCCTCTTCCGGCGGACGGATCGAGGCGGCGACGTACGGCTGCACAACTTGTATTCGATCGGCGTCGGTGGACACATCAACCAATCCGACGTCGGCGACGGCGACCCGGTCGACGCCGGTCTCGCGAGGGAGATCGAAGAAGAGTTGATCTTTGGTCGCCCGCGACGCGTCGCGCTGGTGGGCGTTCTCAACGACGAGCGCAACGCCGTAAGTCAGGTTCACTTCGGCTTGGTCTACCTGGCGCAAACGGACGGTGATGTTCGCGTGCGCGAAACGGACGCCCTCAGCGGCGGATTCGTCGCGCTTTCGGTCGCTAACCAGCACTACGACGGTATGGAAGCCTGGTCACAGCTCGTGCTCGAGGGATTGGGGTGGCGTACCTAATCCCCGCGGTCGGCCTCCACCTGGCCCGCACGCTCGATTGCGGACAGGCGTTTCGCTGGCGTTTGTCGATCGAGTCGGGATTCACGTTGGCGCGCGGCGTGGTTGGAGATGCCGTGCTCACCGTTCGCGCGCGCCCCGGGGCGCTTGCCGTAGCGGCCGATGGAATGACTGACCCGGCATCACTCCGGCGGTACTTCACGCCGTGGGGCCCCCTGCCGCCCCTCGAGGCGAAGCTTGCGAAAGACCCCGTACTAAAACGTCATCTGGAGCAAACGGCAGGGATCTCCATTCTCGGCCAAGATGGCTGGGAAGCGCTCGCCACGTTCGTCATCTCTCAGAACAACAACATCCCGAAGATTCGGCTGAGCGTCGAACGCCTTTGCACCGCTGTCGGAACGGCACTCGCTGGAAACGGAGCTTTCTCGTTTCCAGCGCCCGAAAGAGTCGCTGACGCGCCGGATCGCGTTTTGTCATCGGCGGCTCTCGGATACCGGGCGTCGTACCTGCGGACGGCGGCGCGTTTCGTTGCCGATCACCCGCACGCGCTGCCGGCGTTGTGCGCGGCGCCGCTGGACGACGCCCGCGCGGCCCTGATGGCGCTGCCTGGCGTCGGCGAAAAGGTCTCGGAATGCGTGTTGCTCTTCGGTCTCGGGCACCGTCGTGCGTTCCCCGTCGACGTCTGGGTGCGGCGCGCGATGGAATCTTGGTACTTCCAAGGTCGTCGGCGATCCGACGCGGATACGCGCGCGTTCGCCCGCGACCGATTCGGCGATCTCGCAGGTCTCGCTCAGCAGCACTTGTTCTGGGCGGCCCGGCAGCTGGGGACGGCGGCCGCGCACAGGGCCGGCGCGCGTCGATCCCGGGCGACGAACCGCGTGGCCGCGCGGGGTCGATCTCGGCCGAGGGGGGTCGAATGTGGATCCGAGAGCTGAAGTTCTGCCCGCTATGCGCGGGGCCGCTGCGGCGCCAACGACGGTTCCACGAGCGGATCGTCCACCCGACGTGCGCCCGGTGCTCTTTCGTGTTGTGGCAGAACCCCAAGCCAACGGTCGGGGCGCTCATTCTGCGGGGGCGCGGGGAACGTCGCGAGATTCTCTTGTCGCGGCGTGCGGTCGATCCGCATCGCGGCCTGTGGGACGTGCCAGGGGGATTCATGGACCTGGACGAAACGCCGGAACAGACGGTGGTCCGAGAATGCCGGGAAGAGATGGGGATCGAGGTTCGGGTTGGCGCCTTCGTAGGGGCGTTTCTGGACGAGTACCAAGGCGACGAACGTACGCTCAACCTGCACTACCGATGTGAGGTGGTCGCGGGGGAGCCGCGGCCGTCGAGCGACATCGACCTCGTTCGTTGGTTCCCGCTGCGCCGCGTTCCCCGGATCGCGTTCCAAAACGGCATCGAGGCGGTGCGCGCGCTGCGCTGTCAGCTCGAAAGCCGCCGAAGGGGCGTTTGAACCCACCCGTCCTGCGTGCTAGACGGAAACCTCGATTCGACCCGGGCTCGCCGCGACCGCGGCGGCCACCTCACCAATTTCGGCTACCCATTCGACGCCTTCCCGCCGCATGGCGGCCAGGAGCGACGGCAGTCGGTCTTCGGCGACGGCGA
>VGFF01000078.1 GCA_016868955.1 Armatimonadota bacterium
GGTGTCGAACTTCACGACCTGGCCCTTGCCCTGCGGCACGTCGATCGCGACGATCTCGTCCCCGAACGCGCCGCGCGCCGCCGCTTCCGCGTAGCGCTTCTGGCTGCGCACGGCCCAGGCGTCCTGCTCCTCGCGGCCGATGCCGTATTCGATTGCTTCCTCGCCGGCTTGCACCGCGCGGGGCTTGCCCGTCATCGGGCAGGCGATGACGAGCTGATCCTTGAGCGTGACGTCGCCGAGGTTGTGACCCCAGCGCAGGTTCGTCAGGAAGTACGGCACTTTGCTCATGTTCTCGGTTCCGCCGGCAACGGCGATCTTCGCCTCGCCGAGGCGGATTGACCGCGACGCGAGCGTGATTGCCGCCATCGACGAGCAGCAGGCGCGATCGACGGTGTAGGCAACGCGTTCCGGCGGGATGCCGGCCTTGATCAAGAGCTGCCGCGCAATCGAGCGATCGGCGCCCGGTAAGTTGACGCCGGTCGCGACCTCGTCGACGTCTGCGGGCTCGACGCCGGCGCGCCGGATCGCTTCCGCCGTCACCAGGCCGCCGAGCTCGGGCAGCGTGAAATCGCGCAACGCGCCGCCGAACTTTCCGAATGGACTGCGCACCGCGCTGATGATCGCGACTTCCGATGACATCTCGTCCCTCCTAGATGACGCCTTGCGACTTCAACGCCGCGATTTGCGCGGCATCGCGACCGAGCACCTCGCGCAGCACGTCGCCGGTGTGCTCGCCGAGCCGCGGCGCCGGCCGCGTGATCGGCTCGAGGCTGCCGGACATCTTGATCGGCGGGCCGACGAGCCGCGCCGTGCCGATTACCGGATCGGGTACGTCGATGAGCAGCTGGCGCGCGTCGAGGTGCGGGCACTCGAAGACTTCCTGCGCGTTCTGCACTGGACCGATGGGCAACCCGGCCTTCAGCAGCTTCTCCATGACCTGCGCCTTCGTGTGCCGATTGAACCAGGCGGCGACGATCTCGCCGAGCCAGCCCGTCATCGACTTCGCGCGCGCCGGGCCGGAGTTCGCGCCCTCCATGCCGACGAGGTCTGGACGCTCGATCGCGTTCGCGAACTTCGCCCAGTCGCCTTCGGTCGCGACGATGAGCGCGACCCATCCATCGCTGCACTCGAACGGTCCCCACGGTGCCATGTAGGGCTCGCGCCCGCGCTGCAGTACGTGCCGCGTCAGTGAATACGCGCTGATCGAGCGCTCGGCGAGGCCGGCCATCGCGTCGTACATCGAGACGTCGATGTATTGGCCCTTGCCGGTGCGGATGCGCTGGTACAGCGCGATGGTGATCGCGTGCGCCGCCCACATACCGGAGACGATGTCGCCGAGCGCGACGCCCAGCCACGTCGGCGGGCCGCCGTCGGCGCCGCACGTGTACATCAAGCCGCCCATCGCCTGCGCGACGATGTCGTAGGCGGGGCGCGCGCTGTACGGCCCCTTCAGATCGTCAAGGCTGCCGAAGCCGCTGATGCAGGCGTAGATCAACCCGGGGTGTTCCTTCGAGAGCGACTCGTAGCCGAGTCCCATTTCGGACAGCAAGCCCGGCCGGAAGTTCTCGACGAGTACGTCGGACTTCAATGCCAGGTCGCGGAACAGCTTCTGGCCGTCCGGCGACTTGAGGTTGAGCGTGACGCTGCGCTTGTTGCGATTGAACCGCAGGAAGTAGCCGCTCGTGACCTCGCCGGCGTCGTTCTTGATCTTCGGCGCGCCCTCGCGCGCCGTGTCGCCGCCTTGCGGCCGCTCGACCTTGATGACGTCGGCGCCCTGGTCGGCGAGCATCATCGTGCAGTACGGTCCGGCCACCTGGATCTCGAAGCTCAGCACGCGGATTCCGGAAAGCGGTTTGTTGGATGCGCTCACGTTCTTTGCTCCTCTCGTCTACGTGACGCGCTCGAAGATTGTGGCGACACCGAGGCCTCCGTAGCAGCACATCGTCTGCAGCCCATAGCGCGATTTGCGCCGCGCCATCTCGTGCAGCAGCGTTGTCGCGATGCGGGCGCCGCTCGCGCCCAGCGGGTGCCCGATCGCGATCGCGCCTCCGTTGACGTTGACCCTCTCCATATCGGGCCGGATCTCGGTGGCCCACGCCAGAACGACGGACGCGAACGCCTCGTTGATCTCGATCAGATCCATGTCCTCGAGGCGCAGGCCGCTCTTCGCGAGGATCTGCCGCGTGCAGGGAATCGGCGCGGTCAGCGCGATCACCGGATCGTCGCCGCAGGCGTGCTGCGCGACGACGCGCGCCAGCGGCTTGCGGCCGAGCTTGGCGGCGCGCGCCTCCGACATCATCAGCACCGCCGCCGCGCCGTCGGAGATCTGGCTGGCGTTGCCGGCCGTGACGACGCCGTTCTCGTCGAACGCGGCCTTCAAGCCGGCCAGCTTCTCGAGGCTCGAGTCGGCGCGGATGCCCTCGTCGGTCGTCATCTCGATCGCCGCGCCGTCAGCGGTGACGTCCAGCGGCAGGATCTCGTCCGCGAATCGCCCGGATGCCGTCGCCGCCGCCGCCAACTGATGGCTGCGCAGGCTGTAGGCGTCGAGCGCCTCGCGCGACAGACGCCACTTCTCGGCGATGCGCTCCGCCGAAACTCCCATCACCGTCATCGGATACCGTTCCTTCAATTCGTCGGTGAACGGCCTGCCGGGGCCGTTCGCGCGCGCGCTGCCCATCGGCACGCGCGTCATGCTCTCGACGCCGGCGGCGATGACGATATCGGCCGCCCCGGATTCGATGAGCGAAGCGGCGAAGTGCACCGCCTGCTGGCTCGATCCGCACTGACGGTCGATCGTCACCGCAGGCACTTCCGGTGGGAACCCCCCCAACAAGGCGCTGTTGCGGCCGATGTTCGTCGCTTGCTCGCCGGCGATGGAGACGCAGCCCATGATCACGTCGTCGACCTGGCCGCGCGCGATGCCGGCGCGCCGCGTCACTTCATTGAGCACGGCGGCCGCGAGCACCGTCGGGTGCGTGTCCTTAAGCTTGCCATTGCGGCGCCCGATCGGCGTGCGGACCGCTTCGACGACGACCGCGGTCATAGGGCGGCGTGCGCCTTGTGCGCGCCGTAGACCGTGCGCAGCGCGTCGCAGATCTCGCCTGTCGTCGCATACGCCTTCACGGCTTCGACGAGCGGCGGAATCGTGTTCTGGTTCGCCTTGGCGGCGTTGACGACGTCGGCGATCGTCGCCCGCACGCGCTCGTTGTCGCGGCGCGCGCGCAGCGCATTCAGTTTGTCGATCTGGCGCTGCTCGGTCGTCGGGTCCGATTGGAAGATCGGGATGTTCTGCTCCTCGTTCTCGCGCCGGAACTCGTTGACGCCGACGAGGATGCGGTCCTTCGTCTCGAGCGAGACCTGGTAGCGGTAGGCGACGTTCTCGATCTTGCGGTGGTAGAAGCCGCTTTCGATGCAGCGCACGGCGCCGCCGAGCGCGTCGATCTGCGTCAGGTACTCGCCGACCTCGCGCTCGATCGCGGTCGTCAAGCTCTCGATCGCGTAGGCGCCGCCGAGCGGATCGACCGTGCCGGTGACGCCGGCCTCGTGCGCGACGATCTGCTGCGTGCGCAGCGCGACCGTGACCGCTTCCTCCGTCGGGATCGACAGCGCCTCGTCGAACGACGACGTCGCGATCGTCTGCACGCCGCCGAGCACCGCCGCCACCGTCTCGATCGCCACGCGCGCGATGTTGTTCAACGGCTGCTGCGCCGTCAGGTTGCCGCCGAGCGTGTACGCGAAGATCTTCAGCTTCATCGACTCGGGGTTCGTCGCGCCGAGCCGATCGCGCAGCAGGCGCGCCCAGAGGCGCCGCGCCGCGCGGAACTTCGCGACCTCCTCCAGCACGTCCATGCTCGCGGACAGGAACGTCCACAGCTGCGGCGCAAACGCGTCGATCGACAGGCCGCGGCGCAGCGTCTCCTCGATATAGGCCAAACCGTTCGCGAATGTGAACGCGAGCTCTTGCGCCGCCGTGCTGCCCGAGTCGCGAATGTGGTAGCCGCTCATCGCCAGCGGCGTCCACCCTTGGAGATGCCGCGAGCAGTACTCGATGACGTCGGCCGACAGCTTGACGCCGTGCTTCGGCGGGAAGATGTACGTGCCGCGGGCGAAGTACTCTTTCAACGCGTCGTTCTGGATGAACATGCGCGTGCTCTTCGGATCGACGCCGCGCTTCTCGAACGCGGCGATGTACATCGCCGCCACTATCGGGCCGATCGCGTTCGCGGTCGTGCGGATCTGCCGCACCTTCTCCAGCGGGATGTCCTTGAACAGCAGCTCCATGTCCTCGAGCGAGCCGATGTGCACGCCGACGCGCCCGACCTCGCCACGCGCCAGGCTATGGTCGGCGTCGTAGCCGCACTGCGTCGGCAGATCGAGCGCTACGGAGAAACCGGTCTGGCCCTGCTCGAGCAGTATCCGGTAGCGCCGGTTCGCCTCCTCGGCGGTGCCGTAGCCGGAGTACATGCCCATGACCCAGTGCTTGCTGCGGTACATCGTCGGCGAGACGCCGCGCGTGTAAGGGAAGTCGCCGGGGTATCCGACGTCGCGATTGGGATCGAACCCTTCGGATCGCAGCGACTCGGCGTCGTAGAGACGCTCGAGCGGAATCTCGGAATTCGTGGCGAATCCCTCGCGCCGCTCCGGCTCGGCATGGAGCGCCGGCTGGAGGATGTGGGCCTCCCAGTCCGACTTGGGCGATCTGGGGGTCGAGTCCGCCATGGAAGGTCACCTCGAGCGCACGTGGGACAGCGCGGAGCACCGGCGCGCGACGGTACACATTTTCTCGTGAAACGCCATTTCACGCGCCTCCGGATTCGATTCTACCCGAAACGGTAGCCTTCCTGCGAGTGCGCTCGGGCGGGGCGTAAGGCAGCCACGAAAAGGCTATTACTGGCCAAATCGCTACAAAGGGACCGAAATGATCTCAAGCAGGATGGTCTCTTTCTCGGTGACGAAGTATACGAACCCGACCCTCGGATTGCCGATCCCTTCGGCCGCGATGTAAGGGGGCCGCGGGCCCCAGGAATGCCCGACGCCTTCGGGGTTGTTCCGTAGCGCGAGCCCTAAGCCTTTTAATGCGTCGTCGATTCGAAGATGAGTCAGCCGGTATCGTTCGAGTGACCTTTGAAACCGATCAGTCTTGCGGCTGCGCCTCCTGGGAGGCACGGTTCGCTAGCACGTCATCGAGATACTTCTCGATACGCTCGCGTTCACTGTCGTTTAATCCCTGAAGCTTCTCATCGGACAGCAACGCCATCTCCCACGGGATGTCCTGCTTCTCGTCCACCGATCGCCAGCCAACGGGGTCATGGGATCGTTCCGAAATCTGCTTCGCCGACTTGTCCCAGAAGTCGTGAATGTGAGCATCGACGATCGCGATTTCGTCGGCGGTAAATGCCTTTAGGTCCGCTTCCCGTAAGGCAATGCACTTGTCTTGGCGATGCCCCAAGTAATCGTCGGTCCTCTTGAAGAGCGCCTTCTCATCGACCAGGGATTGGATTTCTTGCAGTCCGTATCTCGGAGCAGGGCGGTTGTCCAGTCGCCGATAGGGCATCCCGGTGATCGGCTTTCTCCGAGTTTGCGAAACGCCGCAAACTCGGAGAAAGCCAACAGCTTGTACAGCTTCATCATGGCGAACGAGGGATCGCCCTCGGATCTTCGGCAAACATGAAGGACGAGCTCACGAAATTTGGAGCTGTCGTATTTCATGGCACCGGCACCTCGCTCATTCGGGACTAACATTCGCCGTGCCGTCCAGCCATCCGGGCTTGCTCTCATTGAAATATTAACGATTCGCTCACAGGGTTTCGTACACGAACTACATTGTCAGACTTTGGAAGGAAACGAAGCTGTACCCGCCGGGACGGGAGTCTGCGCCGGCTCAGCGCCAAGCGTCTGCGAGATCGCCGCGCACGCCTCCCGCAGGTCGGCGGCGATCGCCGGGACCAGATCCTCCGTGATGTCGAGGATCGATCCGGACAGGCTGAGCGCTGCGATCGGGCGGCCGCTGTAGTTTCGGATGGCGCTGCCGACGCAGCGCACGTTGGGGATGGACTCCTGCTCGTCGATCGCGTGGCCGCGGGCGCGCACCTCATCAAGGCGCCGCTTGAACTCCGCGACCGACGTGATGCTCTTCGGCGTGCGCTGCGGCAGTCCGTGCCGCGCCAGGATCGCGTCGACTTGTGATTCGTCCACCCCGGCGAGGATCGCTTTGCCCAACGCGGTCGGCGGCGCCGGAAAACGCATGCCGACCGAGAACTGCACGCGCAGCGCGCGGCGCGGCTCGACGATCGCGATGTAGACGAGCTCACCTTCCTCGAGCACAGCGAGGTTCGCGGTCAGCTGCCAGCGGTCGGTCAGGCGCTCCATCCAGGGGCGCGCGACGCGCTCGACGTGCAGCTCCGTGATGTAGTAAACGCTGCCCAGCTCGAAGATCTTCATGCCGAGCAGGTACGACGCGCGCGGTCCCTGGCGGATGAACCCCATCGACTCCAATGATCGCAGCAGACGGAGGATCGTCGCCTTGTGCAAGCCGGTCTTCTCGGCGAGACGCGCCAGCGTCAGCTCCGGCTCCTGCGGCGTGAAGGAAGCGAGCACCTGCAGCGCCCGCTCGACGGCGCGGATCTGATACTGCGACTGCTTTTCGCCAGCGTCGCTGGGATCTGATCGTCGCTTGCGTTCCGCCGGAGCGGTGCGCCGGCGCGTCGTTGTCGGGCTCACGAGACGGTCCTCCGATGGCGGCCGCCGTCGCGATCGGGCGCGGGGCGGTTGACCGTAACGTAGGGTCCGCCCGCAGGAGTGTCAAGACGAGCATGCGCCGCGCGGGCCCCGGCGGTAGGATTGCCGGCGTCGTGACAGAACTCCGTGAGCATGGAGGTCTCGTGCGATTCCGCGATCGCGTAGCGATCGTCACCGGCGCCGCCCGCGGCATCGGCGCGCTCAGGCCCGGGCGCCCGCCCGCTCATCCACGTATTCACACAATCGCTTGACGCCTTCGATCAGCTTGCTCTTCTCGGTCGCGAGCGAGACACGGACGAGGTCCTTGCCGGATTGGCCGAATGCCGATCCCGGCGCGACGGCGACGCGCTTGTGGCGCAGAAGCGCCAGCGCGAAGTTGCGCGACGGCATGCCGGAGCGGCTGATGTCGACCATGACGTAGAACGCGCCGTTCGGCGTGTAGAGGTAGGCGTCGTGCTGCTTCAGCACTTCGACGACCGCGTCGCGGCGCTCGCGGTAGGAGTCGCGCATCTCGCGCACGCAGTCCTGCGGGCCGGTCAGCGCCGCCTCGGCCGCCTTCTGCACGGGGCCGGCGACGCAGGAGATGAGCGGCTCCTGCAGCTTCATCAAGACATTGGAGATTTCTTCGTTGGCGATCACGAAGCCGATGCGCCAGCCCGTCATCGCGTAGGTCTTGGACAGGCTGTGCAGGGTGATGACGCGCTCGGGATCGAACGGCGCGGCGCTGTGGTACTGCCCTTCGAAGACGAGCTGCTCGTAGACCTCGTCCGAGAGCACGTAAAGGTTGTGCCGCCGCGCGAAGGCGACGAGCGCCTCGACGGTCTCACGCGGGAAGACCGCGCCGGTGGGGTTGCACGGCGTGTTGATGACGAGCACCTTCGTGCGCGGCGTGACGAGCGCTTCCAACGTTTCGACGCGCGGCACGAATCCGTCGCGGATCGATAGTCGATACGGCACCGGAGCGGCCTCTCGAAAGCGCACGGCCATGCCGAAGTTCGGCCACGCCGGGTCGGGGATCAGTACTTCGTCTCCCGGCTCCAAGAGGGCCAAGAAGACCGCGCTCATCACCTGCACGCCGCCAACGCCGACGGTGATCTGGCCGGGTGTCACGCGCCGCCCGTTCAGCCGCTCCATCGACTCGGCGATGATCTCGCGCAGCGATAGCATGCCGCTGCTCTGCGTGTACGTCGTGTGCCCTGACAGCGCGCCTTGGTGGGCGGCTTCGGTGATGTGCGGCGGCGTCGCAAAGTTCGGCTCGCCGACCTCAAGGCGGATCGCGTCCTTCATGCCGATGACGAGGTTCACGATCTCGCGGATGCCGGAGGCCGGCATCTCCACCGAGGCCCGGGCGAGCGGCTTCAATGTGCTTGCGGTCAAGACGTCACCTCACTCGTACGTGCACTTGTAGACGCCGGCGGAGATCTCTTTCACCGCGCGCTGCTCCCAGATCTTCCAGTTGTTGCGGCGGTTGGCCTGGTCGGAGCGGTCTCGTAGACGGCGAAGTACTCCTTGTTGTCGCCTTCGCCTGTGACGAACCGCTTGATGCTCCTGAATAGCGGCGAGATCGGCTTCAGCGTGTCGAGGTACTCGCGATCGTACCAAGCGTTGAACGCGGCCTCGTGCTCCGGATGGAGCTTCATGCGTACGAAGTAGATGGGACCGCCTGCCATGAATCTTGCCTCCTTGCCGCGCGCGCCGCGGACGTTGATCAGACGACGATCAGATCGCGCCGGAAGCACGTCAGGTTTTCGCAGCCGGTCGGCGTGACGACCACGACTTCTTCGATGTGGATCGGCGTGTCGCGCACCTGGTCGGTGATGAAGCATCCCGGGTCGACGGTGAACACCATGCCGACCTCGGCCGGCATCGTCTCGCCGTCTTGCGCCATTGGCCACTCGTGGCCGATGCGTAATCCGACGCCGTGCCCGATCTTCCAGACTTGGTCGAAGCCCTGCTTCTTCATGTAATCGGCTGAGAAGCGGTGAAGTTCTTGCAGCGGCACGCCGGGGTTGATCATCTCGAGGGTGCGATCGAACGAATCCAGCGTCTCCTGGTAGGCGCGCTCGTTGTCCTTCGTCGGTTGTCCGACGAAGATGTCCGCGCCGTGTCGGTGTTGTAGCCGTCTCAGCGCGCGCCCATGTCGACTTCGACGACGTCGCCATTCTCGATCTTGCGCTGCGTCAGCTGGCGGAACCAGCCGCCGACGCCCATCGATTCCGAGCCGTCGGCGACCACCGCTTGTATGATCGCCATCGCGACATCGTATTCCGCGACGCCGGGTCGGATGACCTCGGCCGCGAGCTCGTAGCCGATGCTGACGATGTCGTTCGCCTTGCGAATCGCCTCGATCTCGGCGGCGTCCTTGATCATGCGCAAGCCGTCGAGCGCGGTCGATGCCGAATCCAGACGCGTACCCGGCGCCGCCTCACGGATAAAGTCGGCCTCCGCGTTCCAGAGATTGTCTTTGACACAAAGGAACGGCTCCTCTTTGGGGATGGTCTGGCGCATCCAACTACAGATGGGCGCGACTTTCATTATAGACGCGTACCCGGCGCTGCTTCACGGATAAAGTCTGCCTCCGTGTTCCAGAGATTGTCTTCGACGCAGAGGCGTCCGACGGCGATGCGCAGCTCGTTGAGCGCGCTCGCCGTCGCGATGGATGCGTACGTCGCCGTCGCGCA
>VGFF01000079.1 GCA_016868955.1 Armatimonadota bacterium
CCGTGAGCACAAAGGAGTTGTTGGCCGTAGGGGCGTTGCCCTGGTTGTAGCGGAAGCGCAGCTGCGTGAAGACGTTGGTGTTCGGGTCGACGCGGCCGTCGATCAGCAGCCGAACGCGAGCCTGCGAAAGACGCCCGCCGGCGGTCGTCGTGACGTTCTGGGCGTTGTTGTCAGTAATCGTCGACGAGGGCGACGTAGCTGCGCTCTCGTAGAAGTAGAGGAAGTTGCCAGTGATCTTCGTGTTGTCCAGGCGGCCCTTGACGGCGTTCAGCTCTTCCTCGAGCGCCGTGACGCGGACGCCGAGCGCCTGCAGCTCAGCGCGGAACTCGTTGACCAACCGCTGCAGAAGCGCAATGTTCTGCGCGCTTGCGTTCACGCGGGTCGTCAAGCCGGTAATCGCCACGTTGTTAGCGTTAATCCGGGCGGTCGCGGCGGCGAGAGCCGGCTGGCGAACCAGGTTTGCCGGGAGAGGCGGAGGCGTGGGAATGGCCTCGATGCGCGCGATGATGCGCGCGATGACCATTGCCATTTCGTAACGGGACACGGGCTGCTTGCCCTTGAACGTGCCATCCGGGAAGCCCTCGACGAGGCCCTTCGCGGCCAGCTCAGCGATCGCGTCGTATGCCCAGTGGTTCGTGGGCACGTCGGCGAACGGCTGCGCCATGGCCGGGGTAAGCGTCGCCAGGACCAAGGTCGCCATGAGAAGTACCGCTACCTTTTTCATCCTTGTGCGTCAACCCCTTTCAGGTTGTGGTGCGTTGAGGTTGAGCGCGGGCAAGCGGCGATCCACAGAGTGTCCTTGTTTCCTCTTTGGCGCTGCCGTCTGCCGTTGCTCACCGGACCAGCGATCCTCACGTACCTTGCGGCACTCCGAACCTTTCCTCCCTTCCGTGCCATCGGCGCACGGAACCGCTCGATCGCGGCGCCGCTCCCGTGAAGACGACCGGCCACATCTGATCTTGCTGAAACGCCGAACAGATAGAAAAACCCACAACGACCCTACAGCAAACACCAGTATGCGTCAATTGAAATAATCGCACATCTGTTTGCTACACGGAAAATCAACGGCGATTTTCAACGTCGCCGGGGCGCGTGCCGACTTCTCGGGCCAGGTATCGTTCCGCGAGCAGGACGGCGACGTAGTCGTCGTATGGCCGATCCGGTACCAGCAGGCCCGCCGGGAGCCAGCGCCGCCAGCCGCGCGGCGGATGATCCTTCCAATAGCGCGCGCGTGCCTGCAACGTCGTGTGCGCCTCGTCGACGAGGGTGGCGGCCACGCCGACCTCGGCCAGCGCGGCCGCCAGGTGGCGTCCCACGGACCGATCGCCGATGAGGATGACCGCGGGCGCGTGGCGTGCTGCGACAGCGCGCACGCGGTCACGCAGGGCCGCCCTGGCGACGATCTCATGGAGCAGGACACCGTGCGTCCCGCACACGGCAAGCCCGCACTTCCGTCGGCCTGGGTCGATCGCCAACACGATCACCTTCGGGAACCGCCTCCGTTATTCGAGCCGGAACGAGACCCACAGCGTGTAGTATGACTCGATCGGCACGCCATCACGGGTCGCGGGCGCGAAGCGCCACCGCGACAACGCGACGACCGCGGCGGCGTCGAGCTCTGCCGAGCCCGTCGATGACAAGACGTCGACAGTCGAAACGTTGCCGTCAGCGCGCACGGTGACGCGCAACCGCACGCGACCCTGGGGAGGCACTAGTCGCGCCGCCGCGGACAGTCCGTTGCGTTCGATCGTCACCAGCGGCTCCGGATACCCGGGTCGGGTCTGCGTCAACGGCCGCGGCGCCACGAGTGTCGGCGCAGATTCCGGACCGGGGCGCGACGGCGGCGGGGAAACGGCAGGGGTCGCGGGTCCGCGGGAAGCGGCCGAAGGACCAGCGTTCGCCGCTGCGGTTGGTGCGTTGGCGTCGGGGCCACGGCGCTCGGAGCCAGCGCTTTCGGCGCGTTCGTCGGTCGGCACGTCGACCGACCCTTCTCGACTCGCGCCCCCACCACTTTCGCCGGCCGCGCTTGCGCTACGAGAATCGGCGCCGGGAAACCGCGCCGGCACGGCGGGCGGCTGCGCTGGAGTCGCCACGGTAGCCGGAGCGGACGCCGCGGCCGGTTCCGCCGGCGGGTCGGAAGACTTTCTCGCTGGCTGTTGCACCGGCGTTGCGGGCGGTTGCGTCGGCGAGCGCGGGCTCGGGGTCCCGTTGGCGGTTGACGCCGGAGGCGAGGAGCGGCGATTCCGGTCCGGTTTATTTGACGGCCGGTCTTCCGACGGCGCGCGAGCGGCGGGCGGCAACGTCTCGATGTGCCCCTCATCGGCGGCGGTCGGCGCCGCGATCCCGCCGCGCTGCGTAATGCCCGTCGAGCGGCGCGGCCCAGGATGGAGCTGCGATGCGATCGCCCAGACGGCGACAACGACAACCACGACCAACACTGCGCGCAGACGATGCGTCACCGGTACTCGATCCCCAGCGTGATCCACCCTGAGCGGCGTGGGCCAAGATAGCCGCGCAGCGTTTCGTAGCCCGCGTCGAACAAGTTGTCGACGCCGGCGCTGATGCGCAGGTCGCCGGCGCGATGATCGAATCGAACGCCGACCGTCAAGTGGGAGGCCACCTCGACGCGCGTGGCCGGAAACGTCGAGAAATTGAGATCGGGACGTTGCGAGACGAACCGGCCGATCAACGAGACGCTGGCGGTTTCGGAGAGCAGATACCGCAGCGCGGCGTTCGCCGTGACCGGCGGCAGTCTCAGGATCGGCTCACCACTGGCGCGATCGACGCCATCCGACCACGTCAGGTTCGCGTCGATGGACCACGGATCTCCGAGTCGCGCTGCGACCTCCCCGGAGAACCCGAAGACGGGCGCGGAACCGATGTTCCGCGGCGCGCAACCGCCGATGATCAGATCGCGGGCATCGGTGTAGAACGTGTTGAGGCGGAAAAGCAGATTCGGCGATGGCGCCGCCTCGATGCCAAAGTCGGCCGCCCAAGCGGATTCCGGCCGCAAGCCGGGATCGCTGCAGCTCGGATAGAACAGTTCCCCGAAGGTCGGCGCGCGAAACGTTCGTCCGACGCCGCCGCGCAGGCGCAGCTCTGGCGTAAGGAAGTGCACGAACCCCAAGCGCGGGTTCCACTGACCCGCTTGCGAGGACACGGCGTCATAGCGCAGCCCGATGCCGATCAGCGTCGCGTCCCCGGCGGCGAAGTCGTATTGCACGTAGGCCGCGGTCGTCGTCGTGCTCGCGACGAACGCCGCCGCGCCGGTGAAGATCGGCAGCTCACGGTAGTCGTAGCGCGCGTGCTGCCAGTCGATTCCCCATGTAAGCACGCCGCCCCCAAGCGCCAGCGCATGCTGCCACTCGGCGCCCCACGTCGCGCCGATCGTGTCGGACTGAAAACCCGGCGATCGATACCGGAACTCGTCCCCAACGTGCCAGACACGCAGCTCGCGGAAACCGCCGGCATCGTCGGCGCGGCGCCAGGCGAGGCGGTAGACCGTGCGGCCATCGCGCAGGCGGTCCTCCGGCGTCGGAAACAACGTGCTTCCAGGCAGACCTGAGGTCGCCGACGTGACGTTGACCGACAAAGTCAGCGACGTGCTCGGATCCGGTTCGTAGCGCAACCAGCCGGCGCCGGAGTACCGCTGCGCGTCTTCGTTGCGCCGTTCTCCGGCGGTCGCGAGCGCCTCCGCCATGATCGCCCACGACCAGGCGCCACCGGCGCCGCCGGCGCGCGCGGCCCATTGCCCAGCGGGATCGGAACGCGCGCCGACCGTGATCGCCGTCCGCGTGTCGCGCCGCGTCGTGATCGAGATCACGCCGCCCAATGCGCCGCTCCCGTAGATCGCCGAGTACGGTCCGCGCAACACCTCGATGCGCTCGACGTTTGCGACGGAGAGGCTGCTCAAGTTCACGCCGAACGGTTGCGTGGCGTTCAACGGCACGCCGTCGAAGAGGACGAGCACTTGCTGCGGCGTCGAGCCGCGGACGGAGACCTGTTGCGAGCCGCCCGGTCCGGCGCCGGCGGTGCGCACGTAGACCTCCGAGATCGCGGAGACCGCGTCGGCGACGGTGACGGCGCCCATGCGCCGGATCTCGTCGCGGCCGATGACGGTCACGTACGCCGGCGTCGTCGCGGCCGCCTGTCTGCGACGACCGGCGACCGTGACTTCATCGCCCTCGAAGGTCGGCGGTTGACCAGGGGAGATCGCTTGGCCAGAAGAGGACGGGACGAACGCGAGGGCGGGCAGCAACAAAAGGCACAGCCAGAGCCGACGAACCACGCCCCACCGATCCTTTGCACCCGAAGGTGTGGGATGGAGCAGCAGGCCGGTCTTCTGGCTTCCGGGTCATCGCCTCCCTTCGCCCTTCCCAGGCATCGTCACGATCGCCCAGTGGGTGCGCGCGCTCGCCCTTGCGGCAAGCCCGTTCGATCGAAGGTAGCTCTCCGGTTACAGCGGCGGGAACCGCGCCGGACTCGACGCATCGCGCGTCATCACCGGCTTCCCGTACACCTGCGCTCCCCGCCAGTATAGCAGGACGACTACGGCTCGCCGATGAGCTGGAACGCGACGATGAGCGGGCCGACCGTGTACGTATCGTCGAACGCGACGAGACGGATGCGGTGCGTCCCAGGACGTCCGATGATCTGCTCGGTGACGCGGCGGCCGGAGTCCCCGTCGATGACGATGAACGGTGGCCCACCGATGCGCGTGCCCGGCGGCGCCAGCACGCGCCCCTCGGCGGCGGCGCGCCCGGCGAAGCCGGCCGTCTGCACGAGCCCGTCGCGCAGCTGCTCGCGGGTGCCGCCACTGACGTCGACCTCACGGAGGAGCTGGCCCTTCTTGAACACGAGCTCGTTCGGCAAGATGCGGACCTCGGCCGGGACGGGAGTGCCGACGAGCGCGTTGCGCGTGCTGACGAGCTGGACGACGACCTCGCGATTGCGTTGGTGGATCAGGCGGGCGACGTCGTCCCAGTTCACGCCCGGCGGATCCGGCAGCAGCACCGTTCCGCTCGCGTCGGGGCGAGCGCCTTGCGCGGTCACGGCTTCCACGGCTTCCTGGCGAAACTGGAAGAACCAATTGCGCACGGCCTCGAGATCGGGGCGACCGCGGAACACGCGGCGTCCGACTTCCTGGGCGCGCAGCAGCGCGATGTCGCCCTGCTCGAGCGCGCGGATCTGCGTGCGCAAGGCGTCGGCCCGCTTCTCGAGATGCGACAGCGTTTCGCGGAGATCGAACAACGCGACGCGCGCGTCGCTCGAGAACGTGAGCACGGCGCCAAGCGTGACCAGGTTGATGACGACGCCGGTCAGAACGGTGATGATCTGCGCCGTCGTCCGCGGGCGCAGTCCGAACAACGACAGGCGCCGCTTCCCGATCCGCCGCCCCACGACGTTGCCGACGTAAGCGATCACGCCGCTGACGAGGAGCAGGAGCGGAACCAGCAGGAGGCCGACGTCCATCGCGACCAGTATATAGGCGACGCGCGCGGCCGGCTTACGGACGAGGTGGGCAGGGGCGCGCTGACCCCGCGGGAACGCGCAGTAGACGGTAGGTTCCCACCTCTCGCGCGACCGTGGCCGATGCGCCGATGAGCGCCGCGAGGTCGCGCTCGAAGTGCTGGCGGTTGACGACGACGAACAACGGCTCGTCGCGCCGCTCGCAGAGGATCCGCCGGAACGAGGGAACGTCCCACGCGAACAGCCAATCGCGGCCGCTGTAGTAGATGATGCCGTTGGGGATGAGATAGCCGAACGGGCGCTCACCCGCACGGATGCTCGCCGCCGCGGCGAGCGCGGCCGGCTTCGTGTAACGATAGCGCTCGACGGGCGGCAGGACGGCGTACAGCACGACGAGGTGGAACGCGATCATCGTCGCGGCGAGGATGACGAACCCTCGCGCCGTCGCGCCGCGCAGGCCGAGAACGGCCGCGATCGCGATGCCGGTGACGAGCGTGCCGATCGCGGGCAGGGCGGTCGGCAGCAATGCCTCGACCTCGGCGGGATGCTGCTGCCGGCCGTAGATGGCGACGCCGGCGAACAACGCTGCGAACGCCGCGCCCAACGACCACCAGCCGACGCGAAGACGAGTCGCGCCGCCCACCTCGATCGCGGCGACGAACAGGCGCGCCATCGCGATCGCGAGGAACGGATACATCCCGAGGACGTAGTTGGGGAGCTTGGTGCCGGCCAGCGAGAAGAAGATAAACGAAAACGCGCACCACACGAGCAGCAGGGCGCTCGCGCTCTCGCGTCGCCGGCGCCAATGCCAAGCCGCCGCCGGCGCCAGGAACGCCGTCCATGGGAACTGGCCAAGGAGCAGAACCGGCACGTAGTACCAGATCGGCCCGTGTTGGCCTTCGACGGTGCCGACGTAGCGATGGACGATGTAGTAGCCGACCATCTTGTCGAGGAACGCCGCGCCATGCCGCAGATACTCGATGACGTACCACGAGAGCCCGATGCCGGCGTATAACGCGATCCCGGCCAGCCACGGCAGCTCGCGCGCGCGGCGGATCTCACGGCGGGCGACGAGATAGGTGAACAGCGCCAGCGCCGGCAACGCGCCTGCCACCGGCCCCTTCGTGATCGTGCCGAGCCCGGCGCTGACGAACGCAAGCAGGTACCAGAGCCGCGCCTGACCGCCGGCGCCGCGATAGCCGCGCCACCAACACGCGACCGCCAGCGTGATGAAGAAGAACAGCATCGAGTCGAAGACGGCCAGGCGCGCCTGGCCGAACCACTGCAGCGTCGTCGCGAGGATAACGGCGGCGAACAGGCCGGTGCGCGCATCGTATAGATCCCGACCGAAGAGCGCGGTCAATCCGACGGCGAGCGCTGCGAACAGCGCCGCGTAGACGCGGACGACGAGCTCCGTGAATCCGAAGATCGAACCCGTGATCGCGACGAGCCATGGGTACAGCGGCGGATGCACGAACCAGTCCTCGCCGTTCCACCGCATCGTGACCCAATCGCCCGTTTGCACCATGCCGCGCGCGAGGCCGGCGTATTTCGTTTCGTCTTGATCCCAGAGCGCGGTGTTGCCGAGGCCGAGAAAGAATGTCAAAAGCGCCAACGCGAGGACGATCCGAAGCACGCCGCGATCGGATCGGTGTGCGTCCGTCCGCGATGGCTCAACGGCGTACATAGGTGATCGCCACGCCGACGAGCGCGAGGATGATGTTGGGCAGCCACGCGGCGAGCATCGGTGACAATACGCCGCTTGACCCGAGAAGACCGGCGGACGTGGCGAGAATGTAGTAGAAGATCAACGCGACGACCGTCAGGCCGAAGCCGATGCTTCGCGATCCCGAGCGGACCGGCACCAGGCCGAGCGCCAGCCCGAGCAGCGCGAACGGAAGCGATGCCGCCGGCATCGCTTCCTTGTTGTACAGGTCGACGAGGAGCCGGCGCCGCGTCACGGCCTCGCCCGCGCCGAGCCCGCGAATGTAGGCTTCGAGCTCGCGGCGGCTCATCTCCGCGGTCGTCTTCTCGGCGATGGACAATTGGGCCGGCGGGCGCGTGATGCTCAGGCGCATCTGATCGAAGGTCGTGCTGACGGTGAAATCCTGGAACAGGTTCATCTGGCCGTCGAGGAAAAGCCAACTGGCGCGATCCCAGCGGGCGCGGCTCGCCTCGATGACGCGGTACAGGCGTCCGCCGCGGTACTCGCTCAACGTCACGTCGCGCAGGCTCTCGGTCTTCGGATCCAGGACACGCGCAAAGACGATGATCTCGCTGCCGCCGCTGGTCTGCTCGCGAAACAGGATGTTGCGCCGGATGCCGAGGTCGGACGGCCGCACCAGGTCGACGTGCCGGACGCGATACAGATCCTCGGTCAAGGGCGAGACCTGCTCGTTCAACAGGTAGTTGGCGCCGGCAACGAGCGCGCCGACGATCACGACGGGGACGGCGATGCGGGCGAGGCTGACCCCGCTGGTGCGCATCGCGTCGATCTCGCGCGCTTCCGACATCCGGCTGAAGCAGAGGATCGTGCCGAGCAGCGTCGCCATCGGCATGCCGAACCCGATCAGGAACGGGACGTGCAGCGCGATCAGAGGCAGCACCTTGGCGACGGGCGCGCCAAACTGCGTCGCCACACGCAGCACGTAGAAGACGTGATTCGCGACGAGCAGCGTGCTGAACAGGCCAAGCCCGAACAGGCACGTGTTGATCATCTCGCGGCAGACGTAGCGGTCAAGGATCGTCATCGCGGGCTCACAACCGGAACCGGTCGCCGAGGTACAGATTGCGCGCTTCCTCGCTGCTCGTCAGCTCCGCGGATGTCCCTTCCAAGAGGATGCGCCCGTCGAACATGATCGCGGCCCGATTCGTGATCTCCAGCGTCTCGCGGACGTTGTGATCGCTGATCAAGACGCCGATCCCCTGATCGCGCAAGTAGTGGATCATGTCCTGGATGTCCTGGATCGACAACGGATCGACGCCCGTGAACGGCTCGTCCAGCAAGACGAAGCGCGGCCACATCGCCAATGCGCGCGCGATCTCGACCCGCCGCCGCTCGCCGCCCGACAGCGTGTAGGCGGGCTGCCGCCGCAGGGGCGCCAGGCGGAACTCTTCGAGCAGACGATCGACGCGCTCCCGGCGATCGGCGCGCGCCACGCCGTGCTGCTCGAGGATCAGCGCCAGGTTCTCCTCGACGGACAACTTGCGAAAGATCGACGGCTCCTGCGCCAAGTAGTTGATGCCGGCAAGCGCACGTCGGTTGACCGGCAGGCGCGTGATCAGCTCGCCGTTCAGATAGACTTGGCCGCCGTTGGGACGGACGAGCCCGACGATCATGTGGAAGGTCGTCGTCTTGCCGGCGCCGTTGGGGCCGAGCAGGCCGAAGATCTCCCCCGGGCGCAGCTCGAACGAGACGTCTTTGACGACCTGGCGGGAGCGGTATCGCTTCATCAAGCCGAGCGCGTGCAGAGTGGCGCCGCCGGCGTCCTCGCTCATGGTGCCGCCCGTGGTCTCAGCGCGGGTAGACAACGGCGTGCGTCCTGCCCAGCGCCGTGAGGACGCGCTGCTCGTATTGATAGCGGATCTCTTCGGCGCGCAAGCGATCGGCGCCGCGACGCGCGTCGACGTGGCCGCGGACGATCGCGACCCGTTCTCGCTTCCGGACCTCGAAGGCGTCGCCCATGACCGTGACTTCCAGATCGCGGAGGCGCACGTCGCCGTCGCCGGAGATAACCTCGGCCCGGAGGTCGCCGCGCATCCGCCGGCTTTCGGCCGTCATGGTATCCAGGCGGGCCACGACGTCGCCCTCGGCCGTGACGACGTCGGCGCTCAGGTCGGCGTCGACGTGCGCCGCCCGCAACGTGGCGCGGCGCGCCGGTTGC
>VGFF01000080.1 GCA_016868955.1 Armatimonadota bacterium
GTCGTTTGCGTAACCTTCGTGACCGGCGGGCGCGTCCGCGACCGCTTCCCCGAGATCGCGCAGCCCGTCCGCCATGATCTCGGCGAGCGCGCGGTTGCGCTTCATCGGCGGGTAGTAGGATCGCGGCGGCGACGTGATCTCGGCCGCGCATCCGGTCGCGAGTGCCGCCGCCTCCGCGCACCGCCGCACGCGCTCGACGACCTCTCGCAGGTACGCCTCGTCGGCGGCGCGCACGCCGAATTCCGCCGCCGCGAAGTCCAGGATAGTATTGAGCATGTCGCCGCCGTGGCTGACGATGCCGTACACGCGCGTTCCGTCCCGCAGGTGCTGGCGTATGGCGTGTACGGCCGAGAACGTCTGCAGGACGGCGTCGAGCGCGTTGACGCCGCGATCATTCGCGCTGCCGACGTGCGCGGCGCGGCCCCGAAACGCGACGTCGAGATCGGCTTTACCGATCGTCGGTCCGCTCAGCCGATGCCGGTCCGCGGGGTGCGTTTGCAGGATCTCGGCGAGGCCCTCGTACGCGCCGGCTTCGACGAGGATGAACTTGCCGCCGGCGCCCTCTTCGGCCGGCGACCCGACGAGCACGACGCGCCCCGGCAAGCGATCGGCGACCGCCGACAGCCCCGCGAGCGCCAGCGCGCCCGCTGCCGCGATGAGGTTGTGCCCGCCGCTGTGCCCCTGCCCCGGCACCGCGTCGTATTCGCTGACGATGCCGATCGCCGGTTCACCGCGGCCAACAGTTGCCCGAAACGCGGTCGGCAGGCCGGCGATGGGTGCCGCGACTTCGATTCCCGGGCGTGCGCGCAGGAACGTGAGCAAGCGGCGGACGGTCTCGTGGTCGGCGAACACGAGCTCCGGATGCGTATGGATCTCGCGGCTGAGCGCGGTCCGCGGCCGGCTGATCGCGACCGTCCGGGCGATGGTCGGGCCGCGGCGCGGCCCTTCGGGGGAATGCGATGCGTGGTCGCTACTCCAGCAGGAACGGAGCGCCCAGCTCCGCCGCGATCACGCGCAGCTTCTCGATCGATTCGGCGTCGATCGGGATGCCGCTCTTCTTGCGCTCCTCCATGCGACGAAGCTCGGCGTCGCCCGGGAGCAGGATCTCCTCCCCCGGATTGATCGGCGCCGCGGACTTCACCTCGTGGATCAGCTGGTCCAGGCGATCGTAGAAGCGGTCGAGCGGCATGAACGACTCGACGTGGACAGCGATCATGACGTGCGAGACGTCGAAGTCCTTCTCATCCTGGAAGACCGACAGCCCGAACTTCGCGCCCATCAGCACGCCCGTGATCGCGTCGGTGAAGAAACTGAGGCCGGAGCCCTTGTACTTCCCGATCGGCAGCTGCGTCGCGCCCTGCAACAGGTCGAGTGGATTCGTGGTGCGCTTACCGTCCTTGGTGAGCGCCCAGTCGTCGGGCACGGGCTGACCTTCGCGCGCGGCCCAGTTGATCATGCCCTGACCGGCCATCGTCAGGGCCATATCGAGCACGATCGGGTGCGCGTTGCGCCGCGGGATCGCCAACCCCCAAGGATTCGTGCCGAGGACGGCCGTCTTACCGCCCCACGGCGCCATCTCCGCCCGCGCGTTCGTCATCGAGATGCCGATGAAGCCGCCGTCGGCGGCCGTCTTCGCATGGTAGCCGGCGATCCCGAAGTGGTCGCTGTTGCGAACGCCGACGAGCGCGACGCCCGTCTTCGCCGCCAGCGCCATCGCCTTGCGCATCGCCTTCTGTCCGGCGACGTAGCCCCAGCCGTCGTTCGCGTTCAGCAACGCGAACGACGGCCCCTCGCGATCCCAGGACATTTCGGCGTTGGGGACGCTGCCGCCGATCTTGTAGCGGCGGTGGTACCGGAAGAACTTCTCGAGCCCCTGTCCCTGTCCGGGATGCCAGCGCAAGGCCGCCGTCGTGATGCCGTCTGCGACGAGCTCGGCGTCCTCCGCCCGTGAGCCCATCGCAAGCAGCAATCCCGTCGCAAACTTACGGACGACCGCCTCGGGGAACCGTTTCGTCGCCACTCCCTTTTGTGCACTGCTCATGAACGTATGCCTCCCGAATCTGATGTCGATGCCAGGCGGCCGGCCGCACGCAGACCCGCCGGCGCCCGTACTTCGTCGCACGCCTAGGGCCGTCCTCCGCGGGGCGCGATCGGCATGCGGCGCCGGTCATTGCGGCCCGGCGCCGTAGTTCCGCGACCTGCGATCACCGATTGGAGAATCGTTACGACGTCGTCGTGACTTCTACGCCCGGCTTGACGACCCGATCGCTCGACAGCACCGGACCGCGATCACGGCAGTAGGCGATGTCGCGCACGACGTCAGGCGCGGCATTCATCGCGGCGACCCCACCGCTGGGGCCGAGGAAGAGCTCGGGGCGAACTTCGAGGCAGTTCGGGAGCACACCCGCCGGTAATGCGTGGGAAAACCCGACGCGCGTGATCCGCGACGCGCCGCGCGCGCGCGTTCGCCGCTTCGTCGACTCGTACGTCCCCTCCCACGTCGTGAACGGTCCGACGACGGTTCGTGCCGGCAGCAGCGTCTGGGGCGACAAGTTGCGATTGGCGGCGCGTAGGGATCGACGTCGCGCACGCCGGCCGCGCTCAATAGGGTGAGGTGCGTGGCGCGCTGCCCGGCGGCATGGAACGTGTGCGTCGCCAGCGTCCCGAAGGGCCCCGGCTCGACGGCTTCGGTCGTCTGAGACCACGGCGTTCTCAGCAGCTCGCCCGCGCCGGCGCGCATCACGAGCGTGCCTTCGCGAACCGCGCCGTCCGCGACCGGATAGCAAGGATGCGAAACAATCGCCGGGGCGTGTCCGGGAGCCGGTGCCCGCAGCCAAGCCGGCGCGGCGGATGAGTCCGCGAGCAAAGGCGCCGCCGCGCGCAGCGCGACGAAGAAGTTGCGGCCGTCGAGCACGCGGCTGGCGCGGAACGCGACACCGACCATCTCGGCGATGCGATTGAGGACGATCGCGCCTTCCGAAGCCGGCGTCGTCGCGGTGGCGAACGGCCAGACCATCCCACCGACAGTGGCGGCTCGAACGTTCACGAGCGAGAACGTCACTGCGCCACCGTCCAGCACCGCGCGCTCGGCATCGACGACGGCGCCGGTGCCGCATTCGGCCTTACCGTATTCGTCGGTGGCTTCCACCATCACCGTCGCCGAGCGTCGCGCCGTCGGGTTTGGCGCCGGTGCAGGCTGACTGATCGATGGCGCCGCATCGTAAGCGAGGTCAATGGCCGCGATCAAAAGCGGGGCGGCGGAACGAATGACGTTATGGATCGTCCTCATCCCCTCATTGTCCGCCATTTCGGCGCGCTCTGCGCACGACGCCGCGCGGCGTCGTCAGTTCGCGGCCGGATACGGAAGATCGGCACCGACGGATCGCCAGAGCGCGATCGGCGTCGGATGCTTACGCAGGATCGCCGCACGGGCGGACGAGAACTCTTCTTCGGTCCAGGGGCGGGCGGCTACGACCGCTCGGCGGCCTTCGCGAACTGCGCTCGCAGCGAATTTGGGAAGTGGAAGATCCGCTCCACGTGCCGTTCGGCGTGCAGGAGCACCGAAATGTGCAGCTGCACCGCGAGCTTCCGCAGGTGCTCGAGCCCGCCGTGAACGGCCCAGCCGTTCAACCACGTCGCATAGACGTCGTCGGTGCCGGGACCGATGCGAACGAGCATGAGGACCGGGATCACCGACGCGGTGTTGAGCACGCTGGCCCGGAACACCACGACGGGCCCGGGCGGCACGCGCCGAACGCGGACGGGCGTCTCCCGAACCATCATGGCGACTTCGGGGCCATCGCCCAGCTCCGTCAGCACGTGGGTCATTACCCCGGGCGACAGCCGCGGCAGAATCTCGGGAAAGCGAATGTGCGGGAAGGGATTGTCAGCCATCCTCGGCAACGACTAGCACTGGGCGTGCCGAGTCGATAGGGGGGGACGGACATGGATCACGACCGACATCTACGGATCGCGGTAGAAGAAGCCGAGCGAGCGCTGGCCGAGGGCGCGAGCCCATTCGGCGCCGTCATCGTCGGCCCCGATGGCTCGATCCTCAGCCGCGGACGCAACCAGGTCCTCAGCGGCGGCGATCAAACCGCGCACGCGGAGGTCGATGCGATCCGCGCCGGCGGCGCCGCGATCGCGAGGCCGCCGGCGGGCGGCGGCTGGACGCTGTATGCGTCAGGCGAACCCTGTTTGATGTGCCTCGGGGCCATCTTGCTGTGCCCGATCGACACGCTGGTGTGGGCCGCCGGAAGTCGCGTCGCGAGCGCTTATGCGACGATTCTCACCGGCGCGTACCGCGCCGACCGGGTCGGCGCGCTGCGCGTTGTCACCGAACCGGTTTCGGCGCTTCGAGACCGTTGCCATGCGTTGATCGACGCGTTCGAGCGCGGCGCGCGGCACGTTCCGTAGACCGCCGCGTTCGCGCGCAACGCCAGCTACTTCAGGAGATTCGGCGGCAGCCCTTGCCCCCAGGAATTCGTGACGTCCAGCGTCGACATCGTCGCGTAAACCTGCCGCGAGACGTCGGCGATGAACGCTTCCGCATCGCTGTGGTCGCACAACAGGTACTTGGTCATGACACAAACCGCGTACGGCCGCCGCGGCAGGTAGACGACGCCCGCATCGTTGCGCACGCGGGCCATGCCGCCGGTTTTGTTCGCGATCGGCACGTCCTCCGGTAGTCCTTGGTTCAGGAACCCGCGCTTGTATTTTTTCAAGACGCCCAGCGTTGCGTTGCCGACGCTACGGCCGAGGCCTTCGCCCCGATACAATAGATCCAGGAACTGCACGACCTCTTCCGGCGTCGACAGGTTCTCGTCGCCGCGACGGACGGCCTCATGATCCTGCATCTTGCGGCGTAGGACGGTCTTCACGAGGTCGAGGCTTCGGAGCATCGCGTTCGTCCCGTCGATCGTCGCCCAGTCGATGCACAGGTTCGTCGCCGTATTGTCGGAGATCAGGATCATGAGGTTGGCGATGTCGCGCATCGTCAACTGCGCCGCGTCGTCGAGATACGTGAGGACGCCGCTGCCCGGCACGTGCACGCTCTTCTCGACGACGCACGTCTTCCCGAGGTCGATTTCGCCGGCCTCGGCGCGCCGTAGCATTTGCGCCAAGACGTGGATTTTGATGGTCGAGGCGGTCGGAAACAATTCATCCGCATGAATCCGAACGTTTGTACCTTTCATTAGGTCTCTTACGGAGACGCCCGCGACGCCGGGAAACGCCGCGACTTGCGCCTCCAAATCCGCGCGCAATCGTTCCCACAACAAGGCCTCGGAGTCGTGTTCTTCGTGCAGAAACAGGTCGATGATCAGCCTCCTTCGTTGGCTCGAGAATGGGCCCAAAGGCCCCCCGGGATGGACGAAGAACTATTCGTGGCGGCGCTCGGGCACCCCTTGGTCGGTTGCTAGAATAGTCCGCGCCTGCGATCGAGGCGCAGCTTCGATGAAAGAAGGTCTCCGCGGCCGGCGGTGTCGCGCTCGTCTTGGGAAGTGGGCACGCTCGGCGGTGGCACCTTCTTTGCTGGTATCCGACTGCGACCGCCACCGTACATCCGTCCGAACGCAGGAGGAACCGTCCATGTGGCTACGCGTGGCCGAAGCGATCAGTCGCCGCGTCGGAGAGATCCGGGCGCGCGAAGCCGCTTCGCGTCGTATCCGGCCTTCGCCAGAAACCGCAAACTGTCTCGTCTACGGCCGGCGAAGAGGCCGTGCTCGTGCGTGCCGATCACAGGGACGAAAACGGCCGAGATATCTGGATCCCCGTCGTGCATCCCTCGTGCGCCGCCACGCAAGAGCGCTGGTAGTCTCGATCGTCGTCTGACACGCCCCCGTTTCGTCGCCTCCATCGATCGTCCCATAACGCGCCGACTCCCATCGAAGGCTTCCCGTCGGCCGCTGCGGCTGCGGCGCCAAGGCGGGGCGGCCGCACGTGTTTCGCCCCGGTGTCGTCCGGGAACAATCGTTTCACGAAAGCGGGGATCGCGATGGCAGTGTTGACGAGCGCAGCGCGCGAACGCCTGTCAGCGCCGAAGCCGGGCATGCCCATCGAGCCCTCGCCACAGATACCCGATCAAGTCCCGCAGCGTATACCGAGCGCGCCGCATCTGTTCACCGACGAATCGCTCCCGGAATATGAGGCAAGCAAAACTCGAGTGGTGCTCGAACGGACGTTTGCGCTTCTCGCGGGCTTGACGAGTCGGGGTGCGATCGACCGATGAGAGTGAGCCGGCAACGCGAGGGTGGCCAAGGGCACGACCTTGCAGAGAAGGTTGCGTAAAGAAAGCAAGAAGCCCGCGCGATCAACCACGGGCTTCATCTTTGAACTTGGTAGCGGGGGGAGGATTTGAACCTCCGACCTTCGGGTTATGAGCCCGACGAGCTGCCTGACTGCTCCACCCCGCGTCGCAAAGAGAAACGATACAGGAAACCGCCGCGGGCGTCAAACCAACAGCGCGCCGATCGTCGCGCGGTTCGTTGGCCGTTACGCCGGCGCCAAAACCGCGCCCCAAAGCAGGTCGCATTCGCTGGCCGCGAGCTCCGCGACGCGCAGATCCTCCATCACGGTTTCCGCGATGAGCGCGCCGGCGCAGATGATGTCGGCCCGCGCCGGCTGCAGGCCGGGCAAGCGCCGCCGCAGCGCGAGCGGCATCGCACACAGGCCCCGCGCCAAAGACGCCACCTTCTCCCGCGTGAGGCGATAGCCGTGCACGCGCTCCGGATCGTACGGCTCGAGTCCTTGGTCGATCGTCGCCAGCGTCGTGATCGTGCCGCCGACGCCGACGGCGGCACGCGCCCCGAGGAATCGCTCGCGAACGCCGCCCAACAACAGCGAGACCTCGCGCGCCAGGGCTTCCGCGTCGACGTCGGCGACCGGGTCGCTGTGGAGGAACCGTTCCGTGAGACGGACCGCGCCCGCCTGCAGGCTGACGCGAGCCATCACATCATCGGCGTCGCCGACGACCAGCTCGGTGCTGCCGCCGCCGATGTCGATGACGAGCAACGTCCCGCGACCGACGCCGGCGCCGGCGCGCACGCCACGATAGCCGAGATCGGCTTCCTCATCCCCCGTCAGGACTTGGACGGCGAGCGGCGCCAGCGCCGCAAACAGCTCGTCGCGATTGCTCGCGTCGCGGATCGCGCTCGTCCCGATCGCGGTAACGGCGGTCGCGCCCGCCTCCTGCGCGCGCTGGGCGAAGTTCCGCACGACCTCGGCCGTGCGCGCGATCGCGGGCGCGGCCAGCACGCCGGAGGCATCGGTCCGCGCGCCGAGCCGCGTCATCTCCATGGCGCGAGTGATCGGTGCGACGCGATGGCCGTCGACGTCGGCGACGAGGAGGCGAACTGAGTTCGTGCCGATGTCGATCGCCGCGCGCCGCAGCAAAGCGCCGGCTCGCTCAGGCGTCCCCGAGCTCGGCGATGAACCGCCGGATGCGGCGGCGCAACAGCTCGGGAGCGGGTTCGGCGCAGCTTTGGCGGACGTGTACACGGAGGACGGTCTCGAAGCGGTAGTGCCGTTGGCAGAGAGGGCAATTCTCGAGGTGGGCGCGGAGCGAAGCCCAGGCCCGCTCGTCCGGCTCCGCGTCCATCAGTGTCCAAATTTGCAGCATGAACTCCTTACAGTCCATGCACTTCACTCCCGAGCGGGGTACCGCCGCGCTTCGTGCGAAGCCGGTTGTGCTCACGGAAGTAATCCCAGAGATTCTGCTGCAGCAACCGCCGGCCACGGAACAGCCCCGACATGACGGTACCGACCGGCACGTCGAGGATCGCGGCGATCTCCTTGTACGAGAAGCCCTGCAGGTCGGCGAGGATCACGGCGCTGCGGAAGTGCTCCGGCAGCGCGTCCAACGCCTGCTGTACCTCGTGCTCCATCAAGCTCTCGACGACGATCTTCTCGGGGTCGCCGAGCGACTTCATCTGATCGGACTCTTGAACCTTCGAGTACAGATAGAAGTTGCCGACGTCCTCGACGTCGGTCATCTCCGGCTCGTGCTCGACCTTGCGGTGCCGGTCGATGTGCGCGTTCATTGAGGATGCGGAACATCCAGGCGCGGGCGTTCGTCCCCTGCTCGAAGGTATGCAACGAGCGCCACGCCTTGAGTAGCGTCTCTTGGAGGAGATCTTCCGAGTCCGTGCGATTCCGCGTCAAGCGCACGGCCGACCCGTACAGGGCGTCCAAGTTCTCCCCGACGATGGACTCGAATCGTGAGCGCGTCGCTTCCGCCGTCTCCATAGCCTTAGGATGTGCGGGCGAGCCCGCGCACGCTAGACATTGTCCCATGTATGATTCCCACTTTTGGAAGGTCGTTGCCAGACGTCAACGCGCCGAGCGGCGGGAATATTCCCGGGCCGTCGCCGCGCGCCGCCCGGGGAGTCGCCAAGCCTAACTGCCGCTCGCGGCGCGGAGGGCGATGGCCTCGTTGCCCGCGGCGGCATCGTCACCCCGGGCGGCGAGATCGGCAAGGGTCGTGCTGCGAAGCACCTGCTCCGTCGCCGCCTTGATGCGCAACCAGAGGGGGCGCAGCCCGCACCCGCCGGCGTACGCGCACGCCGGATCCCCGGAGACGACGCACTCCCACGGCGACGTCGTGCCTTCGAGCACGCCGAAGACGACGTCGATCCGGATCTCTTCCGGCCGCCGCGCGAGCAGGTGGCCGCCGCTCGGGCCGCGTTTGCTCTGGACGAGGCCGCCCCTGCGCAGCGTGGCGAGCAATTGGTTGAGGTACGGCTCGGGCAGACCCTGGCGCCGCGCGATTTCCTGCGTCTGGACGGGACCACGGTCCTGATGCTGGGAAAGGTCGATCAGCGCGCGAATCCCGTACTCCGAACGCGTGGAGATCTTCACGAGATTCGTACCTCCTCTTCGCTGATCGTCCCGTCGACGATCCGAAAAGCGCGGATCTCCGGTGCCTCCGAGAGCAGGGAAACGATGACGTAGCTCGCGTCCGGGTACCGCGCCTGCGCTATGTCGGTTTTCGAAGGCCAAGCACGTGACGCGGGGTGTGAATGATAGATCCCGCGCAACATCAGCCCCACGCGATCCATCTCTCGAAACGCCGACATGAGCTCGGCCGGGTCGA
>VGFF01000081.1 GCA_016868955.1 Armatimonadota bacterium
CACGAACCCCAAGACGACGATCAGGTTCAGCAATCCGGGGCCCAGCACGCCGACGACGGCAAGCGCGAGGACGATGAACGGGATCGATAGGAACGTATCCGTGATGCGGCCGAGGACCGCGTCGACGCGACCACCGTAGAAACCGGCGACCAAGCCGGCGTTCACACCGATCAACATCGATACCAAGACCCCAGAGACGCCGACCATGACCGAGACCTGAGACCCGTACAGCAGCCGTGACAGGACGTCGCGGCCAAGGTTGTCCGTGCCGAGCGGGAACTCGGAGACGCCGCCCGCCGCCCACGCTGGCGGCAAGACCCGTTGCTCCAAGCGTTGCAGCGTCGGGTCGTGCGGCGCCAGCACCGGCGCGAACGCGGCGACGAACAACACCGCCGAAATGATCGCCACGCCAATCATGCCGACGGGGCTGCGCCGCAGCCGCCGCCAATAGAACCCGAGCGCGCCGCGGCGCCGGGCATTCGTCGCGCTTCGCTCGACAACGCGTTCCGCCGTGGCGTTACTCATAACGAATCCGTGGGTCGAGGAAGGTGTACAACAAATCGACGAGCAGGTTGGACGCCATCACGACGACCGCAAAAACGAACACGCCCGCCTGAACGATCGCCATGTCGCGCGTCAGCACCGCTTTTACCATAAGCTGCCCCATCCCCGGCCAAGCGAAAACCTGCTCGACGATGATGACACCGCCGAGTAGGTAAGCGACCTGCAGCCCGAACACCGTGAAGACGGGGATCAGCCCGTTGCGCAAGGCGTGCTTGAGGACGACGGTGCGCTGACTCAGCCCCTTCGATCGTGCCGTTTGCACGTAGTCTTGGCGGATCACCTCGAGCATGCTGCTGCGGATCAAGCGCGTCAGCGTCGTCGCCAAGCCGACGCCGAGCGTCACTGCCGGCAACAGGAGGTTCCAGCCCGTGTCGGAGCCGGAGACCGGCAGCCACGCCAAACCGACCGCGAATACCAAGATCAGCATGATGCCGAGCCAGAAGTTCGGCAGCGCGCGGCCAAGAACGGACAACGTCGTCGCTACGAGGTCGGTGAGGGAATTTCGCCGCAGGGCCGCGACGACGCCTAGCGGCAACGCCAGTCCCCACCCGATCAGCACCGCCGCGCCCGCCAGCTGCATCGTCTTCGGCAGACGCTCGATGACGAGGGGAAACGCCGGCTGGCGGTAGCGGAACGACTCGCCGAAGTCGCCGCGCGGCAGGTGCACGATGAAGTCGAGGTACTGCACCGTGATCGGGCGATCGAACCCATACGCTCGGCGCAAGTCATCGATCTCTTCTTTTGACATGATGTCCACCGGCGCGAGCTGCGAGATGGGGTCGCCCTTGAGCCGGATCACGACGAAGATGACCGTCGCGATCAACAGCAACACGGGGATCATCTGCAGCACGCGCCGGGCCAGATACCGTTGCATGGATTGTTACTAATGCCTCCCGTTCCGACTCCAGCGCTACTGCGTCTTCGCGTTGCCGAGCCAGACGAACCCATCCGGCGCCGGCTGCCATTGGACCTTCTTGTTCATTCCGACCGTGTCCATCATGTGGTACAGGTTGACGAACGGCCGGTCCTCCGTGAACGCCGTTTCCTGGATCTTGTAGTAGTACTGCTTGCGTTTCTCGACGACGATCTCGCGGGCGGCGCGCTGGATCAGGTCGTCCATGTCGGAACGGCAGTAGTCCGTGCGCTGGCTGCGGGCGCACAGCAGGTTCAACACCGCCACCCACGGGTCGAAGAAGCTGTTGCCGAGCGCGTCCATGTACAGCTCGCGGTTGCGATTCGGGAAGTAGATCTGCTCCCGGAACGTCGAGATGTCGAGGATCTGCAGGTTGATCTTGAACCCGACGCCTTCGAGCATGCCGGCGATCGCTTCCGTCACTTCCTTCTGCATCGGCCAGACCGTGGTGGAGTGGAAAGTCAGCGGCTGGCCGGCGTAGCCGGCTTCGCGCAGCAGCTCGCGCGCGCGCTGCTGGTTGTAGAAGTTCTTCTTGTATAAGTTTGGGTGCCAGCCGAGCGTCGGCGGCGTCACGCGCGTGCGCGTCGGCACGCCGCCACCGGCGAGCTTGACGAGCGCCTCGCGATCGATCGCGTACTCCACGGCGGCGCGAATGCGCCGGTCGCTCGTCGCCCAGCCGGGGCCGGTTCGCATGCCGATCAGCATCGTCTGCGTCGTCAGGAACCGCACGAGCTGCAGATTCGCGTTGCCCTCGATGCGCTGCCAATCCTGCGTCGGCACCGAGATCATCAGATCGACCCCGCCGCGCTGTAGCTCGGCGACCCGAGTCGACGCCTCCGGGATCGCGCGGATGACGAGCTCGTCGACGCCGGGACGACCCAAGAAGTAGTCCGGATTCGCCTGCAGGATGACGCGGTCGTCCTTGCGCCACTCGACGAACTTGTACGGGCCGGTGCCGACCGGCTTGGACGCGTACCCCTGCGGTCCGACTTCCTGCATGTAGCGCGGCGGCGTCACCTGGCAGCCGGTGCCCGCGAGCTTGCTGAGCATCGCCGGCTCCGGCCCTTGCGCTTGCACCTCGACGGTGAACTCGTCGATTGCCTTGATCTCCTTGACGAACAGGTTCCACTGCGCGTGCGTGATCATGCGGCGGTCGGCGAGGATGCGGTCGATCGTGGACTTCGCGGCGGCGGCGTTGAACGGCTCGCCGTTATGGAACTTGATGCCCTTGCGCAGGCTGAACCGCCACGTCGTGTCGTTCAGGCGCTCCCACTTCTCGGCCAGCCAGGGGATGAACCGGCCCGTCTTGCGGTCCCGCCAGACGATACAGTCGCTGATGTTCGAGTGGATCCAGGTCGAGACGATCGACCAGTCCGTCGGCGGATCGAAGGACGTCACCAGCTCGGGAAGCGCGATGGTCAAACGTCGTGCGCCGGCGGGCGCCGCGTGGGCCGAAGGGAAGAGCCCCCCGGTGCACAACACGGCCACCAACGCGCAGATCGCGGCGCGGATTAGGTTCGAGGATCGCATCAGCAAACCTCCTTCAGCTGCCGAACGAATACCGCACAGGGTTCTGATACCCCGTTTCCGCGGCGGTTCCTTTAAGTCGGGCTCGCTGGAGGGTCCTGCGCCGACAACGAACGGGGCCGGGGACGTTCGGTCCCCGGCCCCGCAAAGGACTCGGGCGCGAGGCCGGTCGCTACTGGACGCGCGCCTTTCCGAGCCAGACGAATCCGTCCGGCGCGGGGTCGAATTGGAGGCGCTTCGTCGTGCCGACGCTGTCCATCATGTGGTAGAGGTTGATGAACGGCCGGTCCTCGGCAATGATCTCCTGGATCTTGTAATAGAACTGCTTGCGCTTCTCTTGCACCATCTCGCGCGCCCCCGCTTGGATGAGCGCGTCGAGGTCCGGGCGGCAGTAGTCGGTGCGCTGGTTGCGGATGCACGAGTAGCCGAGCACAGCGATCCACGGGTCGAAGAAGCTGTTGCCCAACCCATCCATGTACAGCTCTCGGTTGCGGTTCGGGAAGTACACCTGCTCGCGGAACGTCGAGATGTCCATGATCTGCAGATTGATCTTGATGCCCACGCCCTCGAGCATCTGCGCGATCGCTTCCGTGACTTCCTTTTGCATCGGCCAGACGTTCGTCGATTGGAACGTCATCGGCTGCCCCTGGTAGTTCGCCTCGCGCAGCAGCTGCCGGGCCCGGTCGGGGCTGTACATCGTCTCGGCAGGCTTTCCGTACAGGCCTGGATGCCAGGCAAGGGTCGGCGGCGTCACGCGCGTGCGCGTGATCGTGCCGCCGCCGGCGAGCTTGACGAGCGCGCTGCGATCGATCGCGCGATCGATCGCCTCGCGGATGCGGCGGTCGCTGGTGACCCACGGCGGAGCGGTGCGCAGGCCGAGCATGATCGTCTGCGTCGTTTGATACCGCACGAGCTTGAGGTTCGCGTTGCTCTCGATCCGCTGCCAGTCCTGAGTCGGCAGGGCGACGGTGAGGTCGATCCCGCCCCGCAGCAGCTCGGCGACGCGCGTGCTCGGCTCGGGGATGGCGCGGATGACGATATCGTCGATCGGCGGCTTGCCCTGGAAGTAGTCGGGGTTCGCCTTCAAGACGACGCGGTCGTCCTTGCGAAACTCGACGAACTGGTACGGGCCAGTGCCGATCGGATTGCGCGCGAATTCCTGCGGTCCGACCTGCTGGAAGTAACGCGGCGGCAACACCTGGCATCCGGTGCCGGCGACCTTGCTGAGCATCGCGGGCTCGGTCGCGCTGGTCTCAATTTGGACGGTGTGGTCGTCGAGCGCGCGCACTTCCTTGATGAACGTCCATTGGTTGTAGACGAGGATGCGGCGGTCGGCGAGAATGCGGTCGATCGTGAACTTGACGGCCTGGGCGTTGAGCGGCTCGCCGTTGTGGAACTTCACGCCCTTGCGCAGGAAGAACTTCCAGTTCGTTTCGTTCACCCGCTCCCATTTCTCGGCGAGCCACGGCACGAACCGCCCGGTGCGGCGGTCACGCCAGACGAGGCAGTCGCCGATGTTTGAGTGGATCCAGGTCGCGACGATCGCCCAGTCGGTCGGCGGATCGAACGACGTCACTAGCTCCTGGAACGCGATCGTCGCGCGCGTTCGCGGCGCCGCGCCGGCGAAGCCCTCCGCGTAGAACGTCGTCGCGGCGACGACGGTGAGCAGGAACACAGCGAGCAAGCGCGCCGCGTTGCGTAGCTTCATGATATTTCCCTCCCTCAACAACGAACTCACGTCGCAATCTCGGATGTCGGACGCCATACGGTCGCCCCTTTCCGTCTATGGGTCCCGCGTCCGACCCAGACGCGGGACCCGTGTCGCCGTCCCCGATCGCCGGGGACGGCATCGCCTTCGGCAAGTTCTCTTTGCAGTCCACGGAAGTCCGACAAGTATTCTTGTGGTCGGTCGGCAACTCCTCTTCTCAGTACCGTGACGCCAGGGTAAAGAGCAAATGTTACGAAAATGACCCATTGATTGTCTTCGATTTCGGGACCTCGGCCGATTCGGGGAGGGGGATCGACTCGCTGATGGTCCCTAACGGCGCCTCGCGGGGCGACGCAGGTAGGCGATCACCGCGACGATCGCCAGGAGGAGGCTGGGGAAGGCCGCGACGGCGGGCGCGGCCCGGACCACCGTTTCTGCGGCGCCGAATGCGGCACCGAGGGCGAATGGACGCCGCGATGCTGGCCGCACACCCGGCGGCGAGCACGGCCCGCGTCGGATCGATACCCAGGATCGCCACCGCTGCTGGATCGTGGATCGCGCCCCGTGCCGCGAGACCGGCAACGGAACGCTCCAAGACCGCGAGGCAGATGAGCACCACGCCTGCGACCGCCGTCGCCAGCGCCGTCGGAATGCCCCCGAACCGCGGCACCGTGGCGGTTACCGAGGCCGCAACGACGAGCGCCCCCACCCACCATCGCCACCGTGCCAAGCGCGCCGCTCACCGCAGCGCGACGACGAGGCCACAGTAGGGGACGCCGGCGGCGAGAACGGCGAACAAGACGGCGGCCGCGGCGCTCACGTCAAGGATCCGGCCCGTGGAATAGTTCGGACAAACGTGCCGGCGGCCCGACCGCGGAGATTCGACCGCCTTCCAGGACTTAGCCGCGGTCGGCCACGGACAACGATCGGGCCGGGACGGCGTCGGCGAAGAGGATCGCGGTACCACTCGCGCGGGCGGTCTCGAGGAATTGCAGCAAGGCATCGCCGATCGTCGCCGGCACTCGTGCCAAGGGATCGCCGAAGAGGAGCAGCGCCGGACCGCCGGCGAGCGCCTGGGCGATCGCGAGCAGCAACCGCTCGCCATCGGCGAGCATGGACGCGGACTGCCGGGCTCGCTCGCCGAGCGCGGGGAACGAGGGCAATGCGCGCTGGGCGGCCTCACGACGCGACCGGGCACCGAGATCGCCAAAGCCGCCCCCGGCGCCCAACAGCACGTGATCGAATACGGTGAAGCCAGGGAACGGATGCGGCGCGCTCGGCACGTAGCGCAGCCCACGCGCGGCACCGTGGTGTGCTGGCCGGTTCGTGACGTCCTCGCCGCGAAACATCACGCGCCCAGAGAGCGCCGGCCGCACGCCGGCGAGCGATTCCATCAGCGCCGTCGTTCAGCCGCCTCGTTCGCCGGTCATCACGACGATTTCGCCGGCGCCGACCTCGAAAGAGGCCTCGCGGAGAAACGTCGTCCCATACGCATCGGCGACCTCGAGGTCCTAGGCGCGGAGCAGCGGAACGCCCCCCGACGCGTCGAGAACGGCTGCCTTTCCTTGCGTGCGCGGCACGGGAGCAGAAATGACGATGGACATGGTGCGTCGTACAACTCAGGTTCGAAGCACGCCGTGTCCTTCGATCGCCCGCGCGCTGGCCCCCGCCTCCCGCGTCACGCACCGTCAAGGGAGGAATCCATGAAGCATCCAGGCGTTCGTCTCGCGTCGCTCACCTGGGCGGAAGCCGAGTCTCTCCTCACAAACGATCCGTTAGTCGTGCTGCCCATCGGCGCTGGCGCCAAAGAGCACGGTCCGCATCTGCCGCTAGGAACCGATCACATCATGGTGGAATACCTCGCCGACTAGCTCGTCGATCGCGTGCCGCGTATCGTGCTGCCGACGTTGACGTATGGGTACTTCCCGGACTTCTCGCCGTTCCCCGGCAGCCTGCACCTGGAAGCGCACACGTTCGAGCGGACGGTACGCGAGATCATCGTCTACATGCACCGCCACGGACCGCGGCGGTATCTGGTCTTGAACACCGGCGTTTCGACCTTTCCCGTGCTCGAGATCGTCGCGCGGGATCTCGATCGCGTGCATCGCCTGCTCGTCGACGTGACGCGCATCGGCGACCTGGGGGCAGAGGCCGCCCGGCAGGTGTTGCAACAATCGAAGGGCAGCCACGCCGACGAGCACGAGACGTCGTTCCTGATGGCGGTCGCGCCCGTTTTCGTGCGCTCGGATCGCCTCGTTGCCGAGGCGCCGGATCGACCGGACGCGCCCGGGATGTTCGTTCCGCCGGCATATCACCGCGAACCTGGACCGTGCGCATCCAAGACCGGCGTCTTTCGAGACGCGACGCTGGCGAGCGCCGAGAAGGGACGCGTGATCGCGGCGGCGATGGTCGAAGACCTCGTCACGGCCGCGGAACGGTTGCTGACCGCCCCGGCGGCAACGCCGCGGCGCGGCATCCCACGCAACACGACGCTGCGGCAGGAGCTGGCGCTCGTGCGCTTCGGCGGGCTGATGCCGGTCGAGCTCGCCGAAAAAGCCTGCCTTTCCGGCGCGCGCATGATGGGGCTGCCCAACAAGGGGCGCCTCGAGCCCGGCGCCGACGCGCGCTGGGTCTTCGCGCACGGCGAAGCGATCGTCGACGACGGGCGCGTCATCGGCACGGGGGGCGCGTCGCGACGACGCGGCGCGGCGAAGCGGCGCTCCACGCGCACGGCTTCGCGACGATGATCGCCGCCCCGTCCTGGATCTGATCCTGCTTGGACGCCGCGACGCGGCGCGCGCGGAGAAACGACGAGGGCCCGGCGCTCGCCGGGCCCTCGTGACACTCCTCCGTGCGCTTCGTTACGCGCTGCGGACTTCTTCCAGCGGCTTCTCCCACGGCAGATCGAGGTCCGGACGGCCGAAGTGGCCGAAGGCCGGTCTGCAGGTACAGCGGCCGCAGCAGCTCGAGCCGCTCGATGATCGATCCCGGCGTCAGCAGCTTGCGGATGTTCGGGCAGGCGGTCTCGACGAGTTCATCGTCGGGCACTTGCCCGGAGCCAAACGTGTTCACGGACACCGACACCGGCTCGGGCATGCCGATCGCGTAGGCGACCTGCACCTCCGCGTGGTCGGCCCATCCCTTGGCGACGAGCGACACCGCGAACTGCCGCGCCGCGTAGGCCGCCGAGCGATCGACCTTCGTCGGATCCTTGCCGGAGAACGCGCCGCCGCCGTGCCGCGCCGCGCCGCCGTAGCTGTCGACGATGATCTTGCGCCCGGTGAGGCCGGCGTCGGCGACCGGACCGCCGATCTCGAAGACGCCCGTCGGGTTGATGAGGATGCGCGTCTCCTTCGTCAGCAGATTCTCCGGAATGACGTGCCGGACGACGCGATCGCGCACGAGCTCGTGGATCGTGCGCGGCGGGATATCGCGGATGTGCTGCGTCGAGACGAGCACGGTGTCGACGGCGACAGGCTTGCCGTCACGGTAGAGGATCGTGACTTGCGACTTCGCGTCCGGTCCGAGGATCGCGCCCTCGGGGGCGCGCCGCACTTCGCGCTGCCGGCGCATCAGACCGTGCGCAAGCGAGATCGCGAGCGGCGCGTACGCTTCGGTTTCGCGGCAGGCGTAGCCGAACATGAGCCCCTGGTCGCCGGCGCCGAGCGCGCCGTCCGGCCGGTCGACGCCGGTCGCGATGTTCGGCGATTGAATGCTCAGCTTCTCGACGAGCGTCAGGTGGTTCGGATTCAATCCCCAGCGTCCCTCGTGCCCCGTGTCCATCGCTTCGTGACCGATGTTCACGAGCACGTTGTGCGCGACGAGCCGCAGGTCGATGTCGGCCTTCGTCGTCACCTCGCCGATGATGCAAATCAGGTTGCCCTTGATCGCCGTTTCGACGGCGACGCGGCTGGCGTCGTCTTGCCCGAGACACGCGTCGAGGATCGCATCGGAGATCTGATCGCAGATCTTGTCCGGATGGCCGTCCGAAACCGACTCCGAAGTAAACAACCCGTCACGCAGGATCATGCTCAGCCTCCGCTCTTCGTGCCGTGCGGACCCGTCCGGCCCCAAAGAGCCATTGTACGAGAATTCGCCGCCGGACCAAAACGCCACGCGCGCGGGCCCGCCGCGCGACGATTGCCGCGCGTGGGACGCCGCGCGCGGCCGCTATCGCTTGCTGGGTTTCGCGGTGCGCAG
>VGFF01000082.1 GCA_016868955.1 Armatimonadota bacterium
TCCGGCGCCGACGTCGTCGAGACGAACTCGTTCGGGGCGTTGGCCCATGTGCTCGCCGAATACGGGCTTTCGGACCGAACCGAGGAGCTCTCAGAGCGCTCTGCGACGCTGGCGCGTCGGGTCGCTAACGAATTCAGCACGCCGGAACGCCCGCGGTTCGTCGCCGGATCGCAGGGACCGGGCACGAAGCTCATCAGCCTCGGCCAGATTTCCTGGGACGAGCTGTTCGCGTCCCACCGCTCCGGTGCGCGCGGGCTGCTGCGCGGCGGCGTCGATCTGATCCTCATCGAAACGTGCCAGGACATCCTGCAGGTGCGATGCGCGGTGCTTGCGGCGCGCGCGGCGATGAGCGACGTCGGCCGGGAAGTGCCGATCCAAGTGCAAGTCACGATGGAATCGACCGGCACGATGCTCGCCGGCACCGACGAAGCGGCCGCACTCACGGCGCTGGAGTCGCTGCCGATCGACGTCGTTGGCATGAACTGCGCGACCGGCCCGGATCTGATGGACACGCACATCCGCCACTTCTGCCAAAACGCGACGCGCTGGACGAGCTGCCTGCCGAACGCGGGATTGCCGCGCAACGAAGGGGGCCGCGTCGTCTACGATCTCACGCCCGACGAGCTCGCGCGCTGGCAGCTGAAGTTCGTGCGCGAGTACGGCCTGAACGTCGTAGGCGGCTGCTGCGGCACGGGGCCGGCGCATATCCGCGCGCTCGCGTCCGCCGTCGCGGGCGTCGTCCCGGCGCAGGCGCGGCCTGTGCGGTATCCGGCGCACGTCGCGAGCCTCTATCAGGCGACGCCGCTACGGCAGGATATGGGCATCCTGATCATCGGCGAGCGCACGAACGCGACGGGCAGCAAGAAGTTCCGCGAGCTTCTTTTCGCAGACGACTGGGAAGGCATGAACGAGCTGGCGCAGGAGCAAGTCGCCGAGGGGGCGCACGTGCTGGACGTCAGCGTCGCCTGGACCGGCCGCGACGAGCGGCGCGACATGCGTGAAGTGATCCGCCGGTTTGCGACGAGCGTGCAGATCCCGATCGTGGTCGACTCCACGCAAGTCGACGTGATGGCGGAGGCGCTGGAGCACCTCGGCGGACGCGCGATTCTCAACAGCGTGAACCTCGAAGACGGGATCGAGAAGTTCGACGGGGTTGCGAGCCTGGCGCGCGCGCACGGCGCGGCGCTTGTGGCGCTGACAATCGATGAGGACAAGGAAGCCGGCATGGCCAAGACGCCTGCCCGCAAGATCGAGGTCGCGCTGCGGATGCACGAGCGGCTGACGACGCACCATGGCATCCCGGGCGACGCGATCCTGTTCGACCTGCTGACTTTTCCGATCACGGCCGGCGACGAGGACACGCGCAAGCTCGCGATGTGGACGATCGAAGGGATTCGCGCCGTGCGCGAGCGGTTGCCGGAGGTCGGGTTCGTCCTCGGAGTCTCGAACGTATCGTTTGGGGTGTCGCCAGCGGCGCGCGTGGTGTTGAACTCCGTCTTCCTCGACGAGTGCATTAAGGCCGGGCTGACGGCGGCGATCCTCAACGCCGGAAAGATCCTGCCGATCAATCAGATCCCCGACGATCAACAGAAGATGGCGTTGGACCTCATCTACGATCGGCGGGCGTTCGATGCGTCCGGCGAGACGACGTACGATCCGCTGTTCGCGTTCGTCGACTACTTCAACAAGAACAAAGTCGCGCGCGCCGCCGCCGTCGATCCGTTCGCAGGCCTCGCGGTGGAGGATCGGCTGCGCAAGCGAATCGTCGAGGGACGCAAGGTCGGCCTGGAGGGCGACATTGACAGCGCGCTGGCCGCCGGCTACACGCCCGTGCAGGTGATCAACCAGATCCTGCTCGATGGTATGAAGACGGTCGGTGAGCTGTTCGGTTCCGGGAAGATGCAACTTCCGTTCGTCTTGCAATCGGCGGAGACGATGAAGGCCGCGGTCCGATACTTGGAGCCAAAGATGGATCGTCTGGACGGCGTCCAGAAGGGCACGATGGTGCTGGCGACCGTCAAGGGCGATGTGCACGACATCGGCAAGAACCTCGTCGACATCATCCTCTCCAATAACGGCTATCGCGTCGTGAACCTCGGCATCAAGAAGCCGATCGAGGAGATCCTCGCGGCGGCCGCCAGCCACGCGCCAAACGCGATCGGAATGAGCGGTCTGCTCGTGAAAAGCACGGTCGTCATGAAAGAGAACCTCGAGTTCATGGCCGAGCGCGGCATCGGCGTCCCAGTGGTGCTCGGCGGCGCGGCGCTGAACCGGCAGTACGTCGAAGGCGATCTGCGCGAAGCGTACGCGACGGGGGACGTCTATTACGCCGCGGACGCGTTTGACGGCCTGGCGTTGATGGACGAGCTGTGCGGGCACGCCGCGCCGCAACGCACGGCGCGAACGCCGTCAGCTGTCAGCGTGCGGACGGCATTTTCAATCCAGCAGGAGAAGATCGAGGCCGGGCGCGCGTACGTACCTTCCGGCGTCAGGCCGGCGCCGAAGATCCCGCGCCCGCCTTTCTGGGGCCGCCGCATCGCTGCCGGCCTGGACATCGCGACGATCGCGCGCTACGTCAACAAGAACGCGCTGTTCCGCGGACAGTGGGGCATGCGCCGCGGCGACGCGGATCCGGCCGCGTACGAGGCGAGTCTGGCCGCCGAAGCGGAGCCGGTCTTCCGCGACCTAGTGGCCCATGCCGCTGAAGAACGCTGGCTCGCGCCCGCCGTCGCCTACGGCTATTGGCCGGTCGCCGCGGATCGTAACGACCTGATCGTCTTCGATCCCGACGACGGCGCCGAGCGCTTCCGCTTCTCGTTTCCGCGGCAGATGGCGCCGGCGAGCCGGCATCTATGCATCTCGGACTACTTCCGCGCCCTCGGCGCCGACCAGATCGGCGACGAGGCGGCGTGGATCCCACCCGCCGCGTGGGCGAACGGCGCGCGCGACGTCTTCGCGGCGCAAGTCGTGACGATGGGCGCGCGCGCGAGCGAGGTCGCCCAATCCCTGTTCGCGACCGATCGCTACCAGGAGTACTTGTACTTTCACGGGTTCTCCGTCGAGATGGCAGAAGCGCTCGCCGAGTATTGGCACAAGCGCGTGCGCCAGCAGCTCGGCATCGCCGCCGCCGATGCCACGGATGTCCGCCAGCTCTTTCAGCAGGGGTATCAGGGCAGCCGCTACAGCTTCGGCTACCCCGCCTGTCCGCGGCTCGAGGATCAGACGCTGCTTTCGGATCTGCTCGTATGGAGCGAGATCGGCGTGTCGGTCAGCGAGGAGTTCCAGCTCGTTCCTGAGCAGTCGACGAGCGCGATCGTCGTCCACCATCCCGAGGCGCGGTACTTCAACCTTTGATCGCGGGTGCACCGCTCGCGCCTCGCGGCCGGGCGCCTCGATGACCGCCGACCTCGTTTTCGCCAGCCTGCTGAATCCACCCGTGTTGTTCTTCTTTCTGGGCATGGTCGCGGAGTGGGTCGGCTCCGATCTGTACGTGCCGCACCCCCCGCCGCGGCTCTTTTCCCTGTAGCTGCTGCTGGCGATCGGGTTCAAGGGCGGCGTCGAGCTGTCGCGGGGCGGCTTGCCGCCGGCCGCCGTGCTGACGTTGGCGGCGGCCGGCGCAATGGCGTTTCTCGTGCCGATCTACGTATTCGCGTTGTGTCGCCGCCGCGGGGTCGCCGACGCCGCGGCCGTGGCCGCGACCTATGGCTCGGTTGAGCGCCGTCACGTTCGTCGCCGGCACGTCGCTGTTGGCGAAGCTGGGGCTTCCGTTCGGCGGACACCTCGTCGCGGCGCTCGCGAACGGCGTTCCGGCCGTGTCGCGGCCGTTCATCGTCACCGGCGGTACGCTCGCGCTGGCGACCCTCCTGTGGCTGGGCATCGCGCTGGCGCGCCGGCCGGACACCAACCCTGCGTATGCCTTCGAATTGGCCGCGATCGCGTTTCTCGCGATCGGCGCGATCGTCGGCACTGGAGTCTGGTTGGGGTGGAGCGGGCCGTTGGGTATCGCCTCCGCGCGCGAGACGCACATCCACGCGAACGTCTGGGGATTCGCGACCATGATCTTCGCGTCTTGGCTCGTGCGTTACGGCACCATCGCTGCCGTGTCGGATGCCGTCGCGAGGAGCTTGCGAACCGTGTTCTCGCGGCTCGCCGTCGGCGGGTCGCTGCTTGTGGCCGGTCCGTGGATCGGGGCGAACCCCGTGATGGCCGCCGGTCTCGTGGCCGACGCGGCCGGTACGTTGCGCTTGCACGCGACCACGCGTCCGGCGCTGCGGGAAGTTGCCGCGGTCGGGGGCGACGTGCCTTGCGGGGCGCGGCACATCCGGGGCGCGTACGCGTGGCTCGGGGCGCCGCTGGTCGGCGCGCCGTTCGTGGTCCTGTCGGCCGGCAGTTCGCTCGCGCGCGCTGTGGAATCCGAGGCGCCGCAGGCCGTGATCTTCGGATGGCTGCTGCCCTTGGCGATCGCCTGGGGACCGTGGATCGCGAATCCCATCGTGGGCCGGGCGAACGCGCGCCTCGGTGGGACGCGGCTCAGCTTATGGGCCGCCCACGTTGGCGTGCTCGCCTGGTGGGACGCGATCTTCGCGCCGGCGCCCGTCGACGGTGCCTTGCGAGGGTTGGCGCTCGCCCTCCTCGCGATCGCCGCCGGCGCCGCGACCCTGCGCGCTTGGCGAAACGCGGCGGCCACCGGACGATCAGACGTGGACACGCACGTCGTCTAGAGACTTCTTCGCGATCGTCGGGACCAGGGCGTCCTTCGCGGGATAGCCCACGGGGATCAGCAAGTAAGGCTTCTCGTTTCGCGGCCGGCCGAGGATCCGCGACAAGAAGCCCATGGGACTCGGCGTGTGCGTCAACGTCGCCAATCCCATCCAATGAAGCGCGGTAAGCAGGAAGCCGCAGGCGATGCCCACCGATTCCGGGACGTAATAGTGCTTGATGCGGCGCTCGTCCCCCGCCGCGTCGACGATCGTGCCGTAGTCCTGTCGGAAGACGACGATGAGGTACGGGGCGATCTCCAAGAACGGCTTTCGCCAATCGGTACCGATGGGCGCCAGCGCATGCAGCCACTCGGCAGGCATGCGCGACTCATAGCTCCTCCGTTCTTCTTCCTCGGCCGCGATGCGGATTTGGCGCTTCACCTCGGCGTCGCCGACGACGACGAACGTCCACGGCTGCTGATTCGCGCCCGAAGGCGCGCTGGCGGCGACGGCGATCGCGTCGTCGATCAGGGCGCGCGGAACCGGCTCCGGGGAGAACGCGCGAACGCTGCGACGGCGCCGCATCCAGGCGCCGAACTCCGCCGCACGGGCGCGCTGCGTCGCTTCGTCCAAGCGAGCGAAGTCGAGAGGTCGTGGTCGGTAGGCGGACTCCATGGGCGATGGTTTCCCGCCGGTCGCGCGGGGCTCCTCGTCCCCGGCGCCGCCGACGACTGCGTCGACGGTCGGGCGGCGCTCCGCGATCCATCCGTTACAGAGCGGAAGCAGGGGCATGAGGGCCCGATAGCCAACACCGAGAGGATCCGCGCCCAAACGAGGCCCCGGCCGAAGCCCGGGCGCACCACGACTACAGGGGTGAACCCATGGTGAGACGCCTTCGTCGAAGCCTGCTCGTCCGCGGAGCGTTCGCGCTGCTCGTCCTCGCGTCGCTGCTCACGGTGGCGCCCGTACCGGAGAGCCGCGCCCAGGTGCAGGGGACGCTCGTGTACGCGACGCGCGTCGAGCCGCGCTGCGTCGACCCGGCGAACCAGGTCGACCAGCAGACTTTGAAGGTCGTTCGCAACGCGTACGAGCCGCTCGTTGAGGAGATCCAAGGCACGCTGCGCCTCGGGCCGTCCCTGGCCACGCGCTGGCAGATCTCGCCGGACGCGAAGACGTACACGTTCACACTGCGGCCGGGCGTGAAGTTCGCCGACGGGTCCGACCTCACGCCGCAATCCGTGAAGTTCAGCTACGACCGCATCAAGGCGGGCGGGCTCGCAGTCGGCAGCATCCTGAATGATCTGGACCGCGTCGAGGTCGTCAACCAGACGACGGTGCGCATCGTGCTGGCGCAGCCGGACGTCTACTTCCTCTACAAGGTCGCCAAGGTCGGCATCGTCAACGACAAGGTGGCGACGCAGCGCGCCGAAGGCAACGACATGGGCCAGCGCTGGCTGTGCCGCAACACGGCCGGCAGCGGTCCGTACCAGCTCGCGGAATGGCAGCCGGCGCAGTTCATCATGCTGCGGCGCAACCCGCACTACTGGCGCGGCTGGAACGGCAAGCACATCGACGCGATCCGGTTGGCGTTTGTCCCGGAGAACGTGACGCAGCTGCAGATGCTGGAGCGGCTCGAGATCGACATGAACACGACCGCGTTCGTCAATGACATCGAGCGGCTGCGGCAGAACCGCGGGCTGCGCGTCATCCTCGCGCCGGCGATCGAAACCGACATCTTTACGATGAACAGTGCCCGCGGCGCGCTCACCGACACGCGCGTGCGGCAGGCGATCAGCCTCGCGTTCGACTACAACGCGCAGGCGTTCAACGTCTGGCGGCGATTGGGCGTCCTGCCGCGCGGGTTCATGCCGCAGGGCTTGGAGTGCTTCAACAAGACGATCTCGCCGCAGCGCCAGGACATGGCGCGGGCCCGCGAGCTGCTGCAGCAGGCGAACGCGACGAACATCCGCCTCGCGCTCGCCTTCACGGCCGGCCGCGAGGACATGAAGCAGGCGGCGGCGATCCTCCAGGACAACCTGCGCCAGCTCGGCCCGCAGCTGGAGGTCCGCGAGATCCCCTGGCCGACGCTGTTCGAGATGCACAAGCGCGCCGATTCGGCGCCGAACTTCGGCACGCTGATCATGGGCGCGTTTACCGGCGACCCGGCGTCGTACCTCGAGCTGAACTTCCACTCTCGCAACATCGAGCGGCCCTACAACTGGTCGTTCTGGAAGAACGCCGAGTTCGATAAGCTCGTCGACGACGCGAAGCAGACGCTGGACAAGCCGAAGCGCTGCGAGATGCTCGGCCGGGCTCAGAAGATCCTCGTCGACGAGGCGCCGGCGCTGTACGTCGCCAGCCCCCCGAAGGTCGAGACGCTCCGCACGCGCGTCAAGGGCTACTTGCCGCACCCGATCGACTACTACTGGTCGACTCGCTTCTACCAAATGTGGCTGGAGCAATAGGGAACGGCACGATTTCGCACCACGGAGTCGCAGCATGACGCACCGCTCGATTCGGCGGTCCACGAGTTCGTGGACCGCACGGGTCTCTTTCGGCGTGATTATGGTTCTGCTCGCCGCGCTCGCGGCGGCCCCGCGAGCGGCGGCCAGCCAGTCGCAGGTGCAGGGCACGCTGATCTACGTCCATCGCGTCGACGTCCGCTGCGCCGACTCCGGCGCCCAGGTCGACCAGCAGACGGCGAAGTCCGTCCGCAACCTCTACGACGCGCTCGTCGATGAGGTGCAGGGCACGATCCGGCTGCGGCCCGGGCTGGCGACGCGCTGGGTGTTCGCGCCGGACGCGAAGTCGATCACGTTCACGCTGCGGCCGGGCGTGAAGTTCTCCGACGGCACCCTGATGACCGCAGAAGACGTGAAGTTCAGCTTCGAGCGGATCATGGCGATACCGCACCCGATGAGCGGCATGCTTGCCGGCATCGACCGCATCGACATCGTCAATCCGAAAACGGTCCGGTTCGCGTTGAAGAGTCCTGATGTCTGCTTCGTCAACAAGGTCGCGAAGTTCGGCATCGTCAACCGCAAGGTCGCGATGGCGAACCAGGACGGCAACGATATGGGCGCCAAGTGGCTGTGCCGCAACTCCGCCGGCGCCTATTACATGGCCGAGTGGCAGCCGAACCAGTATGCGATCTTCAAGCGCAACGCGCACTACTGGCGCGGCTGGGACGGCAAGCACATCGACACGATCCGCTGGCAGATCGTTCCGGAGAACGCGAGGAAGATTCAGCTGTTGGAGCGGCTCGGCGCGGATATGGTCTCGACGCCGTTAAATCAACGACCTGGAGCGCTTGCGCAACGTCCGCGGCTTGCGGACGCTCATCACGCCGGCGATGGAAACGCACATGTTCACGCTGAACATGGCGCGGGCGCCGATCAGCGACGTCCGCGTGCGCCGCGCGCTGACGGCCGCGTTCGACTACGACGCCCAGGCTGTCTATGTCTGGAAGCGGCTGGGGACGATTCCACGCGGATTCCTGCCGACGCGCATGAAGTGCTTCAACAACAGCATCCCGGTCTACAAGGAGGACCTCTTCCGGGCGCGCGAGCTGCTGCAGCAGGCGGGCGCTGGCGGGGCGCGGCTGAGCATGAACTTCACGCAGGGCCGCGAGGACCTCAAGCAGGCGGCTGTGATCTTCCAGGACACGCTGCGCAACCTCGGCGTAACCTTGGACGTGCGCGAGACGCCCTGGCCGTCGTTGTTCGAACAGCAGCGGCGCGCCGACGGGGCGCCGCACATGGTGACCCTGATCCAGTCGGCGTTCACGGCCGATCCGACGACGATGATGGAGTCCAGCTTTCACTCGCGGAACATCGAGAAGCCGTACAACTGGTCGATCTTCCGAAACACGGAATACGATCGCCTGATCGACGAGGCCCGCGGCACGCTGGACAAGACGAAGCGCTGCGAGATGCTCGGCCGCGCCCAGAAGATCATCTATGACGAGGAGCCGGCCATCTTCTTCGCGAGCCCGCCGCGCCTGGAAACGAGCCGCATACGAGTGAAGGGCTACGTGCCGCACCCGAGCGACTACTTCTGGTCGGTGAAATGGTACCAGCTGTCGCTGGAGGACTAGTTCCGGATCGGGGGGGGGGGTAGCGCG
>VGFF01000083.1 GCA_016868955.1 Armatimonadota bacterium
CTCGTAGCGATCGAAACAGCGACCGACACGTTACGGCAACGTGTCCGAGTTGACTGGTCTTTTAGGCAGCGTGGGCGCTCCCTTCGATTTCGGCTGACTGGATGAACCCAAGGACATTGCCGTCGGGATCACGGACGTAAAACTCGCGTCCGTATGGCATGGCCCGAAGACCCACTGAAATGCTTGCGCCGGAAGCTGCAAATTCTAAGGCAAGCGCCTCGGCATCAACCACCTCGAAGTAGGCATCGAGATTCTCTGCAACCTCAAACGCCTTCTGGTCCCGCCCGCTTCGCTCGGCGCATTTCAGGTGGACGCGACAGCTATCGCGCAGAACGCCTGCGTAGAATCCCGCGAATTCAAACTCGAGGTCGAAGCCAAGTTGCTTCCGGTAATACGCAATAGATCGCCCCAAGTCTGAAACTTGCAGCACGGGGGCGACAAATGTGATGCTTCTAGGGGTCTGGCTCAAACACGCTCTCCAGTGTTGCGTAACACGGCTGTGATCGCGATGATCGCAAGGTTATCAGCACATTGATACCGGGGGCGGCCACATTCAGAAGGACAGCTAAAGCGCATGGAAATAAAGAGCCGCCTCTTCCGCTGCATTGTCGATAGCGCCAAGCAAACGGAAGTAGGTTCTCTCATGCATGCCAGCTGGTTTCTGATTGGGCACACCATCGCGAACCACGAGCTTTGCCCGGTACTTCGCCACGCGCCGACTAAGACGATCCAAGGGCTGCTCGTTTTGGCTGTCGTAGGCCAGACCTAGGCAGTGGCGGCAGGCAAAGCCAGAGGCCCAATAAAGTAACGCCGCGCGCCTTCCGCACCCAGTGCGCGGGCAGATGAACCAAGGCCTCGAGCCGCCGTAGTTGCAATCGGTCCACTCAACCAAAAGATCGTCCAGCCGCAGGTAGGGGCGCTTATCACGGCTGTGATAGGCAGGCGCCATACGCACGCCACCACGGGTGTAGAAGGCGTCAATATCGGCCACTGGACCATTTGCGTACTCAACGGCCATTGAGAAACGCCCACCCTCCCGAAGCATTCCGTGCCGGTGGAGAAACCGGGCGTCCAGTGCGAACCGCTGGGAGGTAGTCGGCCGCCTTCCGCTGTAGCTAAAGCGGCCGCTACCGTATCCGCCCATGGTTTACGCCCTCGTGATTTATCGAAATCATCAAGCAATCTAGCCCTTGCGACGAGTGCTAGAAGGTCAGAAGCAACTGATTTCAAGGATCAATTTAAGGAGCTCAACCCACATCCCTGCACCACCGCGTTCATCAGTTGTGAGTTGATTGTCAGATTTATGAGAGGACGATCATGCCATTGGGTGACTTCGGTGCTGGCTCCTGTTTGCTGTATGACATGCCGGAATGCATACACCTGATGGCCGAAACCCGTTCCGAGCTGGCACCAAAGACGCACCTCTTTCCGTGCCGAAATCTCTTGAATCATCGGCGTACAGGTGATTTTGCGCTCCGCATTGAGACGCTCCATATTATCGAATACACAGGCCGCGACCTCAGAATAGCCATTTGACGATCTAAAACGGACAGGGCTGCCTTCGAATTCCAAGAGATTTGCGCAACCCGCAAGGGGGGCAATCGCCACGACCAAAATTACGCACCTAGACGCTCGGACGCCAGCGGTAGGACGTGGGATTGGGCGCGCGATCGTCCGGTCGCGCCGGCCGGCAGGCGATCGAGGATCCGCCGCATCGCGACTCCCGTTCGCGTTCCCGCCGCGCGTCAGTACGCTCGCGCGTAGTACACGATCATCTCGGCCGGCGCGCCCGTCACGAGGCAGGCGCCGGCCGCCGGCTCGTCCGTGACGACGCGCGGCGAGCCGCCGCTCGCGTCCCGCAGGGCCTCTTCCGCCCGCTGGTCCTTCGACATCGGCACGCGCACGAAGCCCTGCCGCTCCTTGATCATCTCGATCGCTTCGTCGAGCGAACGGGGCGTCACGACGTGCGCTTCCAGATAGGACTTCGCGCGCGCGTACATCCGCGCCTGGATCGCGTCCAGCTCGGCGACGACGGCGGCCGCGAACCCGTCGAGCGAGACGGCCCGCTTCCCGCCCTCGCCGTCGCGGGCGGCGAAGATGCACTGGTTCTTGTCCAGATCCTTCGGCCCCAGCTCGACGCGCAGCGGCACGCCGCGCATCTCCCAGTCGTTGAACTTCCAGCCGGGGGTGAACTCGTCGCGGTCGTCGACCTTCACGCGCACGCCCTCGCCCAGCGACGCGGCCAGCGCGCGCGCGCGCGCGAGGACCGCCGGCGTCTGCTCGTGGCGGATCGGCACGATGACGACCTGCACGGGCGCGATGCGCGGCGGCAGCGCCAACCCGCGGTTGTCGCCGTGCTGCATGACGAGCGATCCGATCAGCCGTGTCGTCACGGCCCACGACGTCGTCCACACGTACTTCTCGGTGTTGTCGCGGTCGAGGAACTTCACGTCGAACGCCTTCGCGAAGTTCTGGCCGAGGAAGTGCGACGTTCCGGCTTGGATGGCCTGCCCGTCCGGCATCAGCGCTTCCAGCGTGTACGTCCAGTCGGCGCCGGCGAACTTCTCGCTATCGGTCTTGCGCCCCGTCAAAACCGGTATCGCCAGCACGTCCTCGAGCAGGCGCTTGTAGATGTCGAGGATCAGCCGGCACTCATCGTCGGCTTCCTGCTGGGTCTGGTGCGCCGTGTGGCCTTCGTGCCAGAAGAACTCCGTCGTCCGAAGAAACAGGCGCGTCGCCTTCTCCCACCGCACGACGCTGCCCCACTGCAGAATGAGCAGCGGCAGATCGCGGTACGACTGGATCCACTTCGCGTACATCGGCATGATGATCGCTTCCGAAGTCGGGCGAACGGCCAGTCGCTCGCCGAGCTCGTCGTCGCCGCCGTGCGTAACCCATGCGACCTGCGGCGCGAACCCTTCGACGTGCTCGGCTTCCTTCTTGAGGTAGGACTCGGGCACGAACAACGGGAACGCCGCGTTCTGGTGGCCGGTCTTCTTGAACTCGCGATCGAGCCAGGACTGGATGCCTTCCCAGATCGCCCAACCGTACGGCCGAACAACCATGCAGCCGCGCACGGGCGAGTAGTCGACCATGTCGGACTTGAGCAGGACGGCGGTGTACCAGTCCGAGAAACGCTCGGACTTGCGGGGAATCTCTTTGACGATCTCTTTGTCGGAAGTCGCCACGGACGGTCTCCTTGCCGGGAGTGGGACGGCGTGAAAACGGGCCGCCACCCATCGGCGGCGGCCCGCGGTCCCCAGCATTGTAACATCGGGTCGAAAGCAGGACTCAATCCGCGCCGGCGGCGAAACCGCGGCCGCGAGGAGGCGAGATGAACTATCTCTTTCACCAACCCGCAACGGACTTCCCGATCGCATTGTGGCTGACGAGCCTGCTGTTCGACTTCATCCACTGGCGCAACGGGCGCGACTTGTATCGTTCGATGGCGACGTGGCTGATTGGCTTGGGAATCGCCGGCGCGGTGCTGGCGCTCGCGACCGGCTACTACGACTATTTCAAGCTGCTGGCCGCCGGCGTCGGCACCGAATTCGAACGCGCGCATCAACCGCATGCGGTCGCGGCATTCGCGGCCACGGCAGCCTACGTCGCGAGCTTCGTCGTGCGGTTGCGCCGGCCGAAGGCCAAGGGGCTGATCGTCATCCTCGCCCTCGCCGGCGCCGTGCTGATCGGATTGACGGGCTTCCTCGGCGGACAGTTGTTCAAGACGATGTAACGCGGCGCGCCACGATCGCTTCCGCGCGGGCGAGATCCGCGGGCGTGTCGACGCTGAAGAACGACAACAAGGCCGGATCCCAGATCCGGCATTCGTCCTCGCTGACCATGCGGGCGCGCAGCGCCCGCATGTGCCGCCACAGGCTCTCGCCGCGGATCGCCATTTCGTCGAGAATCGACGCGACCGAACGCCAGTATACCGTGTGTAGCGCCTGCGGCGCTTCCGTCGTCTCCGGCATCACGATATCGGCGGCGTCGATCTGGGTGCTCTGCCATCGGATCAACGACGGGTTGAGGAACGGCATGTCGCAGCCGCAGACGAAGCAGAGCTCGTGCGACGCCGCTTGCAACGCCGCCCGCAGGCCGCGCATCGGATGATACGGTGGCTCCCCGCCGCGCGGTTGCGGATCGGGGACGACGCGCAGACCCAACGCCGCCAGGGATACGTCCTTCGACACCACGAAGACCTCGTCGCACGCCTGGCGCAGGCGATCGGCGACGTGCGCGATCAGAGGTCGGCCGGCGAGCGAGACGCGCGCCTTGTCGCGTCCCATGCGCGAACTGCGGCCGCCGGCGAGGATGATTCCGGAGAGGCGAACGGTCACGAACGCCAGTATAGCCGGCTGCCGACGCAACAGAGGGGCGCCCGCTGCCGGACGCCCCTCTCTTTGACGATCACGTTGTGACGACGATCCCGCGCGGCCGTCGCGGACGCGCTGCGTCCTACTTATCGATCGGCGCGCCGACCAGGCTCCCCCACTCCGTCCACGATCCGTCGTAGTTCTTCACCTTGGGATAGCCGAGCAGGTACTTCAACGCGAACCACGTCAGCGCGCTGCGCTCGCCGATCCGGCAATAGGCCGTGACGTCCTTGTCGGGCGTGATGCCTTGCGGCTCGTACATCGCCCGCAGCTCGTCCGCGGACTTGAACGTTCCGTCTTCGCGCACGTTGGTGCCCCAAGGGATGCTGACCGCGGTGGGAATGTGTCCGCCGCGCATCGCGCCTTCTTGCGGATATCCGGGCGGCGCGATCAGCTCGCCCTTGTATTCGCCCGGGGAACGCACGTCGACGAGCGCGTAGTCCGGCGCGCGCAACCGGCTCCTGATCTCGTCCCGCACCGCGCGCTCGCTGTCGACGGGAGCGGTCGTGCCCAGCGTGGCCCGCCGGTAGCTCGGCACATCCTTCGACAAGGGCCGTTTCTCGGCGACCCACTTCTGCCGGCCGCCGTTGAGCAGCTTCACGTTCTTCACGCCGTAGTACGTCAGCAACCAAAATGTGTAAGCCGCGAACCAGTTGTTGCGATCTCCGTACAGGATGATCGTGTGCTCGTTGCCGATGCCCAGCGAGCCGAACTTTTCGGAGAGTTGCTCCGGCGTGATCCAATCGCGGATCACGGCGTCTTGGAGGTCCGTCGCCCAGTGCAGGTGAACGGCGCCCGGAATGTGCCCGGTCGCGTACAACGACGGATCTTCGTTCGACTCGACGATGTGCAGATTGGCGTCGGAGAGATGATCGGCGAGCCAGTCCGTTTCCACGAGCACGTTGCTGCGTGCGTATGAGCTCATCGTATTGGCCTCCTTGGTGAACGCTCTTCTCGGTCGCCCGCCGTGGCCGCGATGGCCGGCGGGGATAATCGAAACTGCGGCGCGAGGTTGTGGGACGGCGGGGTCAGCGGGGAGTCGGCAGGCGCGGGGCGACGCACCGTGACGAGCGACTCGCGCTCCCGCCTACGACAGATGCAGCTTCTCGCCGCGTGCGGAATCCGCCCCTTCATCAGTCTCTCAATCTATCGCCGGCGTCGCGGGCGCGTCAACGATAGCGTCGCTATCGTCGCGACGCGCCGGGAGGACCGGCGGCAAGCAACGCTTCGATCGCCGCTCGTACCCGCGCCGTCGCGTCTTCGAGGTTGACGTCATCGTCATTCTCTGGCGCCGGGATCGTCGGGCCGAACCGCACGGCGATCGGCACGAGGCGGGGCACGACGCGGCCGAGCGGCAGCGCGCGGCCCGTGCCGAAGATCGCCGCCGGCAGGATCGGCGCGCCGGTTCGCGCGCTTAGCAAAGCAGCGCCTTGCTTCAATGGCGCGACCGGCGCGTCCGTGACGTTGATGCCCCCCTCCGGATAAATCACCAGACAGCCTCCGGCGCGCAACGTGCGCAACCCGTGGCGGAAGGCCTGCACGCTAGGGTCGCCACGCCGAATCTGGATATACCCGAACGCGCGCACGATCCAGCCGACGTACGGATCCCACGCGACCTCTTCGATGCCGACGAACGTCGTGTGGCGCGGCAGCGCCGCGGCGTGCGCCGGCGGATCGAGCCAGGAGCGGTGATTTGCGACCGCGATCACGGGGCCGCGCAATGGGACGTGCTCCTGCCCGGCGACGCGAAATCCGAAGATCAGGCGCAGCAACGCGCGGAGCACGATCCAGAGGATCCGATACGTGCGGGTCATGGACGCCCAGGATTGCGGGTCTGCGCGCCGGCGGCCGAGCGGGGCGCGTTCAGCGCCCGCACTCGAACTCGCGCTCCATCCGCGCGTCTCCGCTCGTCGTGCCGACCGAACCTACGCGGGCGGTAATTCGGTATCTTCCCGGCGTCAAGCGCAAGTCATCGATCGCGATGATCTGAACGGTGCCGGGCGACCGCAGCGCCCGCGGCGTCAGGGCAACGCGCACCACCGCCACCTTGTCGCCGCGCCGCGCGATCACGTGCGTGACGAGATCGGGCGGGTCAGTCACGGCGCCGAGCGCGGCTGCGCTGACGACGATGCGAACGGGCCCGCGGCAGCTGCCCGGCTCGACCGCCAGTGCGAGGATCTCGAAGCGAGCTGGTGCGACCGACTGCAGCAAGGATCGCTGCAACCGGGCGATGCGCCAATGTCCGTCGCGAACGACGAGATTCAATTCCTCATCGGCTTCCGCCGCCGCTCGCCCGCTGAGGCGGAGCGTGACCTTGGCGGAGCCGCTGCTGCCGTCGATACGAATTGACGCGATCGTGTACCAATCGAGGCGGTAGTCTCGAATCTGCAACGAGTTCGAGAGATTGCGCCCTTCGGCGGTGAGCCGCAGCATCGCGCCGTCGAAATCTCCGCGAACCCGCGCGTCGTAGAACGCACGCAGATCCCGTTCGGCATCGCGGCGCGGGGACGCGCACCCGGCCAGCAGGACCGCCAGGCCGGCAGCGACGATCGGCGCGAGCGCGGGCGGCCGCCGCACGCCGATCAGGTGGCCAGCCGGGTCAGCAGCGGGACCACGTCGATCCCAGCCAGGTGGCCCAGCGCGCCACGACGCCCGGCCGTCTCGCCGAACGCGCCGGCGCCGTCGGCGGCGGTGCCGCCACCGCTAATGAGCAGCGGCACGGGATCATCGGTGTGAGCGCCTGCTTCGCACGGCGTCGCATGATCCGCGGTCACGGCGATGAGCGTCTGCGACAGGTCGACGTGTGGCAGCAACCGGCCGAAGAAGTGCCGGTCTATGCCCTCGATGCTCGCCTGCTTCGCGGCCGCGTCTCCATCGTGACCGGGTTCGTCCGGTCCCTTGATGTGGATGTAGAGCAGGTCCCATTGCGGCAGCGACGCCACCGTCCGGTCCGCCCAGGCCGCGTACAGCGACGGGTCCTTGCCGCTCGCCGGAACGTCGACGATGCCCATGCCGAGCATGCGCGCGATGCCGCGCTCGACCGGCATCTCGACAAAGCAGGCCGCACGCGCGCCGAAACGCGATGCGAACGACTCGAGCGTGGGAACGTGATCGCTGGCGTCGCGGAGCAAGATGAGGTTACCGGGCAGCTTTCCAGCGGCGCGGCGCGCCACGTTGACCGGATCGGCGTCGAGCGTCGCGCGCGAGCGCGCCGTGAACTCGTTGACGAGCGCGGCGGCGCGGCGGGCGGCCGGCGCGTCATCGAGCGGCGAACACGTCTCGACCTCGTTTCCGGCGTTCGCCTTGGCGACGCCAAGGCCGCCGACGCGGCCGTAGGCCGGATCGGTATTGCCGATCTGCGCCGACAGCGCCGCCGTCGGATCGTAGAGAACGAGCACGCAGCGATGTCCGATGCTCGTGGCGAGGTGGAAGTCGGCGGCGTCGAGGCGAACGTCGCGATTGACCGACGCCGCAAGCCCATGGGCCTCTCCGCTGGAAAGATTGCGACCGACGCGACGATCGAGAATCGTGCGTCCGGCGCCGCCGCTCGCGAAGTTGCCACGCAGGGCCACGTTTCCATCCTCGAACCGCAGGCCGAGCCCCAGCGCCTCCAGCAGGCCGCGACCGGCGTGGTACTTGTGGGGGTCGTATCCGAGCATCGCGGTCACCGCGACATCGGATTCCGGCGCGATTCCCTTGCCGACCGTCGTCACGAGGCCCTGGCGCCCATCGCGCGCGAGCGCGTCGAGGTGCGGCTTATGCGCCGCCTCCATGGGCGTGCGGCCGCCCAGTCCGGCGATGGGGCGATCGCCGACCCCGTCGAGGATGCAGTAGATGATCTTCTTCACGTGGGCTCTCCTCTCACCGAACCCTGAGGCATGCCCTCTCACGAACCACCCTCCCATCGCGCGAGCAACCGCGCGAGGTCGGAAACGATCAGTGACGGCGGCGTCGGGCGTCGCGCCGCTTCCGCCGCCGTCGAAACGCCGGTCAGAACCAGCACCGTGCGCATGCCGGCGCGCTCGCCGCCATCGATGTCCGTGGAGATCTGATCGCCAATCATGACCATGTCGGAGGTGGATAGGCCCGCCCGCTCCGCCGCCATCTCGAACAACAACGTCTCCGGCTTGCCGATGACGATCGGCCGCGCGCCGGAGGCTGTCTCGATCGCCGCGACGATCGCGCCGCCGCCCGGCCACAACGCTTCTTCGACGGGGATATTTGGGTCGCGGTTGGACGCGATGAACGATGCGCCGCCGCGGATCGCGAGGGTCGCCGCCCGCAAGCGATCGTAGCTGAACCGGCGATCCAAACCGGCGATGACGAATTCCGCCGGTCCGCCCTCGACGATCGCGAGCCCGGCCGCGACCGCCGCCTCCCGCAGGCCCATCTCGCCGACGATCAAGGC
>VGFF01000084.1 GCA_016868955.1 Armatimonadota bacterium
GGCCGTAGCAGCGCCGCGCGACTAATCGACGAGCGGCGGGCGCATGGTGTGCCAAGGCGTGGCGCGCTCGTACGCGCGTGCCGCCCGCAGGATCGTGCGCTCGTCGAACGCGCGGCCGACGAATTGCAGCGACACCGGCATCCCCTGCGGCGTGAATCCGCAGGGGACGACGATCGCGGGGTCGCCGCTCAGGCTGAACAGCCGCGTGAACCGACTGGTGAGCGGGTGCACGAGGACCGGTTGCCCGTTCACGAGCACGGACCCGACGTCCAACGGATATGTCCCGGTCGGGTGACCGGGGAGCACGAGAGCCTCCAACTCAGACATCGCCGCCCGGACCTCCGCGATGAACCGGCGTCGCGCCCGCTGCGCCCGCACGTAATCAGCGGCGGAGATCATGTAGCCACGCTCCAACCGCCCGCGCACGACCGGCCCGATCTTCTCCGGCGTGTTCTTCACGTGGTGGTAGTGCGCTTCCGCCGCCTCACCGCTGATCAGGACGTCGACGATCGTCTGCGCGGCGAGGAAGTCCGGCAGCGTTACGTCGCGCAACACGGCCCCCTCGGTCTCTAGCACCGCCAAGGACTCCGCAAAGACCTTGGCGACGTCCGGCGTGCACAGCTCCAGCGATTGGCGGCGGGGCACGCCGAGGCGAAGGCCGCGCACACCGTCTTCGATCCCCTCGCGAAACGACGGCACGGTGCGACGCGCGGTCATCGGGTCGGCAGCGTCATGGCCCGCGATGACCTCGAGAATGAGCGCGGCGTCCGTGACGCTGCGCGTGAGCGGCCCGGCGACGTCGAGAGAGTAGCCGAGCGGCACGATCCCGGCGCGGCTGACGCGTCCATACGTCGGCTTGAGGCCGACGATACCGCACAGTGACGCCGGCACGCGGATCGATCCGCCGGTGTCGCTTCCGATCGACGCGAATCCAAGCCCGGCCGCGACGGACGACGCCGACCCGCTCGAGGATCCCCCGGAGACGCAGGCGACATTCCACGGATTCCGCGTGTCCCCGAGCGCCGGGTGGGCCGAGCCGTATGCGAACTCGTAGAGGTGCGCCTTCGCGACGAGCACCGCGCCGGCTTCCTCGAGGCGTCGCCAGACCGTCGCGCTCGTCTTCGGAACCGAGCCAGCTAACGTTGGCGAACCGGCCGTCGTTTCGATGCCGGCCGTCGCGACGTTGTCCTTCAACGTGATCGGCACTCCATGCAACGGTCCCAAGGGCCGCCCCTCCCGGACCGCGCGGGCGCACGCCTCGGCGCGCCGCAGCGCCGCCTCGCCCACGGTCGCCAGGAAGCAATTCAACCGCGGCGCGAGGCGTGCCGCCCGATCAAGAACCGCTTGCGTTACCTCAACGGGGGAGAGGTCGCCTTCGCGAACACGCGCCGCCACCTCCACCAGCGTCAGATCGCAAAGCGAATCCGTCATCGTACCTCCACGGTGTCCTCACGCCCGCCGGGCTCTCCGGCGGGCAGCGCGATCTTCGGCCGCCCGTTTGCGGCACCCGTCCCGCCTACAGGTAACGGCACCACCACCGATATCTCGAACTAGGACAGCGAGGCGGCGCCGCTCGGTGCCGCTTCTCGGAACGGAGGTCGGCGCACGGCCGGCGGCGAGCCGACCGCGCGCCCCGCCTGACCGAAGCTTCTAGGAGAGGCGCGGCGGCCGCCGCTCGTGCCAGCCGCCGGCGCGCTCATGGGCGCGCCCGATGCGAAACATCGTCACTTCGTCGAACGGACGCGCCACGATCTGCATGCTCATTGGTAGCCCGGTAGTGTTGAAGCCGGCCGCCACGGTCATCGCCGGCTGGCCGGTCAAGTTGAACATCCGCGTGTACAAACCGCTGATCGGGGCCAGCTCGACTTCCTTGCCGTCGACCTCCATGAACTTCGCGCCGATCGGGTGCGAGCCAACCGGGTGCCCGGGCATGACGACCGCGGAGACGCCCTCCATCGCCGCGTCCATGTCGGCGATCAAGCGCGCGCGCACGCGCTGGGCACGCACGTAGTCGAGCGCCGACATGTAGAAGCCGCGGCCCAGCCGCGCCCGGACGGCCGGACCATAGCCCTCCGGATTGCGTGCGAGCGCGTCGCGATGGTATTCGAGCGCCTCAGCCGTGGTGATCACGTCCGACGGCCCCCACAACCGCATCATGTCGGGGATCCGGACCGGCACGATGACCGCGCCTTCGCGGCGCAGGCCTTCGACGGCATCCGCGAACGTTCGCCGCGCATCACGCGAGCAGACGGCGAGCGTTTCCTCCGTGACCATGCCGATGCGCATGCCGCGGACGCCGCCCTCCAACGCCGCGACGTAGTCGGGCACTTCTCGTCGCGACGTCGTCGGGTCGAGCGGATCGTAGCCGGCGATGACGCGGAGGACGGCGGCGGCGTCGGTCACCGTGCGCGTCAAAGGTCCGGCGGCGTCGAGCGTGTAGCTGAGCGGGATCACGCCGTGGCGGCTGACGAGCCCGTACGTCGCCTTCACGCCGACGAGCCCGCAATAGGCCGCCGGCCCGCGGATCGATCCGCTGGTGTCAGAGCCAATCGACGCGTGACACAAGCCCGCGGCGACGGAGGACGCTGAGCCGTTGGAGGACCCGCCGGTCTCGTATCCGGGCTTCCACGGATTCGTCGCGTGCCCGAACGTCGGGTTCACCGCGCCGTAGGCGAACTCGTATAGGTGCGCTTTCGCGACGAGGACCGCGCCGGCACGCTTCATCCGCGCCCACAACGTCGCGTCCTCCTTTGGGATCCAGCCGATCCGTGATACCGAGCCGCCGGTCGTCGGAATCCCGGCCGTCCAGACGTTATCTTTCAACGAGACGGGGATGCCGTGCAGCGGTCCGCGGTCTCGACCGTCGGCCAGCTCCTCGGCCCGCGCTTTCGCGTCGGCCATGGCGGCTTCCGCGACGACGTGAAGGTAGCAGTTGAGCGCTTTTCCATCGCGTTCCGTGCGATCGAGCGCGGCGCCAACCACGTCGACCGCAGAAGCCTCCCCGGCCCGCATCGCGGCCGCCGCGTCCATCAAGGAAAGGTCGCAGAGATCGTCGCGGGACATCGGCGCTAGTCCTCGCGGTCGAACGTCGTCGCCATCTCGAATCCGTCGACGTCGATCTCCCACATCGCGCGGATGCGCGTGAACAAAGTCAGCGTGTCCGGCGTCAGCGCCTTGACATCCTCGGGCGTGACCGGCGCCCCCGTGAGCTTCGCGTACTCGAGCAACGTCTCTTCCTCGCGTGGCATACCCGCCTCCGTTCGTGGGCCGCGCTCCGGCGGCGCCGCGGAATGCGCCGCGTTACGGCGCTGGGTAGGTATTCGACGGGCCGAAGCGATTCACTTTCTTTGGACTCATATGACCGATCAGAGGTAGATCAAGCGATGCTCGTTTGCAAGCAAGTCACGGAAGATCGATTGGGGGTTTTCTGTACGTTTGGGGTGGCCAACGGGATTTGAACCCGCAACCCCTAGAGCCACAGTCTAGTGCTCTGCCGTTGAGCTATGGCCACCGCGAGAAGGAGCGGCGCGCGCCGCCTCCGGCATTATAACACCGGCGTCGGTCGGCCTCCCGAGCCCTCCGGTATGCTAGTATTCACAGCGCCGCGCGCCCGTAGCTCAGCGGATAGAGCAGCTGCCTTCTAAGCAGTTGGTCGGGGGTTCGACTCCCTCCGGGCGCGCCAGACCCGCACAGCAAGGGTTTCAGCGATTGTGAACCTCCAAATCACCGCTGATAAGCAGCGGTTCAGTCGACGTGGACAGTGTGAGTGGTACAGTCCTTTTTCACGGCATCAACTAGCCTTCCTTCGTCACAGTCCGAGTTGGAGCGGTCTTCCTCGGCGATCTGCTGATCGAGAAGCCGGGCGCGAGCGCAACCGGCGCGGCGGCTACGACCCCGGCGCGTTCGTCGTCCCGGACTTCATCGGCGAAGCGACGGCGTGGCCGCCGAGGTGAATCGCGCTCATCAACAGCGGATACAACGCGACCGCGTCGGGGGCGCTGAGGCGCAGCGTCAGGTCGTCGATGCGGACGACGCCGCCCATGTGCGCGGCGCCGTCCGCCATCGACGTGTGCTTGAACGTCAGGTCGGCGACGACCGGCTTGCCGACCTCGAAGACCTTCATCTCCGGCAGCCGCGCGATCGCGCGTCGCACCCCATGCGAGATCGCCTCGCCCGCGCGATCGGGATGCATCGCCTTGCTCGCGTGTCGCCCGATCGCTTCCTTGACCGTGACGTACTCGCACCACGGCAGCAGCTCGCGCACCTCCCCGGCGAGCTTGTGATCGCCGGAGACGAGCGCCACCGGCACACCGAGGTGGCCGGCGACCGCGGCGTTTAGCCCAACCTCGCCGACCTCGCGCCCGTTCAAGCGCAGCGCGTATACCTCGCGAGCGCTGATCGTGTGGTCGAGGACGCCCGACAACCCGTGCCGCGTGTGGTAACCGATCATCACGAGCGCTTGGAACGAGCGGTCGAGGCCTTCGACCTGTCCCATCGGCCGGCTGTCGCCGCTGATCAGCCACGACGCCTCGGGCAGATCCTCGATGAGGATGTTGCGCATGCCGTTGGAGCCGTGCGAATCCGACAGCCAGACCTCCTTGGCGCCGGCATCGAGCGCGCCGCGCGCCGCCGCCGCCGCTTCCTGCGTCATCAAACGCCGCCCGCGGTCGTAGTCGAGCCCGGGGTGCGATGCCTGCGCGCGATCGACGATGCCGGCCACGCCTTCCATGTCTACGGAGATGTAGATCCTCACTTTGTCGGCTCCCCTCGTCTCGTCAGCGCATCGCGTCCGCTTGCGCGGTCGCGCCGAGCTTGATGCCCATGCGGATCAGGTTCACGATCGTGATCGGGTCGTCGGAGCGCATGCGGATCGTCGTGTCGTTCGCGCGCGCGACGCCCGGCAGGCAGGCGGCCTCGTCGGCGTGCGCGGTGCGCTTGAATTCCAGCTCGGCGACGATCGGCTTGCCGACGTCCAGCGGCTTCATCTTGTCCAATGCGCCCAGCGCCCGCGCCGTATCTTCCTCGATCGACTGCTGCGCGCGCTTCGGGTGCATGCAGCGGGCGGCGTGCCGGCCGATCGCGTACTTGACGACGACAGGGACCGCCCAGGGGAACCAGTCGCGCGTCTCGGCGACGAGGCGATCGTCGCCGCTGACGAGCACGACGGCCACGCCGTGCGCGCCGGCGACGAGGCCGTGCAAGCCGATCTCGCCGATCGGCCGTCCCTGCACGCGGATCTCCTGGACGTCGCGCGCCGTGATCGTGTGATCGAGCACGCCCGACAATCCGTGCCGCGTGTGGTAGCCGATGAGCACGACCGCCGCGTAGGACGCGTCGAGACCTTGCAGCGTCGACTCCCGCGTGTCGCCGGTGATCAGCCAGGCGGCCGGGTGCATCTGTTCGTCGACGATGTTGCGCATGCCGTTGCCGCCGTGGCCGCCCGAGACGACCACTTCGGTCGCCCCGGCGGCGAGCGCGCCGCGCACAGCGGCGTTCGCGTCCTCGGTGTGCAGGAGCCGCCCGCGCTTGAAGTCCAGGCCAGGCGGGGAAATCTGCGCCCGATCAACGACGCCGGAGATGCCCTCCATGTCCGTCGAGATGTAGACCTTCACCGTGATCCTCCCGCTTTCTTGAGTCGTGGGTCGAGCGTGTCGCGAAGCCCGTCGCCGAGCAGGTTGATACCGATGACGGCGAGCGTGATGACCAAGCCGGGGAACGTGCCGACCCACCAGGCGTGGCGCATGTAGTCCTTGCCTTCAGCGAGCATGAGCCCCCACTCCGCCGTCGGCGGCCGCGTGCCCATGCCAAGGTACGAGAGCGCCGTGCCGGACAAGATCGCCGTCGCGACGTCCAGCGTCGCGAGAACGATGATCGGCGCGATCGTATTCGGGAGGATGTGCCGCACGAGGATCACAGCGTCGACGGCGCCCATCGCGCGCGCCGCGGTCACGTAGTCGCGGACCTTCGCGTCGAGCACAGCGGCGCGGACGACGCGCGAGAACGTCGGGATCGCGCCGATGCCGACGGCGATCATCAAGTTGTGCAGACCCGGCCCCAGCATGATGACGACCGCGATCGCGAGCAGGATGCCCGGGAACGCGAGCAGGATGTCGATCAAGCGCATCGCCGCCTCGTCGACCCAGCCGCTGGCGTAGCCGGCAAGCGCCCCGAGCACGACGCCGGCGGTGCCGCCGATCGCGACGGCGACGAGGCCGATCTGCAGCGAGATGCGGCCGCCGTACAGGACGCGCGTCCAGAGATCGCGACCGAATTGATCGGTACCGAAAGGATGGCGCGCCGACGGCGGCGCGAACGGATCGCCGACCGCTTGCGCGTCCGGCGGAAAGCGCGTCAGAAAGGGCGCCGTGACCGCGGCGACGAGGACGAGCGACAGCAGGATCGCGCCCAGAAGCGTTTGCGGCTTGCGCAGCAGACGGCGGATGACGCCGCTTCGGCCGCGCACGCGGACCGCCGGCGCGGCGGGAACCGACAGCGCGGCCGAAGTCGCCACGTCAGGTCCCCAACCGGATCTCGGGGTTGAGCCAGGCGTACGACAGATCGACGAGCAAGTTGACGCCGACGTAGACCATCGCCAACACGAGCACGGTGCCCTGGACGAGCGGGAAGTCCTTGAAGTTGATGGCCTGCACGGCCATGCTGCCGAGACCCGGGCGCCCGAACACGCTCTCGATGATGACTGCGCCCGACAGCAAGTTGCCGAACTGCAACCCGACGACGGTGACGACGGGGATCAAGGCGTTTTTCAGCGCGTGCCGCAAGACGATGCGCGTCCAGCCCAGGCCCTTCGCGCGCGCCGTGCGGATGTACTCGAGGTTGAGGATCTCGACGACCGACGAGCGCACGAGCCGGGCGATGACGGCCGATGCGCGCACGCCGAGCGCGAGCGCCGGCAGGATCAATCCTTGCCACCCGGACGAGGAGACGATGGGCAGCCATCCGAGCTGGAACGAGACGAGCAGGATGAGCATGATGCCGAGCCAGAACGACGGCAACGACAGGCCGGCAACGGAGAATGCCATGACGCCGGCGTCGATCCACGTGTCGTGGTACAACGCGGCCAGCACGCCGAGCGAGATGCCGAGCAGGATCGCGACGCCCAGCCCGCTGATCGCGAGCTCGACCGTCGCGCCGGCATTCGAGGCGATGAGGTCCCAGACGGCGCGCCGGCTCTGAAACGACCGGCCGAGGTCGCCGGAGACGACGCGCGCCAGGAACGAGCCGTACTGCGCGAGAAGGGGCCGGTCCAGCCCCATCTCGTGCCGCATCGCGGCGTAGCGCGCGTCGGAGATCTCCTGGCGCTGGACCGGCGCCTGCCCCGCAGAGAGCTCCGTGATCATCATCATGACCGGGTCGACCGGCATGAGGTGCAGCATGACGAACACGGCGAACGTCACGCCGAGCAGAACCGGGAGGAGCGTGAGCAGGCGCCGCCGCAGATAGAACCGCATCGGCGCCCGCTAGTTCGTGATCCGGCGGCAGTCGCCTTCGAGCCAGACGTTGTGAAGCTCGTACATGCCGAGCACGTTCCACTTCCAGCCCTTGACGCACGATTGCGCCGCGAAGAAGTAGTGGTCCTCGAACAGGTAGATGGCGTTCGCCATGTCGAGCAGCATCTTCTGCACCTGGTAGTAGACGGGCTTGCGTTGCTCGGGGTTACTCAGCTGGCGGCCCCGGTCGAGCAGCAGGTCGAGCGCCTTGAACTTGAGCTGGCCGCGGTTCCACTGGCTGCCGCCCGTGACCTGCGTCGAGTGGAACGCCGTCCACAACGCGTCCGGATCGAACGTCGAGAGTCCTAACCGCGCGAGCTCGTACTCGTTGTTCGTGTAGCGGATCACGGTCGCGTCGTAGACCATCGCCTCGACGACGAGGTCGATGCCCACCTCTTTCATCATCGCTTGGGCCATAGTGCCGGTGCGGACCTGTTCCCACGTCGACGTCGTAACGAGCCTCAGGCGCAGCGGCTTGCCGTCCTTTTCGTAGATGCCGGTCGCGGCGTTCATCTTGTAGCCGGCGCTCTCGAGGATCTCCTTGGATTTCTTCGGGTTGTACGGGTAGTAGTTCTTCGCCTCCGGCCAGAACGCCCAGTTCTTATCGGTCAACGGGCCCTTGGCCGGCGTGACGGTGTTGAAGAACGCGACCTTCACGATGCGCTCCTTGTCGAGCGCATAGTTCGCGGCCTGGCGCACGGCGATCTCGTAGCTCGGCCAGCGTGTCGTGTTGAACGGCCAGTGCTGTGGGATGCCCGACGTCTTGTGCATGAACAGCTGGTAGCGCTGATCGCTCTGGAACGTCGGCGCCATGTGGCGCGCCGGATCCTCGGCGACGTGCGCCTCCCGCTTCTCGATCGCCAGCGTCTTCGTCGCCTCCTCGATGATGAACTTGTAGACGACGCGGTCGAGGTGGGCGGCGCCGCGGTTCGGAATGTGCGCCGGCGCCCACTTGTAGGCGGTATTGCGGACGAGCACGAGCGTGTTCTCGTTCGGCCACCCTTCGACTCGGAACGGACCCGTGCCGACCGGGTTCTTCAAGTAGTTGTCGCCCATCCGCTGCACGGCCGCCGGAGACTGCGGCGCCATGCCGACGTTGGAAACGGCCTGCATGAACTGCGGATACGGGCTCGCGAACACGACCCGCGCCGTGTGCCGGTTGACGACGTCGGTGCGCACGTAGTCGCCGAGCTGCGGCACGCGCGTCGAACGGCTCTTCGGATCGCGGATACGATCGAACGTGAACTTGACCGCGTCGGCGGTCAAGGGC